>DPJL01000140.1 GCA_003543035.1 Micromonosporaceae bacterium | reverse complement strand
TAAGTTCATGATCGACGCGAAGGAGGAGCGTTAGCGGGAAAAGCCGACGGAGCTGGCGCCCAGCAAGGCTTTGAGGTCGGCCATGAGGGCGGTGCTGGCATCGACGCGCTGCGGGCCGAGACGGTAGGTCGTGGACTTGCCGCCGGTCATCAAGCGCAGGTGGACTTCGCACTGGCCGGGGTGCGCCGCGATCACGTCGTTCAGCTTGGTCACGATGGGCGGAGTACACCGGGTCGCTTGCAGCGTAACGAGAATCGGCGCCTCATCGCTCGCGCTCGCGATGCTGATGTCCGGAATGGACAGATCCATCGCCATGATGCGGGCCTGCTCATCGCGGCGGTCGACTCGGCCTTTGACCACGACTATGGCGTCTTCGGCGATGTACTGGCCGATTAGCTCATAGGTGGCGGGGAAGAAGAGGACTTCGACCGCGCCATCGAGGTCTTCGAGTGAGGCCGAGGCCCATGCCTTGCCCTGCTTGGTGATCCGCCGCTGTACGCCGGAGAGGATGCCGGCCAGGTTGATCACTTGCCCGTCCGAGACGGCGCCTTCTTCGTTGAGCGCCGAGATGGAAAAGTCGGCGGCTCCGGCGAGCACGCGCTCGAGGCCGAACAGCGGGTGGTCGGAGACATAGAGGCCGAGCATTTCCCGCTCGAAGACAAGCAGATCGGTCTTGTCCCATTCGCTGTCCGGGATCGGCGGATTGGCGATGACGCTGGTTTCTTCCGCGCCACCGAAACCGAAGAGGTCGAACTGACCGATCGCTTCGTTGCGCTTGACGTCCATGAACGAGTCGATGGCGTCGGCGTGGATGGAGAGCAGGCCTTTGCGGGTGTGCCCGAGCGAGTCGAAAGCGCCTGCCTTGATAAGCGATTCGATGGTGCGCTTGTTACAGGCGACCGCGTCGACTTTGCGGAGGAAGTCGTAGAAGTCGGTGAAGGCACCGTGCTCTTTGCGGGCGCGGACAACGGCGTCGACCACGTTGACGCCCACGTTGCGAACGGCGGCCATGCCGAAGCGGATGTCATCGCCGACCGCGGAGAACCTTGCGCGAGAAGCGTTTACGTCCGGCGGGAGCACCTTGATGCCCATCCGGCGGCATTCGGCCAGGTACACGGCTGACTTGTCTTTGTCATCGCCGACGCTGGTGAGCAGTGCGCCCATGTATTCGGCCGGGTAGTTGGCCTTGAGGTATGCGGTCCAATAGCTGACGAGGCCGTATCCGGCGGTGTGCGCCTTGTTGAAGGCGTAGTCGGAGAAGGGGACCAGGATGTCCCACAGGGTTTTGATCGCCGCATCGGAATAACCGTTGGTGCGCATGCCTTCCGAGAACGGGATGTACTCCTTGTCGAGGATCTCCTTCTTCTTCTTGCCCATCGCGCGGCGGAGCAGATCCGCGGCCCCCAGGGTGTACCCGGCAAGCTTCTGCGCGATCGCCATGACCTGTTCCTGGTACACGATCAAGCCATAGGTGTCACCGAGGATCTCCGACAACGGCTCCTCTAGCGAAGGGTGAATGGGGACAACGGGTTTGCGGCCGTTCTTACGGTCGGCGTAGTCGTTGTGCGCGTTGGCGCCCATCGGCCCGGGTCGGTAGAGCGCGAGCACGGCGGAGATGTCCTCGAACCCGTCCGGTGCCATGGCCCGCAGCAATGAGCGCATCGGCCCGCCGTCGAGCTGGAACACGCCGAGGGTGTCGCCCCGGCCGACCATCTCATAGGTGGCCTTGTCATCGAGCTTGAGCTCTTCGAGCACCAGATCGACGCCGCGGTTGGCCTTGATCCCCTCGAGGCAGTCCTCCATCACGGTGAGGTTGCGCAGGCCGAGGAAGTCCATCTTGAGCAGGCCGATGTTTTCGCAGGCACCCATGTCCCACTGGGTGATGATCGCGCCGTCCTGATCGCGGCGCCAGATCGGCAGCACGTCGACCAGGGGTTCACCCGAGAGGATCACGCCGGCCGCGTGTACGCCGACCTGACGTTTCAGACCCTCGAGCCCCTTGGCGGTGTCGACGACCTTGCGGACGTCGTTGTCGCTCTCGTAAAGCTGGCGGAACTCGGCCGCTTCGGAATAGCGGTTGTGATTCGGGTCGAAGATGCCGGTAAGCGGAACGTCCTTACCCATCACCGGCGGCGGCATCGCCTTGGTGATCTTGTCGCCCATCGCGAAGGGGTAACCGAGCACCCGGGCGGCGTCCTTGACCGCGGCCTTGGCCTTGATCGTGCCGTAGGTGATGATCTGGGCGACGCGTTCCTCGCCCCAGCGCTCGGTGGCGTACCTGATCATGTCGCCGCGCCGGCGCTCGTCAAAGTCCATGTCGATGTCGGGCATCGAGATGCGGTCGGGGTTGAGGAACCGTTCGAAGAGCAGGCCGTGCTCGATCGGGTCGAGCTCGGTGATCCGCAGCGCGTAGGCGATCAGGGCACCGGCGGCCGAACCACGGCCCGGGCCGACCCGGATGCCCTCGCTGCGGGCGTAGGAACACAGGTCGGCGGTCACGAGGAAGTAGCCGGGGAAGCCCATCTTGCAGATGACATCGAGCTCGTAGTCGGCTTGGCGCAGCCGGTCTTCCGGCACCCCGTTCGGGTACCTTTCGCGCAGGCCGCGGTGGACCTCTTCGCGCAGCCAAGTGTCCTCGGTATAGCCCTCAGGCACCGGGAATGACGGCATCAGGTTGCGGGAGACGAAGACCTCCTTGTAGTCCTCGATCCGTTCGGCGATCAGCAGCGTGTTGTCGCAGGCGTCGGCGACCTCGTGATCCCACAGCTTGCGCATCTCGGCCGGGGACTTGAGGTAGAAATCGCGCGCATCGAACTTGAACCGCTTCGGATCCGCTAGCGTCGACCCGCTCTGCACGCAGAGCAGCACCTCGTGCGCGTCGGCGTCCTCGGGGAAGGTGTAGTGCAGGTCGTTGGTGGCAATTGCCTTGAGCCCCAAGCGTTTCCCGAGCGCGATCAGATCCTTGCGGATCACGTTCTCGATGTTCAGCCCGTGATCCATCAGCTCAAGGAAGAAGTTGTCCTTGCCGAAGATGTCCTGGAACTCCGCCGCAGAGGCGCAAGCCTTCTCGAAATTGCCGATCCGCAGCCAGGTGTGGATCTCGCCCGACGGGCAGCCGGTCGTGGCGATGATCCCCTTCCCGTACCGCTGCAAAAGCTCACGGTCAGCGCGAGGCTTGAAGTAGTACCCCTCCAGCGACGCCATGGACTGCATCCGGAACAGGTTGCGCAACCCGTCGGCGTCGGCCGCCAGCATCGTCATGTGGGTATAGGCACCACCGCCGGAGACGTCGTTCTCCCCGCCCTCGGCCCAGCGCACCCGGGTCTTCTCAAACCGGGACGTGTTCGGGGTCACATAGCTCTCAACACCGATGATCGGTTTGACCCCGGCCGCGGTCGCCTGCTTGTAGAAGTCGTAGGCCCCGTACATGTTGCCGTGGTCGGTCATCGCGAGCGCGGGCATCCCCATCCGGCTGGTCTCGCTGAAGAGCGACTTCAACCGGGCGGCGCCGTCCAACATGGAGTACTCGGTGTGAACGTGGAGATGGACAAACGACCGTTCCGACACCCTAACAACCTAACAGCAGCGAGGCGGTGGATAGGATCTGCCGGTGGTGGCGAAAAGGGAACTGGGTTCGGCGCTGATCGTGGCCCTCGCGGTGGGCACCGGCGGGGTCGCGCTCGGCTTCGTCTGGTACCTGGTCGCCCCGCCCCTGCCATTGAAGAAGGTCGAGGGGGGCCTCGCCTATCTGGGCCCCGATCCCGAGCAGCCGGTGGCGGCGGACGGCTGGTTCGTCATACTCGGCTTCGCTTTCGGCATCATCGCTGCGGTGCTCGTGTGGCACCTGGCCCGAAGCAAGCGCGGCCCGTTACAGCTGATCGGCCTGATCCTGGGCGCGATCGCCGCCGCATTCGTGGCTTGGAAGGTTGGCATCGACATTGCCGACCAGAGCTACCAAAAGCGCGTGGCTGAGGCGAAACTGGGCGACATCGTCGAGCGGCCGATCGATCTGGCGGTCACCGACACCCGTAACTGTCTGCCCTTTTTGGACAGATGCTTTACCTTGAGCGGCGGTGACCTTCTGGTCCCCGCTCTGGGCGGGGTTGTCGGGTACACCCTGCTGGCGGGGTGGTCGCGTTGGCCCGGTCTGCGCCGCGAAGAGGAAGAAGAAGTCGAGCCGCAGCCGGTGATCCCGGTCAGTTCTGCGATGGAGTAGGGCCGAGCTGAGCCAGAGTGGCCGGCACCGCGCGGATTTCGCGCACCAGTGCGGTTTCGCGGGCCAGCAGCTTCAGCTCACCTCGTAATCGAGTCGCCGGATCGGGTGCGCTCAACAGCGCCTGCCGGTCGGCCACGGTCAGCGATGCGGTCGCGGCAACCAGGTGGGACAAGACCACCGGGTCGTCCGGGAGCCGATCATCGGGGCCGCCGCGGAGCACCCCCAGGTACTCGCGGAAGGACGCGATCACCCGCGGTACGAGGCTGTCGGCGATCGCGTCAGGCTCGGGCTCGGGCAGCCACTCGACCCCGGCAACCGGATAAGGGAACTGAGTCGGGATGAACCCGGTGATCCGGAAGCGGCGCGCGCCGACGGTGACGATGTCGAAGCGCCCGTCGGCATGCTCGGTGATCTGCCTTACCTGGGCGACACAGCCAACCTCGTGGACCACCACCTCCGACGTGGAAACACCGTCGGTTGGGGGCGGCATGACCTCAAGTCCCCGGTCGATGGCGACCACGCCGAACTCGCGCGGAGTGCCGTCGGGAAGGTCGCGCAGGTACCGGACGAGTGCCCGCCACCGGTCCTCGAAGATGTGCAGCGGCAGCACGAGGCCGGGGAAGAGCACCGTCCCCAGAGGGAAGAGCGGGAGTGTGCCGGTCACATCACCGAGACTACTGTCCCATTGCCTGGGCTCCCGCGGGCCGCAGGTCACCGGCGAACTAGACTTTACCGGGTGCTGAGCCGCATTGATCTACGAACGTCCATGGCTGATCCGCGCAAGCTGCTGCCGCGCGCGCAGTTCGACATTTCGCATGCGGTGGAGCAGATCCGCCCGGTCGTGGAAGGCGTCCGTGATCATGGGACGTCGGCGGTCATCGAGGCCACAGAGCGGTTCGACGGCGTTCGGTTGGAGCAGCTGCGCGTGCCCGCGTCCGCTCTGCGGCAGAAGCTCGAGCCAGAGGTGGAGGCCGCGCTCAAGGAGGCCATCACCCGGGTCCGGAAGGTGCACGAGGATCAGCGCCGAAGCGAGGTCACCACGCAGGTGGTCCCAGGCGGCACGGTGACCGAGCGCTGGATCCCGGTCGAGCGGGTCGGCCTCTACGTCCCCGGTGGCCTGGCCATGTACCCGTCGACGGTGATCATGAACGTGGTCCCGGCCCAGATAGCCGGCGTCGAGCAGCTGGTCGTGTGCAGCCCGCCGCAGAAGGAGACCGGCCTTCCCGACGCGCGCGTGCTCGCGGTGTGCGCCCTCTTGGGCGTGGACGAGGTGTACGCGGTGGGAGGCGCTCAGGCGGTGGCGATGCTCGCCTACGGCACCGAGGAGTGCGCGCCGGTCGACATGATCACCGGGCCGGGCAACGTCTGGGTGACCGCGGCCAAGCGCCTCGTCCGGGGAGTGGTCGGGATAGATGCGGAAGCGGGCCCGACCGAGATCGCCATCCTGGCCGACGACACGGCCGACCCCCGGCACGTGGCCGCCGACCTGATCAGCCAGGCCGAGCACGACCCGCTGGCCGCCAGCATCCTGGTCACGTCTTCCGCTTCGCTCGCTGATGCCGTCGAGCGGGAGCTTGACGTGCAGGTGAGAGCGACAAAGCACGTCGAGCGCATCACCGCCGCGCTCAGTGGATCCCAGTCGGGAGTCGTGCTGGTGTCCGATGTGGAGCAAGGGCTCCAAGTCGTTGACGCCTATGCGGCTGAGCATCTCGAAATCCAGACGAAGGATGCCCGCGCGCTCGCTCTCCGCGTCCGCAATGCCGGAGCCGTTTTCGTGGGTGCATATTCGCCGGTATCTCTGGGCGACTACTGCGCGGGGTCGAATCACGTGCTCCCCACCGGCGGGTGCGCTCGCCACTCCAGTGGGTTGAGCGTGCAGTCTTTCCTGCGTGGGGTGCACCTGATCGAGTACACCGAGGAGGCTTTGCGCGATGTCGCTCACCACGTGGTCGCACTGGCCAATGTGGAGGATCTGCCCGCGCACGGCGAGGCCGTCTCAGCGAGGTTCGCATCGTGAGCGAGTTTCTACGCGAGGAGTTACAGGGGCGCAGCGCATATGGTGCGCCTCAGCTTGATGTGCCGGTCCGTCTCAACACCAACGAGAATGCCTATCGGGTACCTGATGAGGTGGCCGACGCCATCGAGAAGGCACTCGCCGACGAGGTGCGCGGGCTGAACCGTTATCCCGATCGCGACGCGGTCGCGCTAAGGACCGACCTCGCCGCATACCTTGGCGTACAAGCGAATCAGGTCTGGGCGGCCAACGGCTCCAACGAGGTGCAACAGCAGCTGTTGCAAGCCTTTGCCGGCCCCGGTCGCACCGCGCTCGGTTTCGGCCCGGCCTACTCGATGCACCCGTTGCTGGCATTGGGCACTGCGACCACGTGGGTCGACGGTGGCCGCGATGCCGACTTCGGCCTGTCCAAAGAGCGTGCTGTGGAACAGGTGCGGCTGCACCGGCCCCACGTGACATTGCTGTGCTCGCCGAATAATCCCACCGGGACGGCGCTCGACCTCGACATCGCCGAGGCTGTGCTCAAGGAGAAGCAGGGCTTGGTCGTCGTGGACGAGGCGTACGCGGAGTTCCGCCGGCCAGGTACACCCAGCGCACTGTCGCTTTTGGACTCCTATCCCAATCTCATCGTGACCCGCACGATGAGCAAGGCCTTCGCCTTTGCCGGAGCCCGGCTCGGATATCTGGCGGCACATCCCTCGATAGTCGAGGCGGTGCAACTGGTTCGGCTGCCATACCACCTCTCCGCGCTAACGCAGGCTGCCGCCCGCGCCGCGCTCGCCCACGCTGACGCTCTGCTCGGCACGGTCGAGGTCATCAAACAGCAACGCGACCGCATCGTCGCCACGCTTCGAGCCGATGGGTGGCAGGCAGCCGAGTCCGATGCCAACTTTGTCCTCTTCGGACGGTTCGACGATCAGAAGGTTGCGTGGCAACGCTTGCTCGATCGAGGAGTGCTGGTGCGCGATGTCGGTCTGGCCGGATGGTTGCGAGTGACCGCTGGTACACCCGAGGAGACCGACGCGTTTCTCAACGCTATGAAGGAGATTCGATGAGGATTGGACGCGTTGAGCGCGCTACCAAGGAAACCTCGGTGAAGGTCGAGATCGACCTCGACGGCACCGGGCAGGCGAGCATCAGCACCGGAGTCGGCTTCTTCGACCACATGCTGCACCAGATCGCCCGGCACGGCGGCTTCGACCTCACCGTGCAGACCGAGGGCGACCTCGAGATCGACGCGCACCACACGATGGAGGACACCGCACTGGCGCTGGGCGAGGCCTTCGCACAAGCGTTGGGGGACAAGGCAGGCATCCGCCGTTATGGCGATGCGGTGATCCCGATGGACGAGGTGCTCGTGCAAGCGGCGGTCGACCTCTCCGGCCGGCCCTACATCGTGCATGACGAGCCGCTCGACCTGGCGCCCTACATCGGCCCGGTCTATCCGACGAGCATGACCCGGCACATCTTCGAGTCGTTCGGCCAGACGGCCCGGATCACCTTGCATGTCAACGTTTTACGCGCCTCTCGCCCGGGTCAGCGCCCTGACGCGCATCACGTGGTCGAGGCCCAGTTCAAGGCGGTCTCCCGGGCGTTGCGTGAGGCGGTTTCCCTTGTGGGCGGCGGAATCCCGTCAACAAAGGGCGTCTTATGAGGTCGGTCGTAGTTCTCGATTACGGCTCCGGCAACCTTCGCTCGGCTGAGCGGGCCCTCGCCGCCTTTGCCGAAGTGACCGTAACCTCCGATCTGGCGCTTGCCGCTGAGGCCGACGGTCTCGTCGTTCCTGGGGTCGGCGCCTTCGCCGCTTGCATGACCGGGATCGACCAGGCGGGTGCCGGTCCGATGATCGCCACTCGCGTCGCCGAAGGCAGGCCGGTGCTCGGAATCTGTGTGGGCGCGCAAATCATGTTCGACTCCGGCGACGAGCACGGGCTGGTTACCAAGGGCCTCGGGCTGCTTCCCGGTGCGGTGACGCGGCTGGCCGCGAAGCGCGTGCCGCACATGGGCTGGAACATCTTGGACGCTCCGGCCGAGTCAGAGCTTTTCGACGGGGTCGCCGCGGATGCCCGAGCCTACTTCGTGCACTCTTACGCGGTGACGCCAAATGCCGACCTGGACGCGGTGGCCCTCGTGACCACCACGACCCACGAGCACGCGACCTTTGTGGCCGCCGCCGAGCGTGGCCCGCTGGCCGTAACCCAGTTCCACCCGGAGAAGTCCGGAGCCGTCGGGGCTCAGCTGCTCATGAACTGGGTGCAGACTCTCAATGGCTAAGGTGCGCAAGCTGCGGCGTGCGGAGCGAGAGCTTCATATGCAGCGAGTGCTGGAGAAGCGCGCCCGCGAGGAAGTCAGGCGTAAGAAGCGGCGCGAGTGGTGGCGCAAGATCACCCTGCAGGAGTGGCGCAAACGCAGCACAGGCAGGCTGCTGGCGCGCCGCAGCCGTGGAGAGCGCGCCGGGATCGTGGTTGGTGCGCTGGCAGCACTCTTCCTGATCTGGAACCTTGCTCCCTCTGTCTCGCTGAGCGTCGCGCTAACCGCTGTGCTTCTCCTTGCCCTACCGGTGTTTGTGATCGTGGTATTCGATAAGAGGAGTTCGTAGAT
>DPJL01000251.1 GCA_003543035.1 Micromonosporaceae bacterium | reverse complement strand
GGGCGCAGCCCGGCATAGACGCCCTCGATGTCGGCAGTCGTGAGTGGACGCTCGAGCACCTGATTGACCTCATCCAGCAGGTATTCGATGTCCTTGGCCGAGGCAGCCGGATGTGCGCGATCATAGGTCCACTCGGTATCGGTGGTGCCGATGATCCAATGACCGCCCCAAGGGATCACAAACAAGACCGATTTGGGGGTACGCAGGATCAGCCCGACCTCGCCCGTGATGGCTGACCGCGGCACGACCAGATGCACACCCTTGGAGGCGCGGACCCGCAGCCCGACCCGTGCGTCGGGCAGCCAGGACGACACGTCACTGCTCCATACCCCGGTCGCTGCGATCACCGTCCTGGCGCGGATGGTCCACTCGTTGGCTGTGTTTTCACCGCGCGAGCCGGCTGGGCCGCTCGCAGCCGGGCCGCTCGCTGAGACGTTTTCACCGCGCGAGCCGGCTGGGCCAGTCGCAGCCGGGCCGCTCGCTGAGACGTCGGCGACCGTCATCCCCGTCACCTCGCGGGCATCGCGCACCAGGCCACGCGCCGAAACGCCGGTCACCACGGCCGCGCCCAGACTCGCTGCGGTGCGGGCGAGCGTCACGACGAAGCGCGCGTCATCCACCTGGCCGTCGTAGTAACGGATCGCGCCCGCGGTCGTGGCCTCCCGCAGGGAAGGGAATAGCCGCCGCGCTCCCCCGGCACTCAAGTGCTTGTGCAGGGGCATGCCCCGGCCCTGCCGGATGATCCCGGCGAACGCGTCATAGAGGGCGACTCCGGCGCCGTAATAGAGCCGGCGCCACACCTTCTTGACCACGGCCTCCTGCGGCAGCGGCACCAGGAACGGCACCGGGCGCACCAGATGCGGGGCGAGCAGTGTCGCGAGCAGACCCCGCTCCCGCAGTGCCTCGTGCACCAGCGGAAACTCCAGCTGCTCCAGATAGCGCAGCCCGCCGTGAATGAGCTTGGACGATCGCGATGAGGTGCCGCTGGCCAGGTCATTGACCTCGATCAGGGCCACCTTCAAACCGCGGGAAGCCGCGTCGAGCGCCGCTCCGGCACCGGTGACCCCGCCGCCGATCACGAGCACATCGAACTCTTCCTCGCGAAGCCTGCGCAGGTCTGACTCACGCCGCTGAGGTGACAGGGCGCCTGCTGCGTAGCGGGACTCGCTGCGATCGCGCACCCGCCCACGGTACCTTGCGAGGGTGACACTGCCAGTCGCTCCCTCAAGACCCGACTCACCTGCCGGTGCCATTGTCGCCGCCGTGGCGGTCGGGATCTGGGCCGTGTTCGTGGCCGTACTGAGCCAGTTCGGCGGCTGGATAACCTCCCAGCTACTGCTAGCCCTGGGGCTCGAGCTGCCGGGGATCACGTGGCCGATCATCGGTGCGGTCGCGATGCTGCTGGCAGGTGCCCCGGCTCTCGCCCTGGCACTGATCCCGCGCTACCAGCCGGCCCGCGAGGCGGGTCGGGTTTGGAGCATCGGGGCTGTGGCACTTGGCCTTGGTACCGGCCTGCGGGCGATTCCGGGCACGGAGAACGAGTGGTACCTGTTCGCCCTCGCCGTCTGGGCCGGGCTTGCGGCCGTCCTGCTGCGTCGTCGTTCCCCAACCGGCTTCTCCCTATGGGGAGTCGTCGCCGGGCTCCTTGTGCTGGCACCGTTCCTCTGGGTGGGTGCCCTCGGCGGCTGGCTGGACACGCTGCTCGCAATCGCCGCTGCGGTCGCGCTGGGTGCTCTCGTAGCCTCCATATTGGACGATAAGTTCTGGGACGCTTTTGAGCCCGGCAAAGCCAAACGCATCATGCTCGGCGGTCTGGTCGCGGGCGTAACACTCGCCCTAGTAGGTGCCGGCGCGGGTGGCGACGGCGCCCAGCTCCTGCTGTTGGTCGTCCTGCCTCCGCTGGGCTTCGCCGCGGCCGCATTGCGAAACGCCGGGCCGCTGATCGGCATCGCCGCCTTCGGCCCGCTCGCCTTCTTCGATCCAGTTGAGATCAACATCTTCCTGATCGAAGGAGACGTGCCCTTCTTCGCCATCGTCGCAGGCGCGGTGGCCTGGATCGGGGCGCTCGTTGCCGGCCTCTTCTACGGCCTCGGAAGCAATCTGCTCGCCCGCACGCGACAGCCGGTCGCGGCCGTCGCAGCAACCGTCGTGGCGCTCGGAGCCGGTGCGCTGTATGCGTTTGCGGGCCAGCCCGGCCTCTACGGCGATCAGCTATTCGTGGTGTTGAAGGAGCAGGCCTCGCTCGAAGGTCTGCCCACGACCACCGGCCTCGGCAGTGGCCGTGATGCCCGGGTGGCTGCCGTCTACCAGCGACTGGTCGAGCACGCCGAGCGCACTCAAGCTCCCTTGCGCGCCGAGCTCGAGCGGTTTCGCCTGGGCTACCAGCCCTACTACCTGATCAACGCGATCAGAGTGGCCGGTGGTCCGGAGGTCCGCGCCTGGCTCGAGCTGCGCGACGATGTCGACCGGGTGCTGCTGGATCAGCGTCTCCGACCGCTGCCACGAACTCGTCCCGCCACGGCCGGTGCGGTCAAGGAGCCGCCGGACCGTCCACAGTGGAATATCGAAATGGTCGGCGCTCCCGAGGTGTGGCAACGCGGGCAGGGCAAGGGAATCGTCGTCGGGACCTCCGACTCCGGAGTGGACGGTCAGCACCCCGCGCTCGCCCCCGGATATCGCGGCGGAGACGATTCCTGGTATGACCCTTGGGATGGCACCACTTTCCCCGTCGACAGCCAAGGGCACGGAACGCACACCCTGGGTACAGCCGTTGGCGGACAACTGATCGGGGTCGCTCCCGAGGCGCAATGGATAGGGTGCGTCAACCTGGACCGCAATATGGGCAGCCCGTCGTACTACCTCGACTGCATGCAGTTCATGCTGGCTCCGTTTGCCAAGGGCGGCAACCCTTTCAAGGACGGACGCCCAGCTCGCGCCGCCCATGTGCTTACCAACTCCTGGGGTTGCCCCGCGTTGGAGGGTTGCGACATCGAGCTGACCCGCCCGGCGACCGATGCCCTTGCCGCGGCCGGAATAGCTTTCGTGGCAGCCGCCGGCAACGAGGGCCCACGATGTGGGTCGATCGACGACCCGCCCGCTGTGGACCCGTCTGCGTTCACCGTCGCCGCTGTCAACGAACAAGGAGCCATCACCGACTTCTCCAGCCGTGGGCAACCGGCCTCCGGTAAGCCGGACGTAGCCGCTCCCGGCGCTCAGGTTCTGTCGGCCATGCCGCACAACACCTACGACCGTCTGGACGGCACCTCCATGGCCACACCACATGTGGCTGGCGTGATCGCTCTGCTCTGGTCGGTCCACCCCGAGCTGGTGGGCGACATTGAAGGCACCTATAGCCTGCTGCGTGGCAGCGCAACGCCAGTCGAAGGCAGCCCGACGTGCGGTGATTTGGAGGATGGGGGCGCCGGGATTGTCAACGCCGCCCGAGCCGTGCAGCAGGCTGGAGCGTAGCTGTGGACCACACCGCGATAGTCGACCTGGCTCGGCGATGCCTGCTCCCGGAGGATGCCGCTGAGGCCGACGCGATCGTCACCGCTGTCACGCGGCACGGCCATGCGGCCGTTCACTATGAGGATGGCGAGCTGATCGGGGTGGCCCTCGGCAGCGCCAGCCACAAGGATTCCACCACCGCCCACCTGGACCTCTTGCTGGTGGATCCGGCGCATCGGCGTCAGGGCATCGCCCGCGGGCTCCTGGAAGAGCTGGAGGAGAAGCTTCGTAGGCTCGGGTTCACCTCGATCAAGGCGGCCGGCAACCCGCCGGACTATGCCTGGCCCGGAGTCGATGTTCGTTACACGGCAGCGGTTTGCGCGCTCACCTCGGCCGGGTACACGCATAACCGCACCGCATGGAACATGACCGCTCCCCTCCCACCTCGGCAGCCGGCAAAGGAACGCCCGCTGCCACCGGATGTCGAGGTTCGCCGGGCTGGGAAGGACGACCTGGAGCTCCTCCTGCCCGTCGTGAACGCGCAATGGGGTCCGGCGTGGACGGCCGAAGTGGACCGAGCCGTGACCGGAGCGGGCGGCGTACACATTGCGTTGCGCGACAACGCCCCAGTCGCCTTCGCCGCCTGGGGTGGTTGCCGCCCAAGCTGGTTCGGGCCGATGGGCACTCTCCCCGCCGCGGCCGGCCTCGGCCTAGGCGGTCTGCTACTGCGCAGCTGCCTCGACGACCAGGCGGCCCTGGGCCTGACCCGGGCCCAGATCGGTTGGGTCGGCCCCGTTCCCTTCTACGCCAACGCTGTGGACGCCTTTATCGAGCGCGTGTTCTTCCTCTTCGACAAACCGCTCTAAACCGCCCGTTTCGTCGGGCAGGATGAGGGAGTGCAGCGCGAGGAAGCGGTAACCACACACCACGCCGGGCCGGCGATCATGATTTCGGCCGCAGCAGCGGTCGGTGGTTTCCTCTTCGGCTACGACACGTCGGTCATCAACGGCACCGTTGACGCGCTCGAGCAGACATTCCACCTCAACAAGGTGGTGCTCGGCTTTGTCGTCTCCTCAGCACTGCTCGGCTGCGCTGTCGGAGCCTGGTTCGCCGGGCCGCTGGCCGATCGCCTCGGCCGGGTGCGGGTCATGCTGATCGCCGCCATCCTGTTCATCGTCAGTTCCATAGGTTCCGGCCTTGCCTTCACCCCATGGGATCTGACCGTCTGGCGCATCATTGGCGGCTTGGGTGTCGGTGCGGCCAGCGTGATCGCACCCGCTTACATCGCCGAGATCGCCCCCGCCCATATGCGCGGGCGCCTCGGCTCACTCCAACAGCTGGCCATCGTCACCGGCATCTTTGTTGCGCTGCTCGTCGACTACCTTCTGGCCGAAGCCGCGGGTGGGAGTCCGGCCGCCGACGTGCCCTGGGGCGGGCCGGCGTGGCGCTGGATGTTCGTCTCGGCGGTGATCCCGGCCGTCGCCTATGGCGTCCTTGCCTTACAGATACCGGAATCTCCGCGGTACCTGGTCCGCCGCGGCCGGATCCCCGAAGCCCGCACCGTCCTGAAGCGAGTGCTCGGTGGCAACGTCGAACAGAAGATCGCCGAGATCAAGGAAACCGTGCGCGGCGCCCGGGATCAGGTCCAGTTGTCCGATCTTCGTGGACCCAAGTTCGGCCTGTTGCCGATTGTCTGGGTAGGAATTCTGCTCTCGGTCTTCCAGCAGTTCGTCGGCATCAACGTGATCTTCTACTACTCTTCGTCGCTCTGGGCGTCCGTCGGCTTCAGCCAATCGAACTCCTTGCTGATCACGGTGATCACGAGTGTCACCAATATCGCCACCACCCTCATCGCGATCTCGCTGATCGACAAGATCGGCCGCAAACCGTTGCTGCTCATCGGTGCGGCCGGCATGGTCCTCACGCTCGGCACCATGGCTTGGTGCTTCTCCCATGCGACGCTCGACGCCGCCGGCCAAGCGCACCTGGACCCGACCATCGGCAAGATCGCGTTGGTGGCGGCCAATCTCTACGTGGTCGCCTTTGGAATGAGCTGGGGACCCGTGGTCTGGGTCCTGCTCGGCGAGATGTTCAACAACGTCATCCGGGTGACCGCATTGGCCGTTGCCGCGGCAGCCCAGTGGGTGGCGAACTGGTTGATCACGGCGACCTTCCCGGCGCTCTCCAATATCGGCCTGTCCTTCGCGTACGGCCTCTACGCCACTTTCGCCCTACTAGCCTTCATCTTCGTACTGAAAGCCGTGCGAGAAACCAAGGGCCGCGAACTCGAATCCATGTGACCCGCCTTTGAATTGACCAAGACGCTGGGAGTAGCGACACGCCGTCCATCATGAACTTAAGTTCATGATCAAGGCGCAGTAAGCGAAAGCGCCGCGGTCCAACGGACCGCGGCGCCTCCAAAGTGGACTGTCTGTCAGAAGTCCATGTCTCCGCCGCCGGGGCCGGCCGGAGCGGCAGAAGCCTTCTCCGGCTTGTCCGCGACGACAGCCTCGGTGGTGAGGAAGAGACCCGCGATCGAAGCCGCGTTCTGCAGCGCCGAACGCGTCACCTTCGCCGGGTCGATGATGCCGGCCTTGAGCATGTCCACGTACTCGCCGGTCGCGGCGTTGAGGCCCCAACCAAGCTCGAGGTTGCGAACCTTCTCCGACACGACGCCACCCTCGAGGCCCGCGTTGACGGCGATCTGCCGCAGCGGGGCATCGAGTGCAACCTTGACGATGTTGGCACCGGTCGCCTCGTCGCCGGACAGGTCCAGCTTGTCGAAGGCGGTCTTCCCGGCCTGCACCAGTGCAACGCCACCACCGGCGACGATGCCCTCTTCGACGGCCGCCTTCGCGTTGCGAACGGCGTCCTCGATGCGGTGCTTGCGCTCCTTGAGCTCGACCTCGGTCGCGGCCCCAACCTTGATCACTGCAACACCACCGGCCAGCTTGGCCAGGCGCTCCTGCAGCTTCTCACGGTCGTAGTCCGAGTCCGACTTCTCGATCTCAGCGCGGATCTGGTTCACCCGGCCGTTGATCTGCTCCGGGTCACCGGCACCCTCGACGATCGTGGTCTCGTCCTTGGTGACCACAACCTTGCGGGCGTGGCCGAGCATGTCGAGACCGACGGTGTCGAGCTTGAGGCCGACCTCCTCGGAGATGACCTGGCCACCGGTCAGGATCGCGAGGTCCTGCAGCATGGCCTTACGGCGGTCACCGAAGCCCGGGGCCTTGACGGCAACGGACTTGAAGGTGCCACGGATCTTGTTGACGATCAGGGTGGCGAGTGCCTCGCCCTCAACGTCCTCAGCGATGATCACCAGCGGCTTGCCCGACTGCATGACCTTCTCGAGGATCGGGAGCATGTCCTTCACGCTCGAGATCTTGCCGTTGTAAATGAGGAGGTAGGGGTCCTCGAGGACCGTCTCCATCCGCTCTGTGTCGGTGATGAAATACGCCGAGTTGAAGCCCTTGTCGAAGCGCATGCCCTCGGTGAGCTCAAGCTCGAGGCCGAAGGTGTTGCTCTCCTCGACGGTGATGACGCCTTCCTTGCCGACCTTGTCCATCGCCTCGGCGATGATCTCGCCCACGACGGGGTCCGCGGCAGAGATCGACGCAGTCGAGGCGATCTGCTCCTTGGTCTCGACGTCCTTGGCGAGCTTGGCCAGCTCTTCGGCCACAGACGCGACAGCGGCCTCGATGCCCCGCTTCAGGGACATCGGGTTCGCGCCGGCTGCGACGTTGCGCAGGCCTTCGCGGACCAGCGCCTGGGCCAAAACGGTCGCCGTCGTCGTGCCGTCGCCGGCCACGTCATCGGTCTTCTTGGCAACCTCTTTGACCAGCTCAGCGCCGATCTTCTCAAACGGGTCTTCGAGCTCGATTTCCTTGGCGATGCTCACACCATCGTTGGTGATGGTGGGGGCTCCCCATTTCTTCTCGAGCACGACGTTGCGGCCCTTCGGACCCAGCGTCACCTTTACGGCGTCGGCGAGGATGTTCATTCCCCGCTCGAGGCCACGGCGCGCCTCTTCGTCGAACGCGATCATTTTGGCCATAACGGCGTTGTCCTCCTGGACAAATCCGAGGTCGGACGGTTAGCCCGCGACGACCGGCTGCCACCATTCAGCAGCCCCACCGCTCCGACTTCTGGTCTTGTTGTTGGCACTCGCACAAGGAGAGTGCCAAACACCTGTTTAGCACTCTACCCGGCCGAGTGCAAGCGAACCCGGATTCTTCAGCCCTGGCCCGCAGGGTCAGAGCTCGGCGGCGAGTGTGCGGGCGGTCGTCACATGCTCATAGCCGCGCTGCTCGGTATAGGTCAGCAGGATCCCGGCAAACGTCACCATGAGCAGCGGGATCTCGATCACGATGCTGATCACCGAGGAGATGGCCGTCGCACCGATCACCACGGCAAGGTCGTTGGTGTTCCCGGCGATCGCGGTGCCAACCTGATCGATCACGCTGGTGGCTATCCCGGCCGCGAGCGTCGCCACGAGGATCAATGCCAGCCGGCCCAGCACCCGGCCCAGATTGGCGTTGAATATCCCGAACGAGCGCCCGATCGGGCTGCGCCGTTCAAACAGATAGATCGGGCCGAACAAGGCGGTTGCCGCATAGACATAGAACCCCGGCAGGATGCAGGCCAGAAACCCAAGCAGGATAAGGAGTCCCGCGACGATCTGCCAGCCGGTGAGGCCGAGGGCCCGGCGGAAGCCGTAGCCGAGTGCCTCACTCAGCTTGACCTGATAGCCGGCCGCCTCTTTGGTGACGGGCGTGGGTGGCCGCGGCATATCCCGCCGACTGCATGATGACGAAAGCCACCACCGCGATGAGCACGATCAGGATGAGGGCCGGGATTCCGATCGCGATGACATCCGGGTTCGGCGCCTTTACCTGCTGCCCAAAGGCATCAGTCAGCACGGCCGCGACGAAGAGGAGTCCAATGACGACACCCACAATGGCAAAGCCGATGAATGGCAACACATGTGTGATGGCGAAAATTGCGAGCATCAGTTTCCAGCTGCGCTTGAACATTGCCCCGATGCGTTCGAACCAGCCGTTGATGCCGGAGTGGGGCGGGTTCACCAGTGGATCGTTCGGGTCCGGGCCATCGGTCACTGGCAGCGGCTGGTAGGCGTCGGCCGGGGGCAGATAACCCTGCGGCACAGAGGGATCGGTCACTGGGGCTCCGAGCGGACTGAGGGGTGAGAGCCAACAGTATGCATGCAAAGAACGAGGAGCGCGGCCCCTGGAAGGCCTAGCTCCTCGCTCGCGTCAGAAGTCTTTGGTTTTGCTGTCAGCCGATGATCCGGACCGACTCCGCCTGCGGGCCCTTTTGCCCCTGCGCGATCTCGAACTCGACGCGCTGTCCGTCCTCAAGCGACTTGTAGCCATCCATGGCGATCGCCGAGAAGTGAACGAAAACGTCCTGTCCGCCGTCGACCGCGATGAAGCCGTAGCCCTTCTCGCTGTTGAACCACTTGACGCTGCCCTGTGCCACTGTGCACTTCCTCACTTCGTTTGCAATGGGACCGGGTTTGTGCTCCCCGGGCCCATCGGCTGATTACAGCCGTGCTCGCACGTTACACGAAGGTGTGGCCCCTCGCACAGCCCCAAAATAGATAGCCGACAGAGCTACGTGACCAAGCTCGGGCCATGCCGGTTTCCTGGTTATGCGGAGAGTCTGGGCGAATCCGGTCGTCATCTTGACCGCACTAATTCTGATCGGTACAGGATCGACGTTGGTCGTGTTCTCACGATGGCATACCACCAGCAGCCGTCGATCCCTGCCCGTTCCTTCGAGCACCAGAGTGATCCAGCGACAGGTCCGTTTCGCCAATGCCAGCTTTGCCAGTTGGGCCCTGCTCGACTGGCGGACGGGCGCAATGACCGGATCATCCACAATGGCCGATCTGGGCGACACCATGTCGTTGGTCAAGGCATGGATTGCCGCCGATTTTCTGCGTGAACAACCGGCAGTCCCGGATCGAGCCGTGCTCCAGCGGCTCTCCATCATGATCCGAGATTCCGACAACGAAGTGGCGACGGAGTTTCATCACCTCAACGGGGAACAGCTCAGCATTGATCGCATGATCTCAATCTGCCGGCTCACCGAATCACATGCGGGCAACAGAACCTACCGCTGGTCCGACACAGTCATGTCGGCACGTGATGTCGCGAGGCTGGGGGGCTGCCTAGCCGATGGACGCGGCGCCGGGCGTTGGACCCAATGGCTTTTAACCCAGATGAGGGGGGTACGAGGAGAGGGCGACTTCGGCCCCAGAAAGGCATTCCCGGCCGAGGTCGCCGCGAAGATCGCCATCAAGAACGGCTGGTTCGATCGGCCAGAGGACGGCCAGTGGCATTTCGCCTGCCTGGCCGTGAGCGATCGATGGAGTCTCGGAATCCTGCTTCGCTACCCCGAAAAGCTGGGCGACGACCACGGCAGAGTGCTCTGCCAATCGGTCGCCGCCCAACTCAGTGATGTCCTCAGCTGACGCCGGCCGGTGCCGGGCGCCTGGACTGGACGATCCGGAAGCGTCCCGCGACGAAGGCGCCGTCGGTGAGTGACGCATTCGCGGCCGGGTTGGCGCCGGAGGCGTGGAAGTCGGAGAAGGCGGCTGACTGGTTCACAAAGACGCCACCGGTCAGGTTCTGCGACAGGTGCACACCGACGTCCACCGCTGCCTGCTCGACCGTGTCGAGCACGCTCGCGTCGGTACTGTAAACGGCTGCGGTCAACGCACCCTTCTCGCCCACCGTCTTGCGGAAGATCTCGACACTGTCCGATGTGGACTCCGTCGGCACCGCAAAGCTCACCGGCCCAAAGCATTCGCTGGCATAGCCGTCGGTGACCTTGACGATCATCGGGGTGCGCACGACTGCATTCGGGTACGCAGGGTGCGCGATGGGAGCGGAATCCAGCACCACTTCGCCCATCTTGCGAGCGGCGTCGATCCGGTCCGGGATCTCGTCGTTGACGATCGCACCGGTCAGCTCCACAGCCTTGGCGGGATCCGCGGTGAGCGCCGAAACCGCGCCCGCCACGCCTTGCACGACCTCATCGAAACTCTTGTGCCCCGCTTCGGTTTCGATGCCCGCGGCCGGAATGAGGAGGTTCTGCGGGGTGGTGCACATCTGTCCGCTGTAGAGGATCAGCGAGAACGACAGGTTGCGGCACATCCCGGCGAAGTCGTCGGTGGAGTCGATGATCACCGTGTTGACGCCGGCCTTCTCCGTGTAGACGAGCGCCTGCCGGGCGTTCTGCTCCAGCCAGTCGCCGAAAGCGGTGGAGCCGGTGAAGTCAATCAGCTTCACCTCGGGGCGCAGAGCCAGATCCTTGGTGATCGGGGCTTCGCGGGTGTCGGCGGCGAGCTGCACCACGTTCGGGTCGAAGCCGGCCTCGGCCAGCACCTCCCGCGCAACCTGAACCGTGATCGCCAACGGCAGCACGGCATGCGGGTGCGGCTTGACGATCACCGGGTTGCCGGTCGCCAACGACGCGAACAGGCCCGGCCACGAGTTCCAGGTGGGGAAGGTGTTGCAGCCGATCACCAGACTGATGCCGCGCGGTGCCACGTGGAAGGTCTTCTCCAGGCTGTCCGCCTTCTTGGTCCAAGTCACCGAAGGCACCTGGCGCGTCTGCTCGGAGTATCCGTAGGCGACCGCTTCGAGCGCCCGGTCCAACGCGTGCGGGCCACCGGCTTGGAAGGCCATCACGAAAGCTTGACCGGTCGTCGCGTGGACCGCGTTTGCCAGCTCGAAGACCCGCTTGTGCAGCCGGGCCAGGATCTCGAGCGACACTCCGGCACGCGCCTGCGGGCTCGCGTCACGCCAGCCGCGCCAAGCGGTCTGCGCGCTGGCGATCAGGGTGTCAGCGTCGGTACGCGGATAGCGGACATTGAGGTCGATGCCGAGCGGCGAGCGTTCTGGCGCAACGTGATCGACGAACCGCTGGTCCAGCGGGAAGTCCTTGCCCAGGGTCGCCTCAAAGGCTGCCTTCCCCTCGGCGGCGGCGTTCTCGCCGTACACCTTGGGGCTGGGCGATTCGGGGTAGGCCGACCAGTAGCCGCGCTCGGAGATCGCCCGCAGCGCTTTGGTCAACAGCTCCTCATGGGTGGCGAAGAAATCCATGTGTCCCATCATGCCGGACAGGTGAGCGTCAACACACTTGAACGCGTTCAACTACCCTGCTAGCTTCAACTTGTCAGTTGAACGTGTTCAAACTTCTCCCGGAACCGGAGTCGAGATGGACCCCAAGCTCGCCATGTACCTCGGGTACCTGGTCGTCACCATCGCCCTGACCGTCTGGGTGGCCCGCACCCTTTTCCGCAACGGGCAGCTCTTCCTTCGGGATGCCTTCGCCAGCGAGGAGATCGCGACAGCGGTCAACAAGCTGCTCCAGGTCGGCTTCTATCTGATCAACCTCGGCTACGTCGCCCTTTTCATGCAGACCTCGGAGGACGTCACCACGGTCACCGGTGCGCTCGAGACCGGCATGTGGAAGCTGGGTCTGATCATGCTCGCCCTCGGCCTGATGCACCTGTTCAACATCTTCGTGCTGGGCCGCTTCCGTAAGCGGTACCAGGCGGAGAACCTCGACCAACTCGTTCCTCCCCCGCCGCGGGCGCCACGCTTCTCGCCCGAGCCCCGTGGTCTAGCCGCACCTAACTGAGCCCGCACCCAACTGGGCCCGCACCGAACTAAGCCACACACGAACGGGGGCGTGGGGGCCCGGCTCCGGCCGGGTCCCCATCAATTGAAAGAGGGGAAGCCATGTTGAAGGCACTGGTGATCGGATGGGCGCTGATCCCGCTGACCGTAATGGCGGCGATCGCGATCGCCCGGTTGGCGATGGGTAATGTAAAGCGCCGATGACTGAGTTGGGGCGCGGGGAGCAGACCCGCCGCGTGATCGTGGAAGCCGCGCTGCGCCTGTTCGGCGAGCACGGTTACGAGAAGACGACCATGCGGGCGATCGCGGGCGAGGCCGGTGTGTCCGTGGGCAACGCCTACTACTACTTCGACTCCAAGGAAGCTCTGGTGCAGGAGTTCTACCTGCAGATCCAGCGCGACCATCTGGCCGAAGTGGAGCGGGTGCTCACCGCCGGCGGCAGCTTCGCCGAGCAGCTGACCGGGATTCTGCGCGCCGGGCTAAAGGTGTGGGCGCCGCACCACAAGTTCGCCGGGAAGTTCATCGGGCTGGCCGCGGTGCCCGGGTCACCGTTGAGCCCGTTCAGCGCGGAGTCGGCGGAGTCCCGGGAAATGGCCCTCGATGTTTATCGGCGCTTTGTCTCCGGTACTCGGCTGAAAATGGATCCTAAGCTGCGCGAGGAGTTGCCGGAGTTTCTCTGGATGGCGCAGCTGGGGCTGGTGGTTTATTGGGTGCATGACCAATCACCGGGCCAGGAACGGACCCGCAAGATAGTCGAGCTCGCGGTCCCCTATCTGGAGGATCTGATCGGGTTGTCGCGGATGAAGGTCTTCCGCGCGATGACAATGCGCAGCCTGGGTTTGCTCAAGCTGCTGAACCCCTACTCGGCGCACATCGGGACGGCCCAATCGGAGGGCACTCGCACGTAGGCATGCGAGATGTAAAGGCCCGGGCCGATGCGGTCCCAGAGGTCCACCCCGTTCACGAGGTCGCCCTGGATCTGGCACTCCACCGGGACCTGTGCCTGTTTCCCAACGCCACCAATGATTTGCGCGCTCAACGACGGACCTGCCCGAAGGTTGAGCACAGTTGTCACGACGGCAGGTGAACTCGGCAGGAAAGTGACTTGCACCCAAGCGTTGTCACGTAAGCCGAGCCCGTCCCAGAAAGCGCCGTCGGCCAGATCGATGCCGGCCGGATTGCGCACGGTGCGGCCAAACTGATCCTTGCCATCGTGGTAACTGTCCTGGAATGCCGCCTGCGCCTGGGGTTTGCCCTGCGGCAGGTCTGTCCACATCTGACGGTCGGCGTTCCAGTAGTCGTCTTTGGTGTTCCACGGCCCGACATCCCACACCGGCAGGAAAACGCATCTGGTTGCGGTGCACACTTTGACGGTGCTCTCGAGGCCCCGCCGGGAGGGCAGGGCGGCAAACCAGTCTCGGTCGCTAATGATGTGACCGTTGGCGGTTTGCCCGCCCACAAGCCCTTCCCGGGTCGCGAAGATGGTGAAGGCCAACAAAATGTCGATCACCAAGGTGCAACGAGCGGACTACAAATCGCGTTGCCAGTTCTGCATCGCCCATTTGGGCCGGAAACCCATGTCCTCGTTGATGGCAATCATGTAGCTGTTCTCCGCGGCGTTGCCGGTATCGATCACCTTCACCTGTGGCTCATGCTGCCGGAAGTAGCGCAGATTGGCGACTTTCACCAACGCCCCGAGCCGGTGCCCCCGGTGATCGGGATCGACGATGGTGATGAATTGCCAGGCGTGCCATGGAGTTTCGCCGGGCTGGGTGCTCAGCGTGGTCCAGGCGACCAGTCGTCCCGTCTCCTCGTGCACGGCGCCGGTGTGGTAACCGCTGCGCCCGTGGATCACGCCTATTTCGTCACTGCGGCGGACTCGGTCGGCGTCCACGTTCTCCGGTTCGATGGCGAGGTCACCGGTCGGTGCGTCGGCAAGGAGCCGCCCGTCCAGATACGCGATGTCGGCCAGGAGTTCCTCAGGCGCGTGATTCTTCCACTGCACCAGCCGGTAGCCTGCCGACTTCTCCTGCGCCTTGGCAGACAAGGCGTCGAGGGCAGCATCGTCTACAGTGGACAGATCCAGCCTGCGCATCACCTCAGCCAGGTTGGCGTTTTCCAGCCCTACTGCTGCGGCAAATGCCGGCCCGGCGCCGCCATCGTGGGTCTCGATGCCGGGCAGGCTCCACATGGTGGTGGACATGACGGCGTTGCGGCCCTTTGCCTTGACCCGCTCGACCATGAGGTCGTAAAGCTTGCGCCCAACACCTTTGCGGCGGTGCGCCGGCACCACGTCGATCCGGAAGTGGGCGCTGTTGAGGTTGTCCAACGTGGTGAACCCGAGCTCCAGCCGGCCTACCGGCTCGCCGTCCAGGTACGCGACATAGTCCTCGCCCTCACGGCCCGGGTATGGATTCGCTCGCCACACGTATGCCGCGCGTGGCGTTGCCGGGGGCCAGCCGGGTCTGTCGTGATCCGCGGCCGCGTTCAACACCGTCACCAGGTCGCCGATCGCGGCCTGATCGCTCGGTGAAACCTCTTGAATGGAAAGCACTTATATCTCCCGTTGCCAGTTCTGCCACGCGTAAAGCGGGCGGAAGCCCATCTGTTCGTTAATGGCGATCATGTAACTGTTGTCGTTGGCGTTGAACGTGTCGATGGCCGTGACGGTCGGCTCATTCGCTCGGAAATGACGCAGGTTCTCGACCTTCACCAGCGCACCCAGCCGATGCCCGCGATGCTCCGGCTCAACGATCGTGATCTGCTGGAAAGCGTTCCAGTCCAACGAAAGTTCTTTGGTGATGGTGGTCCAGGCGACGAGGCGATCGGTCTGTTCGTGCACGGCCGCCGCGTGGTAGGTGGCGCGCTCGCGCGCGGCGGACGCTCGCTGAAAGTCGCGTATGCGCTGTGCGTCGGGCTTGGGCGCCTCGAACTCCAGCTCTCCCATTGGTGCATCGGTCATCAGTCGGGAGTCAAGGTAGGCCAGATCATCGATGTACTCCTCCGGCGCCGACCCGCTCCAGGTCACGACCCGATAGTCGGCAGACTTGGCTTTCGCAGCGGCGAGCATCTCGTCTAGCACCGATTCGTCCACAGTGGACAGATCTAGCCGCCGGGTCACATCGGCCAGCGCGCCGCGGAAACCCAAAGCTTCAGCAAATGCCGCGCCGGCAAGGTTCGGCGCAGGGATACCCGGCAGCTCCCAGAGCGTCGTGCAAATCAGTCTTTTTCTTTGACGAGTACCGGCAAAAGCCTTCACCCAATCAAAAAGTTCCCTGCCGATCCCTTGCCGACGGGCGGACGGCACCACCCAGATATCGGGGACGAGCATGTCGAGGTTTTCCCGCATGGGAATCTCGAGAAGCACTCGCCCGACCGGCTGGCCATCACGCCACACGAGATAAAACTCTTGAGCCGTGCCGGGGAACGGCACCTCGACCATGCGCTGCAGCATTGCAGGCGTGGTCTCCCGCCACTTGGGCACGTCGTGTTCCCTGACAGCGGCCGTCACCTGGCAATAAGTCTCGATAGCAGCCGGATCGGAGCCGTCGACGAGTTTTACGGAGAGCGCCATACCGCCCAGACTGCCGTCAAGGCGGCGATGGCGCACTCCATTTAACTTATGAGCCCGACCTCACGAGCCGCCTTCAGCGATGGCTTCACCTGGTAGGTCGGGCCCACCTGGCCGGCCACGGCGTCGATGGTCTTGAGCCCTTCACCGGTGTTGTAGATGACCGTCTCCAGCTGCGGGTCGAGCTTGCCGCTCGCGATCAGTTTGGCCGCCACTGCTGTCGTCACGCCGCCTGCGGTTTCGGCGAAGACTCCGGTCGTGCGGGCCAGGAGCCGGATGCCGTCGCGGATCTCGTCGTCGTTCACGTAGTCCATCCAGCCACCGGTCCGGCGCACCGCCTCCAGCGCGTAGATCCCGGCCGCCGGATCGCCGATGTTCAGCGACTTGGCGATGCCGGTTGGCTTGACCGGCACGATCTCATCGGTGCCGCCGTGCAATGCGGTGGCGATCGGGTTGCACCCTTGCGACTGCGCACCGAAGACGCGCCAGCCACCCTCCGGCGCGATCGCGAGCCCCGACGCGACCAACTCCTCAAAAGCCTTGTCCACCTTGGTAAGCAGCTCACCCGATGCCATCGGGATGATCACCTGGGCCGGGATCCGCCAGCCCAACTGCTCGGCGACCTCGTAGCCGAGCGTCTTTGACCCCTCGGCATAGAACGGCCGCACGTTGACGTTCACGAAGGCGGTGTCCTCGAAGTCGTCCGTCTCGACCAGCTCGGAGCAGAGCCGATTCACGTCGTCATAGGAGCCCTCGATCGCGACCAGGTCCCCGCCGTAGACCGCGGTCGTAATAATCTTGCCGGACTCGAGGTCGTACGGAATGAACACGATCGACGGCGTGCCTGCCCGCGCCGCGTGAGCGGCCACCGAGTTGGCCAGATTTCCGGTGGAGGCGCAGGCGTAGCGGGTGAATCCGAGGGCTTTGGCGGCGGTCAGCGCCACCGAAACGACGCGGTCCTTGAAGGAGTGGGTCGGGTTGGCTGAGTCGTCCTTCACCCACAGCGGGGCTCGCAGGCCGATCTCGGCAGCGAGCGCGTCAGCCTTGATCAACGGGGTAAACCCAGGGTCCAGGGTCACGCGCAGGGCCGGATCCTGACCGGCTGGAAGCAGGCCGGCATAGCGCCAGATGTTCTTGGGCCCGGCTTCGATCTGCTCCCGGGTCACGGTCGCTAGTGCTGCTTCGTCGTACCAGATCTCCAGCGGGCCAAAACACTCGTAGCAGGCGTGCTGCGCCGCGAGTGGGAACCGGGTGCGACAAGCTCGACACTCCAGCCCACGAGCGGGCGAGGCGAGGCCGAGAGGTGAGGAGGCGACAGCAATGGTCATGAGGATTTCCTCTCATCTTTCCGGATTGTGTCCGGGCGGAGTTGGCACCAACCGCACTTTCTGGCTTTACGCGGCTTTCGCCGGAGCTTCGGCTTTGGGGTGGCTGTGCCGTTCCCTCTGCTCGCTCTAAGCCTCATTGCGTGGTTGCCGGAGCTTCACAGGGCCGTTCCCTCTGCTCCTCTGGATGAGGTCTGTTTAGTTGTGGGCCCCACTCTACGCAGGCCGGAGATCATTGCGTGAGGCTGATCCCAGCCGATGAGACCCAGCACACAACTGAACGGGGCCGGCCCCGGTTGGGGCCGGCCCCGCACAGTCCTGTGGGGAGGGAGCGAGCATGGACACCTCCCGATGGGGGCGGCCGCCGGGATTCGCCATGCTCGGTGTTACGACTCGCTCGAAAGACGTTGATCGCGCAAGGTAAGAATCAGGCACGCTCAATGTAAGGATCAGGTAAAGGTCAGCCAAAGATATCGCCAGCCGTCACCGAGCGAACACCATCGCTGTCGACGACTGCCTCCCTGGCACCAATGATCAAGATGGGTTCTGTGACGACTCGGGGCAGAGCACGGGCGTTCTCCACCAGCTTGGTGCGAAGCGATGCCGCATTGACGCGCTGCTGCCACTTGCATTCGCCCACAGCCACGGCCATTTCCGGGATGCCGGAGAGAACTACCGCGTCAATCTCGACCTGGCTGCCGCCACGTGTCCAAAATGGACCCACTGCGGCCACCTCGTCGCCGAATTCACCCGCTGCGGCCAGCCGGCGAAGGTGACTTCGGAACGCCTCCTCGTAGCGAGGACCCATGTGATCATCCAGCCGCTTGTGGACAAGCTTGGCGATGGTCGTGCCCAAGCCACGATCAATCTCACCGCTGTACCGCTCCAGCAAAGAGAGCCAGAAGGCGAGATAGTTGTCCGCAATCCGGTACATGGTGCGGCCTGTTCTGGCCCTTGGATCCTCGGTAACCGGCACCACCCGCTCCACCAGGCGGACCTTTTCCAGATCGTCGAGCACCCTGGAAACCTGGCGATCTCCGGTGACCGAGTCGACGATCTCAGAGTGGCGATTCTTTCCCACCGCGATGGCGCCGAGCACCTGCTTGGCAAGGCCTCCGGCTACACCGTCGGTGGCGAGCACCAGCTCTGCCTCGGTTCTCAATAGCGCTCCTGGTGAGCAAGCCAACTTGCGCAGGTTGTGGGCGACATCGGCGGACTGGTCCCACCACGACAAATAGAGTGGCGTGCCGCCGCAGATGCCCCAAACCATGGCGCGATCGGCGGGCGCCAGCTGCCGGAGCATCAGAGCGGCTTCGTGGGGCCGGAAGGGGTGCACCGGCAGTCGCAGGTCGAACCGTCCATGCAAGGCCGACCGCTCTTCGGCGATCGCCTGCATCGTCCGCACAGCCGAGCCGCAGAGAAGCAGACGGAGCTTGGTTCTGCTGCGCACTTGATCCCAGACCGCTCGCAGGGTCTGCTCAATCGCCGGATCGCTCGCCCGAAGTTCCGGGAACTCATCCAGCACCAGCAGGAGCGGCTCTTCGGCCGCGGCTCGAGCCAAGGTGGTCAACACATCAGCCCAGCCGGTGAACGGATTGGACGACAAGTCCCGGCCACCGAGGTCCAGCTCGGCCGGGATTACCCCGGTCAATGTTCGAAGCTCTTCGGCCAGGCCAACCCCTCGGCCGGTGTGAATGATCGACTTTCGCCTCTTGGCGAACTCGCCGATGAGCGCGGTCTTACCGACTCGTTTGCGGCCCCAGACGAGTCCCATCGTGGCGCCCTTGCGATCCCACCATCCTTCAAGCGAGGTGAGCTCGTCGACGCGATTCACGAAGCCCAAGAGACTGTCCTCCTAGTACAGTGTAGTTGTACTACAGTGTACTCCATCTACAGTCAACTTAGTACTTTGCCATCCAGTAGCGGACGTTGGCCACGTAGTCGGGGTTGGGATAGTGCACCGAATCGCCGTCGGTCAACTCGTCATGGACTGCCTGATGGCCCACCTCGTAGGCAGCGATCACCGCGTTCAACAGGCACTTGTCGGTCGAGGTGGCACACGAACGGATGGCGTAGTCCCCGCCGAAGTGCTTGTCGCCCATCTCCTTGATGAGCCACTGCAAGTAGGCACTGCCGAGCATGGTGTTGCCGGTCAACGTCTTGCGGTCATAGTTCGGCTCGATCGCGAAGCGCTGATTCATCCAGGTCTGCGTATCCGGCATAACCTGCATGACGCCGTAAGCCCCGGCGCACGAGACGGCGTTGGACTGCCAGCCACTCTCGTGCTGGGCCACCGCTTTGATCAGTTTGGGCGGCAGGCTGATCTTCGCCGAATTCTGCCAGAACTCCTTTGCCGCGGCGGCTTCCAGCGCCGCCTTCACCTGAGATTCCGAGGCGCGTTTGCCTTCGTAACGGCAGGGCTTGGGCGCGGGCGGAGGTGGTGGCGGGCCAGTGGGGCTGGGCTTCTGCGACAAGGAGGGCGACGGGCTGGGCGACTCGCTGGGACTTGGCGACGGTGACGGGGATCGATAGGTCGAAGGACTCGATGGCACGCTCGGCGACTTGGCCAGAGCCGTTAACGCGCTCCGGGCAACCAGCACGACTCCGCCGGCCAAAATCAACACCACCACCGCGGCCATCGCCCACAGCGCGTGCTTGCGTTTCCATTCCATAGTTCCTCCCCGTTCTCGGTCGCGACCATTCAGTCACACGCACGAGCCCAAGGACATCCGCGCTGGTACTCAAAGACGCAATGAGTAGCCGAGGCTAGCTCGTGACGTCCTTGCGGGTGAAACGCCAGAAGGCAATGCCCCAGAAGATTGCGGCGTAACAGATCGCCGAGATGGCTCCCTTGACCATGCCGTCGAACTGGATCGGTGAGGCAAGCAAGCCGAGGTAACTGCGAGCAAAGTGGGTGGGCAGGAAGTTGCGCAGCTCGCCCAGGGCGGTGATCTGATCGAGGATGCTCGACAGGATGAAGAGCAGCACCGCACCGCCGACCGCACCGAGCGGCGCATCGGTCAGCACCGACAGCAGGAACGCGATGCCAGCCACCACGAGCAGCGTGAGCGATAGGTATCCAGCGATGCCGAGCAGACGCAGCAGGCCCTCGCTCGCCGGCAAATCAGCGGAGATCCCGGACTGCAGCGCGTGCCAGCCGTACCGCAGGGTGCCGAGGCCCAACGCGGTGCCAACGAGCACCACCACGGCGAGCAGCGAATAGGTCAGCGCCACCGAGAGCTTGATGCCGAGCAACCGTCCACGTGGGACCGGAACCGCCAATAAGTAGCGCAGACTCCCCCAACTCGCCTCGGATGCCACCGTGTCGCCGTGGAAGAGCGCGAAGATCACCACCAGCAGGAACGATGACGAGACGAAGAGGGTGAACAGGGCGAAGTTGAGTCCACCGGCGGTGGCAACGTCGATGATGGAAGAAAACGTGCCGTTCCTGCTTCCGCCGTCGTCATCATCGTCGCCGCCGATCTGGAAGGCGATGAGAATGATGATGGGCAGCAACACCATGAAGCCCAAGGCGAGCTGAGTCCGGCGGCGCCGCCATTGGCGGACGAACTCGGTCCAGAAGGTCAGAGTCCGAGTCGGCTCGTACCCGGCAGCCGCCCCATTGTTGGTCAAAGTAGCCGTGCTCATCGGTCTCCACTCCCCGCCGTTGAAGTGCCCACCAGGGCAAGGAAGGCGTCCTCGAGGCGCCGTCGAGGCGCCACCCGGTCAACGCCCACTCCGGCGCGGACCAACGCATTCACCGCCTCGGATCGGCTGACGTCCTCGAGATCCACCACGAGGGCGCGGTCGCCTTCCATGGCGTAGGTCACGCCGTCCATCTTGTCGAAGGTCTTCTGCGCCAGGTCCACATCGGACACTTCGAAAATGGTGGTAGGAGCGTCTCCCACGATCTCCTCAACCCGGCCGGACGCCACCACTCGGCCCTTGTGCATCACCACGACGTGCGTGCAGGTCTGTTCCACCTCGGCCAGCAGGTGACTGGAAACGAGCACTGCTCGTCCATCGGTGGCATAGCGCTGCAACACCCGGCGCATCTCGGCGATCTGCGGCGGGTCGAGCCCGTCCGTTGGCTCATCGAGCACGAGCAGCTCGGGCAGTCCCAGCATCGCCTGCGCGACCGCAAGCCGCTGCTTCATGCCGTGGCTGTATTCCTTGACCCGGCGGCCGATCGCGTCACCGAGACCGGCGATGGCGACCGCCTCTTCGAATCGTGCGGCCGGCCCCGGGCCGCCCCCCG
>DPJL01000180.1 GCA_003543035.1 Micromonosporaceae bacterium | reverse complement strand
TAGTGCTCGGGCTCGGTGAAGAACGTCGCGTCGTGCACGGTCACGGTCACCGGACAGCCGGCCCGCAGCGGGCAGGTGTAGAACGGCGAGTGCACCACGTCCGCACCCACCTGCTGGGCCAGCAGCGGCAGGCCGGTCTGCTCCCACGCCAGCCGAGCCGGCCGATGTGCCGCCGCCGCGGGGGCGGCGATTACCTGAGAGTCGGGCAGGATGCGCGAATAGCGCTCATGATCGGTGCGTTGGCACACGACGGCAAGATCGATGTCCGAGTGCGCTGCAAGCGCTCCGAGCAGACCGTCCAGATAGCGGCCCACACCGCCACGGTCGGCCGGAACGCTGGTGGCGTCCACAAGCACCCGGGGAGATCGAGCGTTCGTCACGGTGGACACTCCTTGTGGGGGTGTAACAAGCGCCATACTGAGCAATAGTGTGCGCCTTTTCACAGCTGTCGACTTAAGACTACGCCGCGCAGGCATGAGCGCGGTGTCCGCCTATCGGGGTGTCGCTACCCTGACAAACGTGCCGACCATTGCCGCGACTTTTGTTAAACAGGTTGCTTCCGACCCCGCAAAGCCGATGCTGACCTGGTATGACGCGACATCCGGGGAGCGCACTGAGCTGTCCGGGGCCACCCTGGCGAACTGGGTCGCCAAGACCGCAAATCTGTTAGTCGACAGCTGTGGCCTGGGCAGAGGTGATGTCGCAGTCGTAGATCTGCCCCCACATTGGCAGACGGCCGCCATCATGCTCGGCTGCTGGACGGCCGGACTTTCTGTCAGCTCAGGGCAGAAAGGCGACGTCTCTTTTGGACTCACCGGATCCAACGCCGAGTACGCAGTCGGTCTGCATCCGTTTGCGTTGCCGGTGCGCAAGCTGACCGCCGGCCAGCAGGATTGGGTGCTTTCCGCTCGCGCCCACGGCGACTACTACGGCGGTCCACCGGCGGATCCCACCGCGCCCGCTTGGGAAGGGTTAAGTCACAGCGAACTTGTGGCAAAAGCTCAGGAACGCGCCAACGAGCTCCGCCTGAGCCCGGGCGATCGAGCACTGTTCAATGTGGACACTCGCCCGCTACTCGATTGGCTGCTCGCACCGGTGGCAGCCGGAAGCTCGATGGTCCTGTGCCGCAACGCCGACCCGGAAACAATGCAACGCTGGGCGGCCACCGAGCGAGTCACCCACGCATTGTCTTAGCCAGCACTGTCTTAGCCAGCTCTTCAAAGGCGGTCAGGGATTCGGGGTTGACCAGTGCGCCCTTGGCGGCGGCCGACTCGACCGGGGTCCCGGTGAGGATCCGCTTGACCGGCACCTCGAGCTTCTTCCCGCTCAGCGTGCGGGGCACCGCGCGAACCTGATAGATCGCGTCGGGGATGTGCCTCGGCGACAACGCCGTCCGCAACTCCCGCGCAATCTTGGACTTCAGTGTGTCGTCGAGCTCCACCCCGTCGGCGAGCACCACGAATAGGAGCAGTTGGCCTGCCCCGCCTTCGTCGTCCTCGAGGTGTACCACCACCGAGTCCACCACTTCGGACAGTCCTTCCACGACCGAGTAGAACTCAGCCGTACCAAGGCGAACCCCGCCCCGGTTCAGGGTGGCGTCGGAGCGGCCGGTGATGACACACGACCCGCGATCGGTGATGGTGATCCAGTCGCCGTGCCGCCACACTCCCGGGAACACGTCGAAATAGGCCTCGCGCAGTCGACTCCCATCGGTGTCCCCCCAGAACCCGACCGGCATGCTCGGCATCGGTGCCGTGATCACGAGCTCGCCCAGTTCCCCATATACGGGCTTGCCCGCCGGGTCGAACGCCTCCACCCGGGCACCCAGGCACCGGGCCGCGATTTCGCCTTCGTAGACCGGATTCAGCGGGGTCGCACCGACGAATCCGGTGCAGACATCCGTCCCCCCGCTCAGCGATTGCAGCTGAAGCGCGGAGCTCACATTCTCGTAGACCCAGCGGAAGCCTTCGGGCGGAAGCGGTGCTCCGGTCGAGCCCAACCCCTTGATCGCGGAAAGGTCGGCGATGTCCTTTGGCACCAACCCTTCCTTGCGGCAGGCGAGCAGGAATGGTGCCGACGTCCCGAAGTAGGTGACCCCCGCTTCTTCCGCCAGTCGCCAGAGCATGCCCACATCGGGGTGCCCCGGGTTGCCGTCGAACATGACGATCGCGGCCCCCACGGCGGGTCCGGAGACCATGAAGTTCCACATCATCCAGCCGGTCGTGGAGAACCAGAAGAAGCGGTCCCCCGGGCCCAGATCATGGTGCAGGGCAAGCATTTTCAGGTGCTCGAGCAGAATCCCGCCATGGCCGTGGATGATGGGTTTGGGCAGTCCGGTGGTACCCGATGAATAAAGCACATAAAGCGGTTGGGCAAACGGCACCTGAGCAAACGTCAACTCCTCATCGGTCGGCGCGCTCAATGAACCCAACCCAAACTCACCGTCTAAATAGGACAGCAGCACCGTATGTTCAAGCGAGGGCAGCCCGGCCTGGATCGCCGCGACCTCGGCGCGCCGGTCGATCACCTTGTCGCCGTAGCGATAGCCGTCGGCCGCGACCAGCACCTTGGGCGAGATCTGCTGCCACCGGTCGGTCACGCTGCGCGTGCCGAACTCAGGCGCACACGAGCTGAAGACGGCCCCAAGGCTGGCTGCCGCAAGCAGAAGCACCAATGTCTCGGGAATGTTCGGCAGATAGGCGGCGACCCGGTCGCCTTCGCCCACGCCGAGGCGCCGCAGCCCGGCCTGGGCCCGCCGCACTTCGTCGCGCAGCTGATCGGCGGTCAGCGTGACCGGGCCACGCGTCTGCGAATAACCAAGGACCACGTTTTCCGAAGGTGAGATCCCCGGCATCCGGAGCACCTGCTCGGCATAGTTGATCTGTGTGTCCGGGAACCACACCGCGCCCGGCATCACGGGGTTTGCCAACACCGTCTCGGGCGAGCCCGGCAGCTCGAAGTACTCCCAGATCGAGGACCAGAACCCCGGCAGATCCGTGGTGCTCCACTCCCACAGCTGCTCGTAGGAGCCGAAGTCGAGGCCACGATTCGAGCTGAGCCAGCGCAGATAGTCGCCGATTCGCGAGGTCTCGCGGATGTCGGCCGGTGGAGTCCAAAGCACGGTCACGAGGTCATCCTGCCTCACCACCGGCTGCGTCCACTATGTGGGCGGATTACATAGCGTCGCGATGATCGGAGATCGCTTTGCGCCGGGAAAGGCGATGCTGACGGCGTATCTCCGCCTCGGCGAAGCGCCGCTCGTCCTCCGCGTCGCCCGGCACCACGCGGGGCACTTCACGCGGCTTGCCGAAGGCGTCGACGCCCACGAACACGAGGTATGCCGAGGCCACGTTCACCGGCTCCCGCCCCGCCTCATTCCACCGCTCGGCCAGCACCGTGACCCCAACCTCGAGTGAGGTGTTGCCGGTCCAGTTGACCTGGGCCTTGGCGTGCACGAGATCCCCCACCCGCACCGGCACCATAAGCGCGATCTCGTCGATGGCCACCGTGACGGCGTTGAAGCCGCAGTGCCTGGCCGCGGCCGCTCCGGCGGCGTCATCGACAAACTTCATGATCGCACCGCCGTGCACGGTGCCGTAAAGATTGACGTCTTGCGAGGTCATGATGCGGCTCAAGGTGACCCGCGAGTAGGCGGTGGGACGGGCTTCGATCATGGGGTCAGCCTACGACCCGGCTATCTATCGCTTCCAGGGGCGAGCCGGTAGCGTCCGACGACATGCGTCACATTTGGAGTCTGATCGCCGGCGTCATCATCACCCCGCTGGCATGGTTTCTCATCGCCGTGGGCCAGGGAGCAATGAGCAAAGGCATGTCGCTGTTGAACAACGACAACTTTCTCCTAGGCGGACTGATGGTCATCGGGGTGGGGCTGACCCTCGGCCTGATCGGCAGTTTGCGCACCTCCCCAGTGGGCGCCCTGATCGCCGCGTTCACCTACCTGAGCACGTCGGTCTTCATGCTGGTCGCACCCTTGAATGCCTTCGACCTGCTGGGCAAGCGACAGCAACTTGGCGACTACGGCTGGGATCTGGCTTCGCCCGTATACAGCGGAACCATGGCCGTGGTCGGTGGCATGCTGCTGATCGCAGCCTTCAGCGCGGCGCGCTGGCGAGGCGATGCGGGGCCGGCCGACCCGAATGCGTGGGCGCCGCCGGAGCCCGCACCGGCATGGACCCCGCCGACTGTCTCCACCCCGACATCTGAGGCGAGCCCGGATAGGTCATCCTGAAGCTGTGCGCCACTTTGGATCGTTTCTGCTCGCCGCGGTCTTCGGCCCGGCGACATTCCTGCTGACCGGGACAGGGCTGAGCGCCTTCGGCTCGGCCCGGGCCGGCACGTTCATTGATGATCCGCTCAGCACGCTGGCCGCGCTCGGGGCACTGCTGCTGGGCGGCATCCTCTATGGAATCCTTGTCATGGTGCGCCTTTCGCCGATCGGGCCGGGGCTGGCCGGGCTGGGCCTGATGGGCACCAGCGGCTGGGCGCTGATCGCACCGCAGAGCTATGACGACACCTTCTCGCAGCTCGACGTCCACATGGGCGGCGCGGTCGGCCAATGGGGTCTGGGCATCCTGCTCGGAGTGCCGCTGCTGGCCACTCTGACCAGCCCGCGCCGGTGGCGGCAGACGCCCTATCCGGTGAGCGCCCCGCCGTTGCAGCAGTACTACTACCCACAACCCGGGCAGCCGCAACCGCCGCAGCCGCAGCAGCAATACCGGCCGTCCATGCCCATTCCGGATCCCACGCGGCCGATGCCGGTGCAGCCCGCATACCTGACGCTGCCCGACATCGCCAAGCCATCCTTGGGTTATCCAGCCATATCCACACCCGTGCATGAGCCCGCAAAGAAGCCGATCGTGGTACCTAAGGAAGAGGCTCCTCCGCTGCCCAAGCGCGTGCCTGCCCAACCTCCGGAGCCGCAGGAAACGAAGTCTCAGGATGACGAACCGACCAAACCGCTGTCGTGAATCTTGCATTGAGTAGGGTGAATATTATTGCCATTCTGGCGATATGACACCACAACGTTGGCTCGTAACAGGATGCTCCACCGGGCTCGGCCGCGCGCTGGCGCAAGACCTGGCCCAGTCCGGGGAGAAAGTGATCGCGACCGCGCGGCGCCCGGAGACCCTGGCTGACCTATCCGGCCCCAATCTCGTCACCGCCGCGCTCGATGTGCGTGATCCCGCGCAAAGCCAAGCCGCCGTTGACCTCGCGGTGCAACGCTTCGGCGGCATCGACGTGCTCGTCAACAATGCGGGCTACGGCCAATTCGGCTCGGTCGAAGAGGTGTCCGATGACGAGCTGCGAGCACAGTTCGAGACCAACGTCTTTGGCGCCTGGCGGTTGACCAGGCAGGTGCTTCCGCTTTGGCGAGCGCAGGGCAGCGGGCGCGCGATTTTCGTCTCCTCGCTCAGCGGGTCGATGCCCTTCCCCGGCCTGGCTGCTTACACAGCAAGCAAATTCGCCCTAGAGGGCTTGGCCGAATCCCTGGCTCAGGACGCGGGCATGTTCGGGGTGAAGGTAACCATCCTGCAGCTCGGCGGCTTTGCCACCGCCTACGGCAAATCGCTGCGCCTGCCCGCTCAGCGCATCGGTGAGTATTCGCCGGTCGAGGACGAGATGCTGGCCATGACTCGCGGCCTCGCGGACTCCGGCACGGCGACCCCGCCGGAACTCTTCGCACTGCTTGTGCGGCACGTCGTGGCCCTCGAGCAGCCGCCGCTGCGACTGCCCTTCGGCGAGGGTGCCTTCGAATATCTCGGCGTCGCGATGGCCGCGCGGCAGAAAGACTTCGAAGACGCCGCCGCGACCAATACATTGAACGCATGAGTTTCTACTGGTGCGTTGTGCACAACCGCGTGGAGACCGAGAAGGACAGGTGCCCGTCGCAGAACCTGCTCGGCCCCTACGGATCCGAGGCTGAAGCCCGGTCATCCGTCGACCGGATCAAGGAGCGCGAGAGGCGGATCGAAGAAGAGGACGCCCGCTGGTCGGGTGACCATTAGCCGATCGAGGCGAGGGTGCGGTAGATCCGGACATCCGAAACCGGGTATGCCGTGCCCAACTCCTGGGCGAAGGTGCTGACCCGCAGCTCTTCGATCATCCAGCGCACCTGCTGCAGGATGTCCCAGCCGGGCGAGCCGGGCCTGACAGTCCTTTGATAGTCGGCATATTCGGCGAGTACCTCGTCAAGCTTCAGCAATCGATCGCGATCGCGTTGCGGCTGTGCCTCCAGTTTGGACAGCCGTGCTTCGATCCCCTTGAGATAGCGGGCGATGTCCGGCAATCGCCGCATCCCCGAAGCGGCGACAAAGCCCGGATAGACCAGCCCGGTCAGCTGAGCCCTGACATCCGCCACTGAGCGCACGAGGAGCACGTTGGTGATGCTCTTGAGTTTGCGATCGATCTCGTACCACGAACACAGGATGGGGTCGAGCTGCTTGAGCAACTCATACAACGTCTCGCCCTGCTCCGCCTTCGCCTTGGCGGCCAACGCTTCGAATGCCTCGGCGGTCCACGCAGGCCCACCCGACTCGATGATGACCTTGTCGATCGCGGCGGTGACGCAATCCTCCAGCAGCGGCACCACTCCCCCATGCGGGTTGCGGCTCAATGCCAGCTTGGCCTGATTGGACAGTCGTCCTTGGACTGCTTTCAGTGGTGGCGGTGCTGCGAGCCGTAGGAGTTTGCGGGTGCCGCGCCACATCGCGCCCCACTGCTCACCTTCGGTGTCGAACACGCCGACCCCGACCGTCTCGCCCTCGTCCACGAGCGCCGGATACGCGTTGACCTGATGCTCGCCTCGCTTGCGCTGCACCACCTTTGGCAGCTCGGTGAAGTCCCATCCGGTGAGACCGTGCCGCTCGAGATCGTCCGCGGCGGCGGCAACCTCAGCGCGAGCCTTGTCCCGCAAGCGTTCCTTGAGCTCCGCGAGACTCTTACTCTCCGCGTCACCAACTCTGAAGGTCATTTTCAGATGTGGGGGTACCGAGTCAAAGTCCCACGCTTCCCGAGGCACCACGACCCCAGTCAGCCGGCGCAACTCCTTCTCCAACGCGCCCAACAGCGGCCCGTCCGACGTGCTGATCTGGCTGAGCACATCGCGCGCCACATCGGGGACAGGCACAAAGTTGCGCCGGATCGCCTTGGGCAGTGACCGGATCAGGGCGATCACGAGATCTTCCCGTAACCCCGGCACCTGCCACTCGAATCCCTTGTCCGACACCTGGTTCAGCAGTGGGAGCGGCATGTGCACGGTCACGCCGTCGGCATGCTGACCGGGCTCAAATTGGTAGGTCAGCTCCAACTCATCCCAAGTGGACGGATAGTCGTCCATGCTCACGGTCTTGGTGATGAGCAGTTCCTTGGTGAAGGTCAGCAGCTCGGGCTGAGTCTTCGAAACCTTCTTCCACCACGAGTCGAAGTGCCGTCCGGAAACAATGTCGGCTGGCAGCCGCTGATCGTAGAAGTCGAAGAGCGTTTCGTCATCGACGAGGATGTCGCGCCTACGGGCCCGATGCTCAAGCTCTTCGACCTCTTCGAGCAGATCGCGGTTGGCTTGAAAGAACCGATGATGGGTCTCCCAATCACCTTCCACGAGCGCCTGGCGGATGAACAGCTCGCGGCAGAGCACCGGATCGATCCGGCCGTAGTTCACCTTGCGCTTGGCCACGATCGGCAACCCGTAGAGGGTCACCTTCTCGTAGGCGACCACGGACGCCTGCTTCTTCTCCCAGTGCGGCTCGCTGTACTGCCGTTTCACCAGATGTTGCGCGAGTGCCTCGGCCCACTCCGGCTCGATCTTCGCGGCCACCCGGCCCCATAGCCTGGACGTCTCCACGAGCTCGGCACACATGACCCAACGCGGGCTCTTACGAAAGAGCACCGAGCCGGGGAAGACCGCGAATCTCGCGTTGCGCGCACCCTGGTACTCACGCTTCTCCGAATCGTAGAAACCTATGTGGCTCAACAACCCGGCGAGCAGCGACTGGTGCACCCGTTGCGGCTCGACCGGCTCGGTGTTGATGGCGAAGCCGAGCCCGCGCACCACCTGACGTAGCTGAGCTTGCAGATCCTGCCACTCGCGAACCCGCAGATAGTGCAGGAATTCCGTCTTGCACATCTTGCGGAACTGGCTCGAGGACAACTCCTTCTGCTGCTCCCGCAAGTGTTCCCAGAGATTCAGATAGGCGCCGAAGTCGGACTCGGGATCCTTGAAGCGCGCATGCGACTGCGTCGCTTGCGCTTCCTTGTCGACCGGCCGCTCACGAGGGTCCTGAATGGACAGTGCCGCGGTGATGATGAGCACCTCGCGGACGCACCCGTTGCGCTCCGCCTCGAGCACCATGCGCGCCAGACGCGGGTCGATCGGCAGCTGCGCGAGCTTGCGCCCGAGCTGGGTCAACCGCGCTTTCTCAAGCGCCCCAAGCTCTTCGAGCAACGCGATGCCATCGTTGATATGACGCCGGTCCGGCGGCTCAAGGAACGGGAAGGCCGCCATGTCGCCCAGCCCCAACGAGATCATCTGCAGGATGACGCTGGCGAGGTTGGTGCGCAGGATCTCCGGATCGGTGTACTCGTCCCGGGTCTCGAAGTCCTTCTCGTCATAGAGCCGGATACAGATGCCGTCCGAAGTCCGGCCGCAACGGCCCTTGCGCTGATTGGCCGACGCTTGCGAGATCGGCTCGATCGGCAGCCTCTGCACCTTCAACCTGTTGCTATAGCGCGAAATCCGGGCCGTCCCCGGATCGATCACATATTTGATGCCCGGCACGGTCAACGACGTTTCCGCCACGTTGGTCGCCAGGACGATGCGGCGCCCCGCATGCTTCTGGAACACGCGATGCTGCTCGGCGGTGGATAGCCGGGCAAACAGGGGCAGGATCTCGGTCTGCTTCAGGTTCCGCTTGCGCAGGGCATCAGCCGTGTCCCGGATTTCCCTTTCCCCGCTTAGGAAAACGAGGATGTCACCGGGCTTCTCCGCGCTCAGCTCGTCGACCGCGTCGCAGATGAGCTGGATCTGATCCTCTTCCTCTTCCACCGAGGGTGGCCGGTACCTGACCTCGACCGGATACGTCCTTCCGGAGACCTCGACGATGGGGGCGTTGTCGAAGTGCTGCGAGAAGCGCTCGGGATCGATGGTCGCCGACGTGATGATGACCTTCAGGTCGGGGCGTTTGGGGAGAAGCTGCTTCAGGTACCCGAGAATGAAATCGATGTTGAGGCTGCGCTCATGCGCCTCGTCGATGATCAAGGTGTCGTACTGCGACAGGTTCCGGTCGCCGGTCAGCTCGGCGAGCAGGATGCCATCGGTCATCAGCTTGACCAGGGTCTGCTCGCTCACCTGGTCGGTGAATCTGATCTTCCAGCCGACCGTGCTACCCAACGGCGTGTCCAGCTCCTCCGCGATGCGCTCGGCCACCGTGCGCGCCGCTATCCGCCTCGGTTGGGTGTGCCCGATCAGGCCTCTGATGCCCCGGCCAAGCTCCAAGCAAATCTTGGGAATCTGGGTCGTCTTACCCGAGCCGGTCTCCCCGGCGACGATCACCACTTGATGATCACGAATCGCCTTGGCGATCTCGTCCTTCTTCTGAGCTACTGGCAGATCATCCGGGTACCGGATGGCCGGCACCGACTCCGCTCGCTTGCGGACCTTGGCCTCGGCCGCCTCGATCGCTCTGGGGTCGATCCCGCCTTTGGGGTCGGCTCGGCGCGCCAGCCGCAACTGATCACGCAACATCAGCCCGGACAGGCGCTCGCTCAGCTCGGGTGATATCTGCGGCTTCCCCATCTCGTCAGCCAGCTTATTCGCCCACCCCCTCCCCCCAGCCAACGGTTTTCTTCACCCAGGTGCGCCATCCCGCCTCACCCTGTAAAACTTCACTCGTTGCCGCCCATCGCGTATGGGTTGGAGGTGGTGCCGAGGGCGCCTGATGCAATTCAGGACCTCGGCATCGCGTTTTACTGAAGCTCGATGGTGATCTCGTCGACCAGCGCTTCCAGTGGCGCGAGGAACTGGAGATCTCCGTCACCACGAGCCGAGGCCACCGCGCCCGCGACAAGTCCGGCAGCCACAGCAACACTGACCTGATACCTTTCGTTCAGAGACCCCGGATGACCCCTGACTGGCTAGCCAGTTAAGTCGCCGGGGTTTAGCTATGCCCCCGACTGGACAATCGCTGCCATCCCTTGCACACCAAGCTATTCCAGCCATACGGCAGAAAGGCATAGTAACCAAGTTAGCACTGTCTACTTGGGCCCTCCACTTTGGATCTGCGGGGAGTCCAATCTGCACGGAGATCTCTTCGTGAGAGGTATTCACATTCATGGCTGGCTGTACTACCGTGCGGTAACCGCGACGTAACCACGTCGCAACACCCCCATCGCAAGGAGTACGGCCATGAGGCGCTCTCTTCTGTACAAGGAAGCAGCCATCGCCACCGCCCTGCTGATAGGGCTGACACTGCCGGTCCCCTCAGCCCACGCGGCGGACCGGCCTCCCGTCCAACCGCTGCCCGCAAACCTGGAGGCGATTCGCGCGAGCGAAGCCACCGCGCTCTACGGCAGCCCGGCCATCAAGCCGATCGAGCAACGCAAGACCTCGCTGGTCACCATGGGCGACAGCGAGATCTCCGGCGAAGGCGTCGGCAACTACGTCCCAGGTACCCACCAGAACGGCAACTGGTGCGATCGCTCCTACGATCAGGCCGTCTTCCGGACCGGGATCACCGCGGACGCGCAATACAACATCGCCTGCTCGGGTGGGCAGCCGGTGCACCTCATCGAGGGTTCCGGTCAGCGCCAATGGAACGAGCTGAATCAGGGCGACTATCTCGCCGTCAAAGCCCGCAACACCCGGGTCAAACTGATCTGGATTGTGGTGGGCGCCAACGGCGAGGGGACCATCCAATTTGGACCCGTTGCCACCGACTGTGCGGTGCGCCGGGTCTTCTTCCAGGGTCCGTGCTACCCGACCTACACCGATCAGTGGGCTGTCCGGACGGATGGGAGCAGGCAACAGGTCGAGCAGGTGCTCAGCAGCGTCAAGCAGACCATGACCCGAGCCGGATACCTGGCGAGCGACTACGAGCTCGTGCTCATGTCCTATCCCAGCCCCGGATCGCCTGACGTGGAAGACAATCCGAACTTCCCCGGATGGTACGGCGGCGGTTGTCTGATCTACCTGCACGACGCGGCGTTCGCCCGTAACAAGGCGGTGCCGATGTTCGAATCCGCACTCCGCAAGGCAGCGCAGAATCAGTCCGTGCGATACCTCGACGCGAGCCGGCTCTTCCACGGCCACGAAGTGTGCACTGACAACACTTCCGTGCGCGGCCTCTACATCGAGGTCGGGATCTGGGACGAGAACGCGGCCCGGCAATCGTTCCACCCCAACTATCGCGGGCACGGCATGTTCGCCCAGTGCATGACCGCATTCTTCAACTCCGGCTGGTCGCGGGCGTCCTGTGTGGACCCGGCGAGCACCGGCCAGGGCCTGCTTTACAACGGCTTGATGGAGTTCAAGCAGTTGCGCAACACAGGCACGGGCGGTTGTGTCGACGGCAACGGCTACAACTCGCGCAATAACACGGCGCAGCAGACCTACACCTGTCACGGCGGGCGCAACCAGGGTTTCTGGTACGACTCGACGCGGCAGTCGCTGCACTCCGAGCTGTCCCACGATCGGTGCCTCGACGCCAAGGGCGGTTCGATCAGCAGCGGCACCGAGGTGGCCATCTACGACTGCCACGGTGGCGCCAACCAGAAGTGGGTTTTCGCCGGGAGTCAGATCAAACCCGCGTCGAACAGCGGGCTCTGTCTCGCCTTTGACAGCCCATTCTTTGGTACCCCACGACTGCGCCTCCAGTCATGTGGTAGCTCGACCCGGCAGCAATGGTCGTTCCAGAGTCGTAACTTCCCGAACCCCGTGGGCTACGGCTACAGCGACTTCATTGGCTCCCGGGTTTATTGAGCCAATGAAGCATCGGCTCAGCATTGGCTCCCGGGTCTACTGAGACACCCTCAGGTCAGCCCGCCACTTTCCGCTGTGGCGGGCTGATTGGGCTATTTGCCAGATTTTGGGGTCAAGCTGCGCTAAGAAGAATTTATGTCACTTATTTCTGGTTTGCTTGCAGCGTTGCTCGGCCTGCTCGGGCTCGGACCCGCACCCACGCCGCCCATACCACCCGTGCCACCGGGACTGCTCAACATCATCGGTACCACCACGCTGGCGCCCCACCCGGACATGGCACGTGTCCTCGAGAGTTTCGGCGGCTCGATGACGGGAACCTCAGGCGGCCCGGGCGGTCTGGTCTTCGATGTGACGGGACAGTTGGACCTCAGCTTCACCCGCGGCGTCATCAAACTCAACGGCGGCATCGTCTTCACTGCCCCGAACCTCAAGCCACTCGCTTACGAGCAGATGGAGCTGAGCCTCAGTGATCTGACCGTTTACGGCTTTGTGAGCGGACAACGGGTCGCGATGTGGTCGATCGAGCTGTTGCCCATCCCGCTTACGGCGCGGCTACCCATCAACACGCCGGACATGCTGATGCGGTGGGTCGAAGAAGGCCTGAAGATATTCAATGCCTGGACCCCCGAGTTAGCGCGAGAAGACAGCAACAACAACGATGGCAGCTCGCAGGCACAGAGTGACCACGAGGTTTACGGCTGAGCCGCTGATCCATTTGATTTCTCCGATGTCTCCGTGGAGACTCTCCCTCTGTTTGTTAGTCAGTCTTACTAACAGAGGGAGAGTCATGAAGAGAGCAATTCTGGGCGCGCTCGCAATCGCGATCCCGCTCATATACGCGATCCCGGCGAGCGCCGCGCCGGTACGTTACGAGGCCGAGAATGCCCCGGCTGTCTGCAACGGAACCATCGACTCCAATCACACTGGCTTCTCCGGCACCGGTTTCTGCAACGCCACCAACGCCGTCGGCGGACATGCGGAATGGACAGTGAACGCTTCGGCCGCGGGCCAGGCAACCATCGGCATCCGATACGCCAACGGCACCACCACAAACCGTCCCGCCGACATCGTCGTCAACGGCACCGTCGTCCAGGCCGCCGCGGCCTTCAACGGCACCGGCGCGTGGACGACTTGGGCCACGAAAAGCCTTACCGCATCATTGAATGCGGGCTCCAACACCATTCGGATCTCCGCTACCTCCGCGAACGGGCCGGCCAACCTCGACTACCTGGAGGTCGACGCTGCACCGCCCGCGACCGAGTATCAGGCCGAGTCCGCCGTCATCACCCAGGGTGTGGTGGAGTCCAATCATGCGGGCTTTACCGGCACGGGATTCGTCAACTACAACAACGTTTCCGGGTCCGCGGTGGAGTTCACGGTGAACGTATCCGCGACGGCCAGCACGACGCTTCGCTTCCGCTACGCCAACGGGACCACGACCAACCGCCCGATGTCCATCACCGTCAACGGATCGGTGGTCAGCTCCAACCTTGCCTTCAACGGCACCGGCGCTTGGAGCACATGGTCTGAGGCGACCGTGACGGCTAACCTCAATGCCGGATCCAACACGATCCGGGCCACGGCAACGACCGCAGGCGGCGGGCCGAATCTGGACAAGCTGACGCTGGGCGGTGGAGGCGGTGGCCCGACAGCGGCCGAGCTGCTTGCCAAAGTGACCAGTTGCACGCAGATCTCCAACGGCCGATACCGCAGCGATTCCGAGACGGCGCCGACGATTCCCGTGTGCCAGAAGACGGGGGCTGTGTTCTGGCAGGGCGATATGGACATCGACTGCGACGGCATCCGGACGCCGCAGTGCAACGAGGACACCGACTGCTGCTTCCTGCCGGACACCGCTTGCCATTCGTCCACCGATCAGCCGTTGAATGCGGCACAGTTGCCCTACGTCGTGGTGCCTAGCCCGAGCGGAATCTGGGACTACCGCAATCATCAGATCGGTTGCGGCACAGCGATTGCCATCATCTACAACAGTCAGGTGCTCTATGCGGTGGTCGGCGACACCGGCCCGCCGTCGATCATCGGGGAGGCTTCCTACGCGTCAGCCGCCGCACTAGGCATCGACCCCGACCCGAAGACCGGCGGCACCGACTCCGGCGTGACCTACATCTTCTTCCAGGGCTCGCAACGCGTCAGCCCGATTGAGAACCACAACAACGCGGTGACACTGGGCCAGCAACTCGCCCACACCTTCGTCAACAACAACTAGTCAGGTCTGCCTACGTCCGCCGGCAACGGCTACGCTTACCGTCACAAATGTCGATCTGTTAATTCGCAGGAGTGATCTCATGAGGCGACCCCTCGCAAGTCTGATCGCGCTGTTCCTAATACTCCTGGGAACGGGCGTGGTCAGTGGTTCAAGCGGACCGGCCGATGCCGGCGACGCACCGTTCTTCGACGATGGCGGCGTCGTCCTCGACGATGGCCACGTGCACGGCGACATGGCCGGGCGCCTGGACACCAGCAGTTCCAACGTCTCCGTGGTCGGCCGCGGCCAGATCCACAATCCGGCCGAAGACCAGGTCTCCGATGTCGGTGTGCTTGGCAACTTCGCCTACCTCGGCGCATTTGCCACCACACCCTGCCAGGGCGGTGTCTACGTTGTCGACATCTCCGATCTGAGCACACCGCGGCAGGTCGGTTTCATCGCCTCGGCGCAGGGCTCCTTCGTCGGCGAAGGAGTCCATCCCATCCACTTCAGCACACCAGCCTTTACCGGCGATGTGCTCGCTTACAGCAACGAGCTGTGCAGTGGCGCGTCGGCGCCACCGGCGGTCGGCGGCGCGACCCTGGTGGACATCAGCAACCCGCTGAATCCGGTAGTGCTGGCCAACGGCTTTGGTGCGGTCGAGCCCGGGGTGACCACCCGGGCGCGCACGGTCCACAGCACCTTTATGTGGCAAACCGGCTCCGGCCCACACGCCAAGGCCTACATCGTGATTCCCGACAGCCGCACCCCGATGCTGCCGATCTTCGACATCACCGACCCCCGGCATCCGGTCCAGGTCATCGACATCAACCTCGCCGAACGATTCCCGCAGATCGTGCAGACCGGCGTGGGCCTGGATACGGTGTTCTCGCATGACGTCGTCGTCCGCAGGCACGGCAACCGCCAGATCATGCTGCTTTCCTTCTGGGACGGCGGCTACGTCAAGCTAGACGTTACTGATCCAGCCAATCCTGTCTATCTGGCCGACACCGACTTCAGCTTCCCCGACCCTCAGTTGCGCGAATCCACCGGCGAGTCGCTCAACCCCGAGGGCAACGGGCACTATGCCGAATTCGTTCACAACAACCAATTCATCATCACCACCGACGAAGACTTCAACCCGACCCGGGTGCTGGTCCAAACCAACGACGGCGGCGAGTTCCGGGCGGCTCAGGGCGGCGACGCGCAACTGCCGACCGGCGGCAATCTCACCGGTACCGTGATCCACGCCGGCCTGGCCTGCAACTCCACCGCACCCGTGCCCGCACCCCCGGCCACCGGCGGGCCCTACATCGCCCTGGTCGAACGCGGGGTCTGCACCTTCACCGAGAAGGCAGTCAACGTTGAGGTCCATGGATACGCGGGCACTGTCGTGGTCAACCGGACCGGACCGGCCGGCGGCTGTAGCGCGGTAATCGGCCCGAGTGTCACCGCCACCAAGCCCTACTTCTTCGTTGGCCGCAAAGCCGGTCTGTCCATGTTGGACGCTGACGCCGGTTACGACGAAGCTGCCTGCCTGGCCGACACGTCGACCATCTCGGTTCCGATCGGGACAATCGGCGACGTGGTAACGCTCAAGGCATCCTTCGACGGCTGGGGCTACGTACACCTGTTCCGCAACGGCAATGGCAAGCTCGAAGAGCTTGACACCTATGCGGTTCGCCAGGGCATGGATCCGGGCTACGCCACCGGCTTCGGCAATCTCACCGTCCACGAAGTGGCCGTTTCGGCGCAGAACCCGCATCTGGCTTATCTGTCCTACTACGACGCCGGCTTCCGGGTGATCAGCGTCAAGAAGGGAAAGATCGCCGAGGTTGGCCACTTCCTGGACGAGACTGGCAACGACTTCTGGGGTGTTCAGGTCTTTAGTCGGGGCGGCGTCGAATACGTGCTCGCCAGTGATCGAGACTTCGGCCTCTACATCTTCCGATACACCGGCAACTGACGATCAGTTAGAGGCTGGCCGTAGTGCGTCGAGCACTACGGCCAGGTTCTCCGCCGCATCGAACATCTGCTCCGGGCTGGTGCGGTTGGCATTCAGATGCGACAGCATCTCCAAACCGAGGTAGGTGGCGACAGCCGCCGAAGCCACCTCGGCGATGGGGACGACGGCTTCCAGCGGCGAACCGTCGAGCACGGTGCGGATGACCGACTCGGCAAAGTCCTGCCACTGCGCCGTTTCCACCCGTACCTGATCGGCGAGCCGTGAAGACGCGACGGCCGCGGCGACAAGCTCTTGCACCGCAGCAATGTGGCCTTCTGCGCCATCCTCGGCGTAGAGCCTTCTCAACCGCACCACCAACTCCACCGCACTGGTGACACCATCCGTCTCCGACCTGTACCGGGTCAGCCTTTCCGCACTCGTGAAGGTGGCGGTGGCTACGAACAGATCGTCGAGATCGGTGAAGTGGTAGTAGATGACACCCGGGGCGAATCCGCCGGTCTTCGCGATGGAACGGGCTGTTGTTTTCCGGTACCCCTCAGTCGCCAGCGTGCGAACGGTAGCCCGCAGGAGTCGTTCTCTCGTGTCCGCGCGCGTCACCTAGATAACCCTCCTCGGCCGCACCCCGGCTGCCGCGAGCACAGGATCGAGTCGTCGGGAAAGCTCGGCGAGCCGATGACTGGGCACCTGCGGGTGCAGGTGATGCTCGAGATGGTAGGTCAACTCAAGGAATATCGCCGGAATGATGTGCCCGCGCAACGTCCGGGTCTGAGTCATTGGCGTATCCCCGAAATCGTGGTGCGGCAGGTAAACCGTGAGCAGCGGATAGACCCAACTGCCAACGATCGCCATCACCGCGTAGACCAGCGCCCACGGCACGAAGATACCCACACCTATTGCCACCACTGGCATCGCCGCCTCAGCCAGCAGCCACTTGCGTTGCCTTGGTTCACGCTTGTAGGCCCACCACCAAAGTCGCACCAGGAATATCGGTCCATATAGGACTGCGCCCACGAAGCTCAGATGAGCGGGATACCCCTCGGGGTCGTCATCGCTCGGGAAGGTCCGGTGATGCTGCAAGTGGGTGGTGCGGTAGGCGTGGCCGCTCTCCAGCAACACCAAGCCGCAGAAGAAGAGTGCCCACTCGGTCTGTCTATTGGTGAGGCCGATCGCGCGATGGACGACGTCGTGGGTCACTGTCACCACGGCCACGAAGATGGCGAACATGACGATCGGGGTGAGCCACCACCAGCCGAGCCAGGCAACGAAAGCGAAGACGGCCACCCCGGCGAACGGCCGGGTAAGCGAGATCCGGCGTTGCCACGTCGAGGTTTCCAGCAGATCCGGAGTGATCACCTTTTCAGCACTCCTTCCGCCACGATCCGGCTGCCGAGCACGCAGGCGACTGTTCCCAGACCGGGCCAAGTGGTGTCGCCGACGACCCACATGCCGCCTCCCATCTCGTGCGGAACAGCCCACTGGTTGGTGTTACGCAACGTCTGCCGCACGCCGCCCACAGCGCCACGCGGCCGCCACGTGAAGCGCTCATAGCTGCGGGGAGTGCCGACCTGATAGACGACCGCGCGCTCGCCGAGGCTCGGGTAGACGCGCTGTGCGTATCGCACGAGTCGCTCGCCGATCTCTTTCTTGCGTTGCTCATAGTCGGGCTCGTCCCAGCCGTCGAGGCCGGTGTGCGTCGAGATCATCACGGCGCGATAGCCGGCTGGAGCACTCGCCAGATCGCCCGGGCTCGACACCGAGACGAACATGTTGTTGCCTTCGCCCAACTCTCTCGCGCAGCTCTGCATCAATTGGTGGTGCGTGAAGCGCTGACCGTCGACCTCTTCCTCTGGTACACCCAAGAAAATCACCACCGCGCCGCCCATGTCCGGCTCGTCTCTGCGCACATAGCGCCGTAGCTTCTCCGTCGTCATAGGACAGATCTCCGCTGTCCGAGCGATCGGCAATGAGCTCACGACCTGCTTGGCCTGAACGGTGCCGCGCTTGGTGACAACAGAGAACCCGGGCATGACCCGCTCAACACCGCAGCCGGCTTGAAAGACCCCACCCAGCTCGCGATATCGCGTCACCAACAGCTTCCAGAAGCCATGCATACCACCGTGATGACGGGTCAGCCCCGCGCCCCGGATAGTCACCCCGAGCGCCGCGTTAATCAACGGGGCGCGGTCCACGGTGCTGTGAACGGTGTCCTCGACGAGCATGCCGAGCAGGCTCACCAGCGAATCCTGGCTCCGCAACCCGAAGCGGCGCAACGCATCCCCGAGTGTCATCGTCAGATACCGCGCCATCGGCAGGTTGGTCAAACCGATGGCGCGAACGTCGTGCAGCACATCGTGGGGTGAACGAATGGGCAGCTTGATTCCGTTGCGGCTGGCAGCCCAGAAGACGTCGGCGAGCCGGTCGAGCAATGCCCAGAAGTCCCGGTGCGCCTGGCTATCGCCGAGCTTCCCCAACCGCTCGGCCTGCCAGACAAGCGGGTCGCGATGCAACGTGACCACGCGATCGGGCAGCCATGCCACATACCCCGGCAGCTGCTCGCCCGCAAATCCAGTCAGGCCAACGCTTTCCAGAAACTCCGCTCCACCCCGCCCGGCTCGAAGTCCACCAACGTGGTGGCACCCACATCGAATGAGAACCCCTGGTGCCGGAAGTATCCCGCGCAACCACCGGCATGGCCGTGTGCCTCAAACACCACTGTGGACACTCCGGCTGCCTGAAGTCGTAGCGCGGTCGCCATGCCCGCCATTCCGCCGCCGAGTATCGCGACGTCGAAGTTCTGAACGTTCGTTCTGAACATGCGTTCAAAGTAGACGAACAAACCTCACATGTCCAGAGAGAGAAGTATTCACATTTCCCTTTGCCCGTACTACCGTGCAGTAACACTCGCGTAATCCACCGTTTACAAAGGAGGATGCATGCACAAGTTGCTCGTCGCAGCCGCGGCGCTCCTGGTGGGGGCTACCCTCCCGGTGCTCAGCAATCCGGCTCAGGCCGCCGCACCACCCATCAAGCCGCTGCCGTCCAATCTGGAGAGCATCCGTGCCAGCGAAGCCACGGCGCTCTACGGCAGCCCTGAGATCCGTCCCATCGCCAACCGCAAAACAGCGGTGGTCACCATGGGAGACAGCGAGATCTCGGGAGAAGGTGTCGGCAACTACGAGGCCGGCACCCACACCGACGGCCCACCGGCGAACTGGTGCGACCGTTCCCTTGACCAGGCGGTCTGGCGTCTCACGATCACCGTAGATGTCCGCTACAACGTCTCCTGTTCCGGCGGCGAGCCCGCCCATATGCAGGAGGGCAACGGCCGCACCCAGTGGAACGAGTTGAACCAGGGCGACAACCTGGCCATCAAGGCTCGCAACACCCGGATGCGGTTGATCTGGATTGTCGCGGGCGCCAACGGTGAAGGCAACATCCAATTTGGACCTGTCGTCACCGACTGCACCAAACGACGGCTGTTCTTCCAAGGCCCGTGTTGGAGCACTTACACCAACGTATGGGCGACACGCGTCGCAGGCAGCCAGCAGAGCGTGACCAATGCGGTCAACAGCGTCAAGCAGACGATGACCGACGCCGGTTATCTGCGCACCGACTATGAGTTGGTCGTGATGGGCTACCCCGGCCCGGCCAGCCCGGATGTCGAGGACAACCCGAACTTCCCCGGTTGGTACGACGGCGGCTGCACCATCTATCTAGCCGACCTGGCATTCGCCCGCAACAAGGCGGTGCCGATGTTCGAGCGGGGAATCAGGGCCGCGGCAATCGCCACCGGCGCCCGGTATCTTGACGCCAGCAGGCTCTTCCACGGTCACGAAGTCTGTGAGGACAACCCATGGGCACGCGGACTCTACATCGAAAACGGCAATATCTTCGATGAGAACGCGGCTCGCCAGTCCTACCATCCGAACTTCCGCGGGCATGGTGCCTTCACGCAATGCATGTCCGCGTTCTACAACTCCGGATGGGCCACCGCCTCATGCGTGGACGTTGCCAGCACCGGCAATGCAACGCTCTACAACGGACTGCTTACGTTCAAGCAACTCAAGAACGCAGGCACCGGCGCATGCGTCGACGGCGAAGGCTACAACTCGCGCAACGGCACCGCACAGCTCTCCTACACCTGCCACGGCGGACGCAACCAGGGCTTCTGGTACGACTCCGGCCAGCAGTCGATCCACTCGGAGCTGTCGCACGACCGATGCCTGGACATCAAGGGCGGCATCGCCGCCGGCTCCGAGGTGCTGATCTGGAACTGCCACGGCGGGACCAACCAGAACTGGGTCTTCAGCGGGAGTCAGATCAAACCCGCCTCGAATTCGGGGCTCTGTCTCGCATTCGACTCGCCTTCCTCCGGGTACCCCCGGCTAAGGCTTGCGGCATGTGGAACCTCGACCCGGCAGCAGTGGTCGTTCGAAACCCGTAATTTCGCCAACCCGGTTGGCTACGGCTACAGCGACTTCATCGGTTCGCGGGTCTACTGAACGCAACTCGCATCGCAGCCTCGGCGTCCTCAACCGGGACGCCGAGGTGGCGAGCGGTGCTGACAAGCTGACTGTCACCTATCGCTTCACCGATTGCCTTGCGACTGCATAAATCTGGCCGATCGCCATCCAGCTTGAACGGCCGTGGGGCGGTCAGACGGCTTACCTACCCGAGCGCGATCCGGACCGCCTACCCTGCAAGGCAGCGGCGGACCAAGGCTGAGATCTCCGCGTTGGGAGTGCGCCGTTGCCGCTCGTGATCTGCGAGCAGACCACCCATGACCAGATCAACCTGTTGCGCCGCAATGTCTTCCGGGCCTACCCGGCCATCCGGGTTGTACCAGGTCCACATCCACTGAACCGAGCCGTAGAACATCAGCGACATCAGATCGGCGTCGCCGGGCCGGAAAGTGCCGTCTGCCATGCCATCGCGCACCACTGCCGTGACGAGCTCGGAGTACTCGGCTCGCAACTTACGCGCGTCCTCAAGCACCGGGCTGTCCCGTAGGTGCACGATCTCGCGCTGGAAGGCGACCGCCTCGTCGCGGTGATACGCCTGGTAGAAGACCGCGGCATAGATGAGCGCGGCGACCCGGTCGGCCGGTGATTCAACAGCGGCAAGGATTCTGCGAGCCTCATCGAGCCGTTGGCGCATATAGCGTTCCTGCAGCTCGCGCAACAGCTGATCCTTGGTGCCGAAGTGATGCACGATGGTGCCCTTGGACATGCCCAGCTCGGCCGCGATGTCGCCGAAGTTGGTGCGCTCGTAGCCGCGCTCCGCCACGCTGCGGATGAACGCCGCCAGAATCTCGTCGCGCCTGCCGGGGGGTTTGGCCATGGCAAGAGCATAGCCCTTGACCGTACGTGCGGTCAGTAACTACTGTGATTCCATGTCCGCCCTAAATGACGTGCTGGCCGACCTTCACGCTGAGAGCGAAGACCTCGACCATCGGGTAGCCGCACTGTCCCCGGATGAATGGGCGACTCTCACCCCGGCGCCCGGCTGGACCATCACCCACCAGATCGCCCACTTGGCCTGGACCGATGAGGTCAGCCTGATCTCCATCGTCGATCCCGAGCGGTTTATGGAGCTGCTCAGCCAAGCGGCAGCGGATCCGGGTGGCTTTGTCGAAGCAGGCGCGCAGGCCGGAGCTCAGGACAGCCCGGGCGCCATACTCGTCCGTTGGCGCGCGGGTCGGGCAGCGCTCGGCGTGGCGCTGGCCGAGGTTCCCGATGGCGTGAAGCTGCCCTGGTTTGGCACGCAAATGAGCGCTGCCTCGATGGCCACCGCGCGGCTGATGGAAACCTGGGCACACGGCCAGGATGTGGCCGACGCCCTCCGGATCGACCGCGAGCCGACCAAACGCTTGCGGCACATCGCGCGGCTCGCCGTGCGCACCCGCGATTGGGCTTTCGGCATCCGTGAGCTCGATCCGCCCGCCGACGAGTTCCGGGTGGAGCTCGGTGCTCCGGACGGTGAGATCTGGACCTGGGGCCCTACCGATTCCAACAATCGGGTGGCCGGGCCGGCCCTCGACTTCTGTTTGCTGGCAACGCAAAGACGACACCGCTCCGATCTAGCCTTGGTTGCCACAGGAGCCGAGGCGGACATGTGGCTCAACATCGCCCAGGCCTTCGCCGGGCCACCCGGCCAGGGCCGTGTCCAAGGTCAATTCGCATGACTCTGCGCATTGGCAACGCTTCCGGCTTCTACGGCGACCGCTTCAGCGCGGTCCAGGAAATGCTCACCGGCGGCGATCTCGATGTGCTGACCGGCGACTATCTTGCCGAGCTCACCATGCTGATCCTCGGCAGAGACAAAATCAAAGACATTTCTCGTGGGTACGCGCGAACCTTCCTTCGCCAGATGCAAGAGAACCTGGATTTGGCCCTCTCCCTTGGGGTCAAGATAGTGAGCAACGCCGGCGGGCTGAATCCTGCCGGGCTCGCGCAGGCGCTCAGGGAGCTGAATCCCGATGCGAAGGTGGCCTACGTTGAGGGTGATGACCTCACCGGCCGCTATCCGGATCAGTTGACAGCCAACGCCTATCTGGGTGCCTGGGGCATAGCGGAGTGCCTCAGAGCCGGAGCCGACATAGTGGTCACCGGCCGGGTCACCGACGCCTCACTAGTGGTCGGGCCGGCCGCGGCCCATTTCGGTTGGCAGCGCGACGATTTCGACGCCCTCGCCGGGGCCGTCGTCGCCGGTCACGTGTTGGAGTGCGGAGCACAGGCCACCGGCGGGAACTATTCCTTCTTCGGCACGCTCGACATGTCCAAACCACTTGGCTTTCCTATTGCTTCGCTCACCTCGGATGGGTCGAGCGTTATCACCAAGCACCCGGGCACCGGTGGTGCGGTCACGGTTGGAACCGTTACGGCCCAACTGCTCTACGAGATCGACTCGCCTCGCTACCTCGGGCCTGACGTGACGACCCACTTCGACACGATCCAGCTCGCGCAGGAGGCGCCCGATCGTGTGAGCATCACCGGCGTACGTGGTGAAGCCCCACCGCCTACAACAAAGGTTTGCCTCAATCGGCTCGGCGGATTCCGCAATCAGGTCGAGTTCGTTCTCACCGGACTTGATCGCGATGCCAAGGAAGCTCTTATCCGGCAACAGCTTTCCGAGGTGAAGGGCGCCACTTGGACCCGCAGTGGTGATCTGCTCCGCTGCACGGTCAAGGACGCCTCGCCTGAGGTGGCGGGGCGCGCCTTCAGTAGCAAGGCAATCGAGCTCGCACTCGCGTCGTATCCCGGGTTCCATGTGACGGCGCCCCCCGGCGACGCCCAGCCTTATGGCGTCTACACCGCCGCCTATCTGCCCGCCGACGAAGTCCCCCACTTCGCGGTCCTTCACACCGGCGAACGCGTGGCCATCCCACCCACCCCTGGCAAGCCTCCGACGCCGCGCGAAGCGCCGGTGTCGGCTGACCCGCCCACCGGACCAGCCGCCCGCAGGGCGCTGGGCACGATAGCGGGAGCGCGGAGCGGCGACAAAGGCGGCGACGCCAACGTCGGAGTCTGGGTACACACCGATTCTGCCTACCAATGGCTTGCGTCTTTCCTCACCGGCGCTCGTATCAAAGAGCTCTTGCCAGAGATCACCGAGGTCGACCGCTATCTGCTTCCCAACCTGCGAGCGGTCAACTTCGTGTGCCGCGGCCTGCTAGGCGAAGGCGTGTCCTCGAGCACCCGCTTCGACCCGCAAGCCAAAGCCCTCGGCGAACAGCTGCGCGCCTGCGAAGTCGACATACCGGTGGGGCTGCTATGACCTTGTTAAAGTCCACTTTGGACGTCAAATCTCCGGACTTCACAGCGAACCGTGAGGTCATGCTCGCCAAGCTTGCCGAGCTCGATCAGGAGCACGCCAAGGCGGTGGCCGGAGGCGGGCCGAAGTACACCGAGCGCCACCGCAAGCGCGGGAAGCTCCTTGCCCGCGAACGCATCGAGCTCCTCCTCGACGAAGGTTCACCCTTCCTTGAGCTCTCCGCGTTGGCGGCGTGGGGGTCGGAGTACCCCGTGGGAGCCAGTGTGGTCATCGGCATCGGGGTCGTGGAAGGCGTCGAGTGCCTCATCACCGCCAACGATCCGACTGTCCGGGGCGGGGCGAGCAACCCGTGGACGCTGAAGAAAGTGTTCCGCGCCAACGATATCGCGCTCGCCAACCGGCTTCCGGTGATCAGCTTGGTGGAATCCGGCGGCGCAGATTTGCCGTCGCAGAAGGAGATCTTCATCCCGGGTGGGCGGCTCTTCCGCGATCTGACCCGGCTCTCGCAGGCCGGGATCCCCACCATCGCCTTGGTTTTCGGCAACTCCACCGCTGGAGGTGCCTACGTTCCGGGGATGTCCGATCACAGTGTCATGATCAAGGAGCAGTCGAAGGTTTTCCTTGGCGGGCCACCGCTGGTGAAGATGGCGACCGGCGAAGAGTCCGATGACGAGTCGCTCGGCGGGGCGCAAATGCACGCCCGGGTCTCGGGTCTGGCCGACTACTTCGCCCAGGATGAGCATGATGCCATCCGGATCGGGCGACGAATCGTTGCGCGCTTGAATTGGCCCCGCCGCGCTCGCCCTGGTTTCGTTCAGCCTCGCTACGAGGATGAGGACCTACTCGGCATTGTCCCACCCGATCTGCGTATCCCGTTTGACCCACGCGAGGTCATCGCCCGCATCGTGGACGACTCCGATTTCGACGAGTTCAAACCCGCCTACGGCGACAGTCTGGTGACGGGATGGGCTCGGCTCAAGGGTTACCCGATCGGCATTCTCGCCAACGCTCGCGGAGTGCTCTTCAGCCAGGAGTCACAGAAGGCGGCCCAATTCATCCAGCTCGCCAATCAGACCAGCATTCCGTTGCTGTTCCTGCACAACACGACCGGCTACATGGTCGGCGCGCAGTACGAGCAGGGCGGCATCATCAAGCACGGTGCGGCGATGATAAACGCCGTCTCCAACAGCACAGTGCCTCACCTCTCTGTCCTGATTGGAGCCTCCTACGGTGCCGGGCACTATGGCATGTGTGGTCGTGCCTACGATCCGCGTTTCCTCTTTGCTTGGCCCAGCGCCAAATCGGCGGTGATGGGTCCGGCTCAGCTCGCTGGAGTGCTTTCCATCGTGGCCAGGCAAGCCGCCGCATCGGCCGGGCGCGACTACGACGAGGACAGCGATGCGGCGATGCGGATGATGGTCGAGCAGCAGATTGAGTCCGAGTCGCTGCCGATGTTCCTCTCCGGGCGCCTCTACGACGACGGCATCATCGATCCTCGTGACACCCGCACGGTCCTGGGCATCTGCCTCGATGTCATCCACAACACGGAGTTCAAGGGCGCCAACGGTTATGGGGTGTTCCGGCTGTGATCACGTCGCTGCTCGTCGCCAACCGAGGCGAGATCGCCCGCCGCATCTTCCGCACCTGCCGCGATGCCGGGATCACCACCGTCGCGGTCTATTCGGATCCTGATGCTCAGGCACCGCACGCTTTGGAAGCCGATTTGGGGGTACCACTTCCCGGCGCCACCCCGTCGGAAACCTATCTCCGCGGTGACCTGATCATCGAGTCAGCTCTCATGACGGGCGCACAGGCCATCCATCCCGGATACGGCTTCCTCTCGGAAAACGCAGACTTCGCTCGCGCAGTGCAAGCGGCCGGCCTGATCTGGGTCGGTCCCTCACCCGCCGCCATCGAAGCCATGGCGTCCAAAGTGGAGGCTCGC
>DPJL01000134.1 GCA_003543035.1 Micromonosporaceae bacterium | reverse complement strand
CCACTGGTAAATACCGAACTTGACATTGGTGCCATGTGATGGCGCACGAGTCGTTCGAAGACGAGGCCGTCGGCGAGCTGATCAACGAGAACTTCGTGGCAATCAAGGTCGACCGCGAGGAGCGCCCTGACGTCGATGCGGTTTACATGCAGGCGACCCAGGCGATGACCGGCCAGGGCGGTTGGCCGATGACAGCTTTCGCCACGCCTGACGGGCAGCCCTTCTTCTGCGGAACTTACTATCCGCGCGAGCACTTCACGACCCTGTTGCGCTCGGTCTCCGAGGCGTGGCGGACGCAGCGCGAAGCCGTTGTGGCGCAAGGGGATCAGGTCGTGAAGGCGATCGCTGGGACACCTCTGGCGGGCGAAGCTGAGATCACGCCCGCGCTCCTGGACCATGCGGCCGAGCAGGTTGCCCGTGGTTATGACGAGGTGCACGGTGGATTCGGTGGGGCGCCTAAGTTCCCGCCGCACATGCTCCTGCTTTTCTTGCTACGTCACCATCGCCGGACGGGCGATGGCAGATCCCTTGAGATCGCAAGGCATACGGCCGAGGCGATGGCTCGCGGGGGACTGTTTGATCAGGTGGGTGGAGGTTTCCACCGGTACGCGGTGGACACCACCTGGACGGTGCCACACTTCGAAAAGATGTTGTATGACAACGCTTTGCTGCTTCGCTTCTACACCGAGCTGTGGCGCCTGACCGGCGACGCGCTAGCGGCCCGGGTCGCTGAGCAGACGGCCGACTTCCTGCTGCGCGATCTGCGGACAGCCGAAGGCGGCTTCGCGTCAGCCCTGGACGCCGACACCGACGGAGTCGAAGGCCTTACTTACGCCTGGAATCAAGAGCAGCTTCAGGGTGTACTGGGTGAAGCCCACGCCAGTTGGGCGGCAGACCTGTTTGGTGTCACCGAAACCGGCACGTTTGAGCACGGCCTCAGCGTGCTACAGCTCCAGCGCGACATCGACGACGCGGACGAAGACGTGCGCAAGCGTTGGCAGGACGTGCGAGAGCGGTTGGCAGAGGCTAGAAAGAGCCGTCCCCAACCGGCCCGCGACGATAAGGTTGTCGCATCGTGGAACGGCCTTGCTATCACCGCCTTGGCCGAATACGGCAGACTTGCCCAACGCAAGGACGTCCAGGAAGCGGCTGTCGCGGCCGGCGAGCTACTACGCGATCTGCACATTGTGGACGGTCGATTGCGCAGGGTTTCGCGCGACGGAGTCGTCGGCGAGCCGGCCGGCGTACTCGAGGACTACGGATGCGTGGCAGAGGGCTTTGCCGCACTGCATCAGCTGACCGGCGAAGGGAGCTGGCTGGAGCGGGCCGGCGAGCTGCTCGACACCGCGATCGTCCACTTCAGCGATGGCAAGGGTGGCTTCTTCGACACCGCCGACGATGCTCAGCGTTTGGTAACCCGTCCCGCCGACCCGACCGACAACGCGACCCCGTCGGGCCTGTCGAGCTTGGTCAGTGCGCTGATCGCCTATTACGCGTTGAGCGGCGAAGGCAGGTACGTCGAGGTGGCCGAGCGAGCGCTCGGGACGGTCGGCTCGCTGCTGGCAAAGCATCCACGCTTCGCGGGTTACTCGGCGGCCGCGGCGGAGGCGTTGCTTACCGGCCCCGTGGAGATCGCGATCGCCACGATGGACCCCACGCACGATCCACTGGTTCAGACGGCGATCAAGGAAGCACCGAGTGGCGCGGTGATCGTCGCGGGCGAGCCGGACCGGCCGGGAGTTCCACTGCTCGCTGACCGGCCATTGATCGAGGGCAGGTCGGCAGCCTACGTCTGCCGCGGGTTCGTCTGTGATCGTCCGGTCACGGCAACTGTCGAACTGACGACAATGCTCCGCCCGGCGGTCTGAACTAACCGGCTATTCGGACAATTGTGGCTAGGCTGCTTGCTCATGGCTGGCCTTGCCGCACTGCTCAGTTTCGGATCCGATCGCACTACGACCCAGACGCTTCGAGCGCTCTCCGACGCGCTTGCCCCGCGCGGCGACGACGAGGCCATGGCCGAACATGGCGCTTCCCGCCTGCTCGTGCGGGCAGCGTTGCCGAAGATCTACGAGGGCGACGGGGTGGCCCTGATCGTCGATGGCATCGCCGAGGTGACCAGCCTGCTCACGCGATTCGGGATGCATGGCCCCAGCGGTCTGCTGAGCGGGGCACAGCCGTACGCCGTGATCCTCTCCGATCCGGACGGCCTGGTGCTGGCACGCAATCACGACGGTCCACCGCTCTACTACGCCCGTTCGAGAGGGGCCGTGCTGGTCGCTAGCGAGCCCGCCGCGCTTTTGGCCGCCGGGATCCCGGCCGTCCCCAACGAAGCGGTGATGTCGCGGTTTCTGAATACCGGCGCTTGTGACGAGGTACCAGCCACATTCTTTGACGGAATCAGAAGGGTGCTGCCGGGTCAGGTCGTGGAGGTATCGCGGCACACCGGTGCGAGTGGACAGTCCGATGGCTGGGCGGTGCGCGCCCATCCGCCTGCGCCAAGCCGCTCCGGTCGGCTGTCGGCCCGGATGGCTCTGCTGGGCGCGCTTGGCGATGAGCGAACAGGCATGGTGCTGCTGGGCGCTGGGCAAAGCGACATCGCACTGCCAACTGCCGCGTTGCTTGGTGTGGCACTGGCCGAGCGGGAGAGCCATCGAGGAGTCCCGGTCTATTCGGCCGCATTGCCGGGGACGGGTAAGGGCGTACCCAACTTCACGTCGGCGGTGCTCGGCCCGATCCCAGACGGCGCGGTCAGGCACCGCGCGTTGCCGTTTTACACCGATGAGATCGATGTCGATGGTTTCGTCGCCGACCTTGGCGAGCCGGTCCCAGGGTTGTCGGGCTATCTGTTGTGGGCCATGGCTCGCGCGACGGGCGGCGAGGTCGACACGTTGCTGGCGGCGACCGGATGGCGCGGTCCGACCGGGCATCTGTCGAGGCTGAGCGACCGGGTCGCGGCCCGCTATGGCGTGACTCTGCGATTTCCTTTGAAGGATTTGGATGGTACCGATGAAGGCCTGCGCGCCGAGTTGCAAACGATCGCCGAACGGACCCTTCCGCACGCGTCACTTCGTGCAGCGGCAACGCATTCAGCCGGTCTCGACCCCGCGCTAGCCGATGTCCTGCAACGTCTTCGGGCCGAGCTCGCCACTGCCCTGCTCTACCCGCGCACCGGCGAACAGGATCAGGTGGCGCTTGCCGGATTGAGCCAGCTCGGCAAGGCGAGCGGCCCAGAGTTGGAGCGGCTGTGGCGGCGGTATGTGCTCGACCGATGGCTGAACATC
>DPJL01000182.1 GCA_003543035.1 Micromonosporaceae bacterium | reverse complement strand
CAGAGTCCATCGCGACATGACAGGTGATGTCGGTGCTCCCGTCCAGGAGTGGCTCTACTTCACGCCCGTCGCGAAAACCTGTCACGGTTGGCAGGCTGGGCCTGGTACTCGCCAAATGTCCATAATCGACGGTCAGCGCGACCCCGGCGCGAAGCTTGCCCACCGCGGAGGCCCAGGCTTCATCCCGCGACCGTCCAATCTCGACGATTCCACTGGGTGACGGCCACCATCGCGAAATCCACTCCGCGTCCTGCGCCGACACCGGCTCGCCGTCGTAGAGATAGCAGCCGTTTTCGGCCAGGTCGAGCGGCACATTGTCCAGCCACTCGGTGGCCAATAGCACGCCCACGATGCCGTCCGGAATATCGCTCCGCCACCCAAGATCCGCGTGATCAGGGAGTTCTCGCGGCGTGTCGTCGGCGTGTCCGGCATAAAGGTCCCTGATCACCGGGATCTCCACGGCCACGGGACGAACTCGGCGGAGCAGTGCCGCGGGAAGTGTCTTAAGCACGTTGGTTAACAGCTCTCCCGAGCCCGCCCCGATATCTACAATCTCCAACGGGTCGGGGTTCCCGAGCGCACTGTCCACTTTGGAGATAAAGCGGGAGAGCGCGAGCGCAAAGAGCGGTGAGTGGGCGCTGGTGCGGAAGTGTTCAGCCGGCCGGTGATGCACAAAGAAACCATCGGGCCCATACAGGGCCTGCTCCATCGCCTGCCGCCAGCGCATCGACTTTCGTTCACCTTCTGTTGGGTACCCGTTGCGGTGCCGACTCTACGGTCCGCGATATGCGACGAATTCTCATATGCCTGGCTGTCGCGCTGCCACTCATCGTGGCGGTGCCGGCGCAGGCTTCCCCAAGCCTCGTGCAGGTGCAACCCAAGCTGGAGACCCCGGCTCTGTTCGACGACGAGGAGGGCGGCGACGCGGACGTCGACGACCCCGCGATCTGGGTGCACCCGACGGACAAGTCGCGTAGCCGGATCGTCGTAACGGCGAAGAACGGCGGGCTCTACGTCTACGACTTGCGTGGCAAAGAGCTGCAGCACTTCTCGACCCCGCCGGACGGCCGGTTCAATAACGTCGATCTCTACGGCGATGTGGCCGTGGTGACCGACCGCGGCCTGGACAAGCTGCGCTTCTACCGGATCTCCGATGGCGTGCTCACCGACGTCACCTCGCCGGATGCGCAATGGCTCTTCAGCACGACTGAAGAAGAGGTTGAGGAGCAGACGACCGGCTATGGCCTGGCGATCCACGGCTCGTACGCGGTGGTGACCCGGCGGCACACTCCTGAGCTGGGCCTATTCAAGATCGTGCCAGCCGGTGGCGGGTACACCTATGTAAAGGTCGACTCGCTGACCCTGCCGAGCTCGTTCACCCTGCGCAACGGCTCGACTTGGACACCCTGCCTCGAGCCGGGTGAAGGTCCCCAGGCAGAAGGCATGACTGTCGATCCATTGCTAGGTGTCCTCTATGTTGCTCAGGAGGATGTGGCGCTGTGGCGCGTGCAACTGCTGGCCGGCCGATTCGCCTCACAGCCGCGAATCGTGGAGCGGGTCAAGGAGTTCGGCGTGCCGGCGACCTTCGACGAGGAGTCGGAGGAGTGCGTCTACGACTGGGCTGCCGACCCGGGTGAGGGCGGCCGGATCGCTGCGGACGTCGAGGGTTTGACGATCTACCGCACCGGCCTGATCGGTGGCACGTTGCTCGTCTCGTCCCAGGGTGACGACACCTTCTACACGTACGACCGGCTCACCAATCGGCCGCTGAGCCACGTGGAGATCGTCGGGGTGCAGGAATGTGATGGCGCGGCTGTGGTTTCCGTCGCACTGCCCGGCTTTCCGAACGGGTTGCTCGTGGTTCACGACGGGCAGGCAATACCCGGCAGCGAGCGGCCCGCGACCAACGTGAAATACGTCGATGCCACCTTCCTGAAACGCCACCGTTAGGTTTCGCACAGTTCCTTGTCGGGGGTACCGGTCAGCGACGCATACTGATCGCGACCGGTACCCCACAGACGAGGACTGGATCATGATTGTTGGTGTCATCGGCGCCGGCCGGGTCGGCGCTATTCTCGGCGCCGCGCTGACCGCCGCGGGCCACGAGGTCGTTGCCGTTTCCGGCGCATCCGCCACGGCCAAGCGTCTCCTTCCCGGTGTCGAGCATCTTCCGCCGGATCAGGTGGCGCTCAAGGCGAAGGATCTGCTGATCATCGCCGTCCCCGACGATGCCCTGGCCGGTGTCATTTCCGGCCTTGCTCGCATGGATGTCTTCCACCCCGGCCAGATCGTGGCGCACACCTCCGGCGCGCACGGGCTGGACGTGCTGCTGCCCGCCATCAACGTGGGTGCCCGCCCGCTTGCCCTGCATCCGGCCATGACCTTTGCCGGCACCCCGGCCGATCTCGAGCGGATGCGCGGCGTTTCGTTCGGTGTGACGGCGCCGTCCACGATGGTCGACGTCGCCTCCCAGCTGGTCGCGGACCTCGGCGGCCTGCCCGAGTGGATCGCGAACGAGAAGCGATCGCTGTATCACGCGGCTCTTGCGCACGGAGCCAACCATCTGGTGACCCTGGTGAACGAGGCGGCCGACCGGCTTCGCGACGCCGGTGTGCTGCATCCGGAGAAGGTGCTCGGCCCGTTGCTCGGTGCGGCGCTGGACAACTCACTGAGGATGGGCGACAACGCTTTGACCGGCCCGGTTTCGCGGGGCGACGCGGGCACAGTGGCGCGTCACATCGCGGTGCTGGGCGAGACCGCCCCCGACTCGCTTCCGGCCTACCGGGCCCTTGCGCGACGGACAGCCGATCGCGCGATCACCGCCGGCCGCCTGCGTCCAGCGGATGCGGAAGCCCTGCTGGACGTGCTCGCCACCCCGGCCACGGTTGAGGCGGCTAAGTGATCCAGGTAGTACGCACCAGAGCCGAGTTGCGCTCTGCTCGCAGGCATGGCTGCGTCGCGGTTGTCATGACCATGGGTGCCTTGCATGCGGGGCATGCGGCCCTGTTTCAGGCCGCCCGCAAGGATGCCGACTTCGTGATCGCGACCATCTTCGTGAACCCGCTCCAGTTCGGGCCGAACGAGGATCTGGCTCGCTATCCGCGCACCTTCGAGGCCGACCTGGCGATGTGCGAGGCGGAAGGCGTGGACTTGGTGTTCGCCCCGCCACTCGAGGAGATGTATCCGCACGGCGAGCCTGCCGTGACCATCGAACCCGGACCGCTTGGCGACGAGCTCGAAGGAGCTGTCCGGCCAGGGCACTTCGCCGGGGTGCTGACCGTGGTGCTCAAGCTGCTCAATCTCACCGCCGCCGATCTGGCCTATTTCGGGGAGAAGGACTATCAGCAGCTGACCCTGATCCGTGGGATGGTCCGGGATCTGGAAGTACCGGTGGAGATCGTGGGGGTGCCGACCGTTCGTGAGGATGACGGGCTGGCTCTTTCGAGCCGGAATAGGTACCTGTCGGATGATGAACGGGAATTGGCACCGGCCCTGTCTCGCGCTCTGCAAAAGAGTGCGGCGCAGGAGATCGCCGATGCGGTCCTTGCCACAGCTGGGAAAGAGCTCGCCGGGCTGACGGTTGACTATCTTGAGCTGCGCGACCCGGCTCTGGGCCCGCCCCCGGCGCATGGACCGGCCAGACTGCTTGTCGCGGCTCGGGTCGGCACCACCCGGCTCATCGACAACATCGCATTGGAGCTGCGCTGATGTTCACCAGGAATATGTTCAAGTCGAAAATCCACCGCGCCACCGTCACGCAGGCAGATCTGCACTATGTGGGCTCGGTCACCATCGACGAGGACCTGATGGTGGCGGCCGATCTGCTGCCCGGTGAGCAAGTGGCGATCGTGGATATCACCAACGGTGCCCGCCTGGAGACCTATGTCATCCCCGGTGAGCGGGGCTCTGGCGTGATCGGGATCAATGGCGCCGCGGCCCATCTGGTGCACCCCGGCGATCTGGTGATCCTGATTTCCTATGCGCAGATGGACGACGCCACCGCTCGTGCATACGTGCCGTCGGTCGTCCACGTGGATGCCCAGAACCGCATCATTTCCCTGGGTGGGGACCCGGCCGAGGCAGTTTCTGGCATGGTGGGTGATGTGGTGAGGGGTGACCTGACGCTCTCGCGTTAGGGCGGCGAAATCAGTTAGGCTCCCCGACGGTTGGGGAGGGATTCAGATGCGACGTTTTCTGCCCGGGTTCGGGCTGATTTCAGTGCTGCTGCTGGCTGGGTGCGTGCCCGGCGCTGACGGGATCGACGGCGACCTCAATGATGAATGGCCCGCCATGCGAGCCGCGGAAACCTTTGTGCCCCAGGCGGAAACGTGCCATAGCACGGTTGGGTCAACTGTGCAGTCCAAGAGCTACAGTCCCGTCGCATGTGCACAGAAGCACTTCGTGGAGACCCTCCACGTTGGACAGCTCACCGGCCCGATCGCCGATCTCGCTGCTCCACCCGAGTTCTCCGACGCGGCCATGGAGCCGGCCTATGCGGAGTGCGACAAAGGGGTCAATGCGCGGCTGGGCCGTAACTGGCGTGACTATCAGTTCGACCTGATCATGCGGCTGCCCACCCTGGTCGCATGGCAGGGCGGCGCCCGCTGGGTCCGGTGCGACGTTGTCGTTCCGCGGGATCTGGCTCGGACCGATGATGACGATCTGGTGGAGCAGATCGCGCCATTGCGCGGGGCGGCCCTCGAAGACGTGCTGCTCGGCTGCTTCGACTACAAGAGCGCTCCGGGAGCCAGCCTGACCGAGGTCGGCTGTACCAAGCCGCACAACGCGGAGTATGTCGGCAGCACGAGCATGCCCTCGGGTACGAAGTATCCCGACGCAGACGCCGAGTGGGACAAACTGCACGACAAGTGCTTCGCGCTCGCTGCCGCGTTCGTCGGTGTCACCGAGTCCGCGCTTACCACCGGTGTCAGCTCCTGGGTGGAAAGCCAAGACCGCTGGAACGGTGGCGACCGGTCGATCCGCTGTTACCTATGGCTGGACAAAAAGACCATGTCTTCCTCGGCCAAGGACAGCAAAGGCCAGGGCATCCCCAAGTAGATGACGTGAAGTATGCTCGCGGCTCTGCTTTCACTTTTTCGGGGAGGGTCGGCTCATGCGACCGGGAATCAGCCGTGGCATCGCGGGCGCCTTGCTCGCCTGCGTGACCTTGTTGGCGGTTTCCGCCTGCGCCAATCCGCCGGGGACTGACGGCGACCTGACCAACCAATGGCCGGCGATCGCGGCTCCCGCGGGCTGGGAGCCCAAGGTTGGTACGTGCCACACCGACTTCGCCGCAACGCTTTACCGTGCCACGCACAAGCCGGTGGATTGCGCCAGCGACCACCGGTACGAGACCGTCCACCTGGGCCAGTTCACTGGGGACGCACTCAATCCCGGGACGCCCCCTTCCGCCGACAGTGCCGCGATGAAGGCCGCGTGGGCCGAGTGTGATGCCAAGACCACCGAGTTCCTCGGTGGCGACTGGCGCGACGGCCGGATCTGGTTTGGTGTTTCCGTTCCGTCAAGCGGCAACTGGGCCGGCGGCGCCCGCTGGTTCCGCTGCGAGGTTTCCGCGTCCGAAGACGCGTGGGGCGCACGCCCGATCTCCTGGAGCAAGAGCCTCAAGGGCGAGTTCAGCGGGTCTTCCGACCTCAAGTTCGGCTGTTTCATCAACCCGCCGGAGGAGGAGAAGCCGTTGGAGGCAGTCGCTTGCACCACCCCGCACAATGCTGAGTTCGTCGGGGTGGTCGCGGTCAGCGATGCTTGGGAAACTCTGAAGGACAATCTGCCTTCGATTCACACGAAGTGCCGGTCCGCGATCGCCAAATATGTCGGCGTCCCGGACGACAGCAACCTGAAATACCGCACCGGCAGCTCCTACGGCTATCCCAGCGAGAATGAATGGGAGGCCGGCAATAAGACCGTTCGCTGCCACATCTACCTGAGCAAGAATGTGACCAGGTCTTTGAAGGGCACCGGCACCGGCGGGCTGCCGATCAATTACAGGTGACGATCGGCACAGCCCACCCATCTGTGAACTTCGAATGGCTGCGGGGTTGACTGTGGGTGTGCGTCTCCCTTTTCTGCCTACCCGGCTTCCGGCGCGGCAGCCGACCTGGTTCGAGCCGACCGACGTCGTCGTCATCGGCTCCGGGATTGCCGGGCTGACCGCCGCGCTGCATCTGCGTGAGGCAGGTCTGCACGTCACGGTCGTCACCAAGGTGAACATCGATGACGGCTCCACCCGCTGGGCGCAGGGCGGCATTGCGGCCGTTCTCGATCCCTTCGATACCCCGGCGGCACATGCCGAGGACACGATGGTGGCGGGCGTCGGGCTGTGCGATCCCGCTGCGGTGGATGTCCTGGTGCGCGAAGGGCCGGCCCGGATCAGGGAGCTGATCAAGCTCGGTACCTCGTTCGACCGCAACCCCGACGGCACCCTGATGCTCACCCGGGAAGGCGGCCACCACGCGAACCGGATCGTCCACGCGGGCGGCGATGCCACGGGAGCCGAGGTTCAGCGAGCCCTGCATGCGGCCGTCCGGAAGGATCCATGGATCCGCCTGGTTGAGCACGCATTGGTGCTGGATCTGCTGAAGGATGCCGAAGGCCGCGCGTGCGGCGTGACCCTGCACGTGCTCGGCGAGGGAAGCGCCGAGGGCGTAGGGGCGGTGACCGCGCGAGCTGTGGTGCTTGCCACCGGCGGCCTCGGCCAGATCTTCGCGGCGACCACCAATCCAGTCGTGTCCACAGGGGACGGTGTCGCTCTCGCCCTGCGAGCCGGGGCGGCGGTCACCGATCTCGAGTTCGTGCAGTTCCATCCCACTTCCCTTTATTTGCCAGGCAATCGGACCGCTCAGCAACCGCTCGTGAGTGAGGCTCTCCGGGGTGAGGGCGCGCATCTCGTTGACGGAGATGGCAAGCGCTTCATGGTGGGCCGGCACGAGCTGGCCGAGCTCGCTCCTCGCGATGTGGTCGCGAAGGGCATCCACCGGCAGATGCTGGCGGACGGTACCGATCACGTGTTTCTCGATGCGCGCCACGTCGAGGATCTGAGCGCTCGTTTCCCAACTATCACGGCCTACTGCCTCGCCGCCGGAGTCGACCCGACGGTCGACCTCATCCCGGTGGCCCCCGCCGCGCACTATGCCTCCGGCGGCGTGCGCACCGACCTGCATGGGCGCACCACGATCTCGGGCCTCTATGCGTGCGGTGAGGTCGCCTGCACCGGCGTACACGGCGCCAACCGCCTTGCCTCGAATTCCCTGTTGGAGGGCCTGGTCTTCTCGCGTCGCATCGCCGCCGACATCGTGCGTCACCTTCCGCCGCAAGCGGATCCGGTGATCGGCGACGGGCAGGCGCACCAAAGCGCCGTCAACTGGCGCTCGGGCCAGGAGGATCCGGCGGCGCGGGGGGTGTTGCAGCGAGCCATGACGCTCGGAGCGGGCGTGCTTCGCAGCGAGGAGACTTTGCACGAGACCGCCGAAGCATTGCGCAAGGCCACAGCGAGCGCGCAGGGCTGGGAGTTTGCCAACCTTGTCACGGTGGCGAGCGCTCTGGTCGACGCGGCATCGGCAAGGCGCGAGACGCGGGGATGCCACTGGCGGGAGGATTTCCCTGACGCCGAAGACGCGTGGCGCGGGCACCTCCTGGCCATGCTCAGCGAAGCAGGCGAGATGACCCACACCTGGGAGGCGATGTGAAAGAGCAGACCGGCATGCTGCTGCGCGATCAGGGCCTGGACCCGCTCGACGTCAGCTGGATAGTCGAGAACGCTCTTCGCGAGGATCTCGGCTCGGAGCACCTCGACGTGACCAGCGTGGCGACCATCCCGGCGGATCAGATCGACACCGCCGACATCATCGCTCGCGAGCGCGGAGTGCTTGCCGGGCTTGCTGTTGCGGCCGCTGTGTTCGAGGCGGCAGGCCCAGGCGCGGAGGTCACGTTCGTCGCCCAGGACGGCGATTTCTTCGACCAGGACGACGTCCTCGCCACCATCACCGGGCCGACCCGCACCCTGCTCGCAGCGGAGCGAACTGCCCTCAACCTGCTGTGCCGCATGTCCGGCGTGGCCACTTATACCCGGGCCTGGGTGAAGGAGTTGGCTGGGAACAAGGCGCAGCTACTGGACACGCGGAAGACGACCCCGGGTCTGCGGGTGCTGGAGAAGTACGCCGTGCGAGCCGGCGGCGGGACGAATAAACGCATGGGCCTCTACGACGTCGCCATGATCAAGGACAACCACAAACTGGCGGCGGGATCGATCACTGCCGCGTTTGAGCGGGTCCGCGCCGCCTATCCGGAGATAACCGTCCAGGTGGAGGTGACCACTGTGGACGAAGCCCGGGAAGCCGTTGCCGCGGGCGCGACCTTCCTCCTGCTCGACAACATGGCACCTGACCTGCTGCGGGAGGTCGTCGCGGCGGTCGGGGAGAAGGCGGAGCTGGAGGCCACAGGCGGGCTCACGCTCGATTGGGCGGCCAAATTTGCCGAGACGGGTGTGGATTATCTCTCCGTCGGGGCACTTACCCACTCCTCGCCTATCGTGGACATAGCGCTTGATCTGCGGCCTAGGAAGTAGGAAAAGGTGCTGCTGACCATCGACATCGGTAACACCAACACGGTGCTGGCCACCTTCGACGGTGACAAGATCGTGCACTCGTGGCGGGTGAAGACCGACTCCCGGAGCACCGCCGACGAGCTCGGCTTGATGTTCCGGGGCCTGCTGGCCGGCGACAACGTTGAGGTCACCGGGGTCGCGGCTTGTTCCACCGTCCCGGCCGCCCTGCGTTCCCTGCGTACCATGCTCACCCGCTACTACACCGGGCTTCCCACGGTGATCGTCGAGCCCGGAGTGAAGACCGGCGTGCAGTTGGCGATCGACAATCCCAAGGAGGTCGGTGCCGACCGGGTGGTCAATACCCTTGCCGCATACCAGCTCTACGGCGGGCCGGCGATCGTGGTCGACTTCGGGACTTCCACCAACTTCGATGCGGTGAGCGCGCGGGGTGAGTTCCTGGGGGGCGTCCTCGCACCCGGGATCGAGATCTCGGTGGATGCGCTGGCCGCCCGGGCCGCCCAGCTTCGCAAAGTGGAGCTGGTCAAGCCGCCGCGGGTGATTGGCAAGAACACGGTCGAGTGCCTGCAATCGGGGGTGATCTACGGCTTCGCCGGTCAGATCGACGGCGTGGTGACCCGCATGATCGAGGAGTTGGGTGAGGTGACTGCCGTGATCGCCACCGGCGGCCTGGCCCCGGTCGTGATCGACGAGTGCCGCACCATCACCCACCACGAGCCGATGATCACACTCATCGGGCTGCGGCTCGTCTACGACCGCAACAGCCCGCACCAGGCCTAGAGGAGCTCCTCGCTCCTCGCGAGGCGAGGCCTGGTGGGCCCTGCAGGCCAGTCACCTCTTGAAGGCTCGGTGCACGTTCGTCACGTAGGGAAGCTCGAACTCTTCCCGCCCGCTTAACGAGGGATGTGTCGCGCACAGCTCCATCACCTGTGCCAGTAGCTCGGCCTGTTGCCGCGGCGGGGCCACGAGGTAGTACGACCTTGACGCCACGAGGTCGCAAAGTCCTTGCGGCGTCTGGATTGTGGAATGTGGGAAGGCCGCATATTCGATCTCGGTGAACAGCGACCCGAAGTTGCGTTCCGGCGACTCCTCCTGCCCGGGACTCATGATCTCGTCGAGCTTGGCCGTCCACTCCATACTCGTATCACGTTCATTCCACATTGGAGCGAAGACCCCGCCGGGCTTGAGGACGCGGGCGATCTCGGGGTGCGCCTTGTCGCCATCGAACCAGTGGTAGGCCTGGCCCGCGATCACGCCGTCCACACTGGAGTCGGGCAATGGGATCGCCTCCGCGGAGCCGGCCATTGCGGTGACACCGGGCGTGACAGCGTCCAGTTGGGCTCTCATTGCAGGATCAGGCTCGACTGGTACCACATCAAAGCCGCCCTGAATCGCCACCCGGGTAAGCAATCCAGTGCCGGCGCCGAGGTCCACGATTCGCTTTGGCGCCTCGCCCAACGCCCAGGTCAGCGCGGCTAGCGGATAGGTCGGCCGGACGCGGTCATAGTGCGAGGCGACTGCCCCGAAGGAAAGCCGATGCGTATCAAAATCCACCCTCGGTAGGCTAGTCGGCGTGACAATCGCGAGCCAGGAAAACGAAGATCTCCCGGAGCAGATGCGCATTAGGCGTGCGAAGCGTGAGGCGTTGCTCGAGTCGGGTCAGGAGCCCTATTCGCTGAGCTATCCCCGCACCGCCCCGCTTGGGGAGATCCGCTCCAAGTACCCTGACCTCCCGATCGATCACGCCACCGGCGATGCGGTCGCGACCACCGGCCGGGTGATGTTCGTGCGCAACACCGGCAAGCTCTGCTTCGCCACCCTGCAGGACGGTGACGGCACTCAATTGCAGGTGATGCTCTCGCTGGACAAGGTGGGCGCCGAGCGGCTCGAGGATTGGAAGCGCCTGGTCGATCTCGGCGATCAGGTGGGCGTCACCGGCGAGGTGATCAGCAGCAAGCGCGGTGAGCTGAGCGTGCTGGTCAGCGAGTGGTCGATGACAGCCAAGGCGCTGCGGCCGCTGCCGGTCGCGCACAAGGCGATGAGCGAGGAAACCCGCGTCCGCCAGCGCTATGTCGATCTGATCATGCGGCCGGAGGCCCGTGAGATGGTCCGGTCCCGGGCGACCGCGGTACGCAGCCTGCGCGATTCCTTCCACCGGCGCGGCTATCTCGAGGTCGAGACCCCGATGCTGCAACTGATCCACGGCGGCGCGGCGGCACGTCCATTCGTGACCCACTTCAACGCCCTCGATCGAGACGTATTTCTAAGGATCGCGCCGGAACTCTATTTGAAGCGCTGTGTGGTCGGCGGGATCGACAAGGTATTCGAGATCAACCGCAACTTCCGCAACGAGGGGCTCGACTCCACCCACTCACCCGAGTTCGCGATGCTCGAGTTCTACGAGGCCTATGCCGACTATGAGCACATGGCAAACCTAACCCG
>DPJL01000056.1 GCA_003543035.1 Micromonosporaceae bacterium | reverse complement strand
ACCCGCCTTTTCGGTCTGGGCAACCTCTTTCAGGGCCGAATGCTGCACGCCCTTCGCCACACGACCGACGCCGAGCTCGGGGTCCAGCGCCGCTCCACCGTGATCCAGAGTGCCCTGGCGGCTCTCGGCGCGTTAGTCGCAGCGCTGGGCTCGGCGGTGGTCGTGTATCGCGCGGCGAAAGGACAGTTGACCGCCGGAGACCTGATCCTGTTCGTAGCGGCCACAGCCGCGGTGCAGGGTGCGGTATTCGGTGTGATCAGCCAGCTTCAGGTCGCGGTGAGCAGCACCCGGCTCTTCACCAACTATCTCGAGGTGATGAATGCTTCGCCCGACCTGACCGACGGATCGGCCACGCCCGGGCCGCTGCGGCAGGGCATCGAGCTTCGCGATGTGTGGTTCCGCTATGACCCCGGCGGTCCATGGATCCTGCGCGGGCTCGACCTCACTATTCAAGCGGGACAAGCGATCGGGCTCGTCGGCGTCAACGGCGCGGGCAAGAGTACGTTGGTCAAGCTCCTCTGCCGCTTCTATGACGTGGAACGCGGTCAGATCACTTGGGATGGCACCGACATCCGGCAGTTCTCCGTCGACGAGCTGCGCCGCCGGATCGGCGTGACCTTCCAGGACTTCCAGACCTACGACCTGACCGCCGCCGAGAACATCGGCATCGGCGACCTCGAGCACCTAACCGATCGGCAGCGGGTACGCCGGGCCGCTGAGATGGCGGGCATCGACGAGGCCGTCAGTGCGTTGCCTGCGGGCTATGACACCCTGCTGAGCCGGATCTTCTTCGACGACGGCACGGGCGACACCGGGGTGCAACTCTCCGGCGGGCAGAACCAACGGCTGGCGCTGGCCCGCACCCTGATGCGCTCCGACGCGGATCTGCTGATCCTCGACGAGCCGAGCTCGGGGTTGGATGCGGCGGCCGAGCACGAGCTGCACGAAACCATGCGGCAGCACCGATCCAACCGCACGAGTCTGCTGATCTCGCATCGGCTGGGAGCCCTGCGCAACGCCGGCACGATCGCTGTTTTGGACGATGGTGTCATTGCTGAGCTGGGCTCGCACGATGAGCTGATGGCTCATGACGGCATCTACGCCACGCTGTTCTCGTTGCAGGCGGCCGATTATCAGGACCATCGGGTAGGCGCGGCCGAGGTCTTCGAGGAATTCACCATCAGCGTCCCCATTGGAGGGTCGATGCCATGATCTGGCTGCTACCCATCGCCTTTGCAGCCGGGGCACTCTGCGTCCTGTTGCTGCGACGGCGATCCATCCTCATCACCGTGCAGGGGCATTCCATGTCGCCGACCTACTTCAACGGCGACCGCCTCGTGGTGCGCCGGCAGCGCGACTGCCAGGTCGGCGATGTCGTGGTTTTCAAGCTTTCTCATCCGGTACCAGGTGCGCCGCCCCTATTGGTCAAGCGGGTCGTTGCCGTGGCAGGTGATGAGGTGCCGCAGGAGGTGAGGCACACGGTCGACGACCCGAAGGTCCCGCAAGGCCGATTCGTGGTGCTGGGTGACAACGTACGCAGTCTCGACTCACGCAGCCTCGGCTACATCGACACCGCCGCCGTCCTCGGTGTGGTGGTCCGCCGGATGAGCAAGACGGGCTGACATGGACGTCGATCTCGCTTGCCGGGCCCTGCTCGGGTTCGTCTTCGCCGCGGCGGCCATCGGCAAGCTTCGCAGCCCGGTGAACTTCGCGGAATCGTTGGCAGGACTGGGAATCAAGCACGCGAAGCGGCCCATGGCTGCTGCGGTCATTGGGGCGGAAGCGCTGTGCGTGGTGTTCTTGGTGCTATTGCCGCCATTGGGCTATGTGCTCGCTCTCCTTCTCCTGGCGGCCTTCTCAGCCGGGATCGCGCTCACCATCAAGAGCCAGCGGGTGGTGAGGTGCAACTGCTTCGGCGCCGGTGGAAAGCAGCTCGGCGTGCCTCACCTCGTCCGCAACGGACTGCTGGGTCTCGTGGCGCTCGTTGGGTTGGCCGCCGGTCAGCTCCCGGCAATGGGGCCGCAATCGTTGGTGGCTCTCGGATTGGGTGCCTTCCTGAGCCTGCTCTTCATCCGCTGGGACGACCTGACCTACCTGTTCACCTCCGACTGAGGTCGAGCCAGCCACCGCCGGTGTGCCAGTGGCGTCCCGAGGCGAGGTGCTCAAGGACTGTCCTATGTAGAGCGCTGTCAACGTCGACGAACCGTTGGATGGACTCGTCATTGTCCTGCTGACCTGTCAGGGTGAACCGGCGCTGGAACTGGATGATGTTCGACTCGGCGGGCAGGTATTCGGCGAGTTGTTCGTCGAGCAGCCACGAGTAGCAGACGGCTTTCCGGTACTCGACCTCAGGAAAATGCTTCTGGAAGAAGGCCTTGGCGCGCTCGATGGACTCGTCGACCACGACTGGCTTCAGCGGGCCGCAGAACGCGGGAATGTGAATGGAGAGCACGGGTTCGCCCTCCTCGATGGCCTGTTCCCATTGGAGCCGCCCAACCTGATAGCGGGTCCCGCAGAAGTGCAGCATCAACCAGTGCACAGGACTCAGCCCGGCGACACCGGTCCGTCGCCGGTGGACGGCGACGCTTCGCCCGACGTCGCTGAACGTGAGCCGGGAGATCTCCTCCGGGATGCCGCGCGCCCGATGGTAGGCCTTCACACACGGCAACGCCGCGGCATAGACGAACACGTAGAAGAGCGGATGCGTGTCCGGGATCGGCTCAAATCGGGGCGGCGGTGAATCGACGGAACCGAGGTGCTGGAGGAGCGTGTGCACACGCTCCTCCAGCAGTCGCTGCTCGTGCGCGGTCAGCTTGACCGCCATCAATTCGCCGATGTCCTCGTGCGGGATCGCCAGCTCGAGCAACACGGGCAGCAGGTCGTCTTTCATGCTTCCATCCTGCGGGCTACGGTGCGTAGACCTCAACTTCGAAAAGTGAATAACCCCAGCCTGTCCCACGGGCGGTGCCGTTAATTCGGACGAACCGGCCGGTGCCGGTCAGGCCGGTGAGGTCGTCGACCCCACCGTCCCCACCGGTCACAGTGCGGATCGTGGTCCACGCCGACCCGTCGGGTGAGGTCTGCACCTGGTAGCCCGACCCGAAGGCCGCCTCCCAGGTCAGCTTCACCCGGCCGATGGAGTAGGACTGGCCGAGGTCGACCTGAAGCCATTGCGGGTCAGCGAAGGCACTCGACCACCGTGTGGTTCCGGAGCCGTCCACGGCCGCGGATGCGGGGTAGAGGGTGGATTCCACGCTGGACGCCAACGCCGGCTTGTTGAGAGCAAGGTTGGACGGTGGCGGCGGTGGTGGAGGTGGCGGCGCGCCTCCCCCATACACCTCGAACGAGAAGAGCGAGTAACCCCAAGCCGTTCCGCGAGCGGTACCGTAGATCCGCACGTATCGACCGTTGCCACTGAGTCCGGTGATGTCGTCGACACCGCCGTCGCCGCCGGTCACGGTCCGGATCGCGGTGAAATTCGTTCCGTCGAGCGAGGTTTGGACCTGGTACCCGGAGCCGTATGCCGCCTCCCACGTCAACTTGACACGGCTGAGGTCATACGGCTGACCGAGATCGACCCGGATCCACTGCGGATCGGAGAAGGCACTCGACCATCGGGTGCTCACCGAGCCGTCGACCGCGTTGGCGCCCGGATACAGAGCCGATTCGGTGCTGGAGACCAACACTGGCTTGTTGAGAGCAAGGTCGGTAACCGGCGGAGCGCCACCGCCCAAGGTGAACTCGTCGATGTCGAAGAGTGATCCAGCACCACCCGTGAAGACCAGGAAGAGTTCCTGAGTCCCGCTAGGCGGTGTGATGCTCCCGTTGACCGTCACGAACGTTTCCCAGCCACCGGTTGGTGCAACGGCCACCGAGCCGGCGATCGGCCCGGTCGGCGAACCTGTTCGCAGGGAAAGGGTTCCACCCGCGCCGCCGGACGCGACTCGTGCCGAGAACGACGTGATGCCGCCAAGGTTGTAGGGAGTAAAGGAAATCCAGTCTCCGTTGTCGATGAACCCAACGGCACGACCGCCATTGGCAGCGCCCTTGCTGACGATCTGAATCCCGTTGGAGTTGCCAAAGTGTTCGGCCTGCCGGGTCCGTTGCTGCGTCACACTCTTGGTGTGCGTGGTCAGCGCGGGGACGCCGTTGACCGGGTTGTCGGTATATTCGGCGTCGAAGACTCCGAAGATGTTTGCGGCGACATCATGTTCGCCGTCGGCCGTGGTCTGAATCGAGCCGGTGCAACCGTTCTTCGACGTCACCGGATGCCCGTGGGTGTCGTGGCCCAGGATGTAGGTCACCTTCACCCGAGCGCAGTCGATCGTCCCGTCCTCCGGATCGGTAACCGTGACCTGGTAAGGAATCAGGTCACCGAAATTGAAGACCTGGCCGTTGGCCGGCAACTGCAGGTTCACCGTTGGCGCGGTGTTGCCAACCGTGATGATCACACTGGCTGTCCCACTCCTGCCGGTGCTGTCCCGCACGGTCAAAGTCGCGGTGTGGACACCGTTTGTCGGGTACGTGAAGGACGGGTTGGCTGCGGTGGAATCGGTGCTGCCATTGGTGGTGAAGTCCCATGCGTAGGTGAACGGGTTGCCGTCCGGGTCACTAGTCCCGGCCGAGCTGAAGTTCACCGCGAGCGGCGCCGTCCCCGACGTGCGCGACGCGGATGCGACCGCGATCGGAGCCCTGCCCGCTGAGGCGTATTCGATCCGGTAGAGCGCCGAATTCTCATCGCCGCCAAACCATGACGTGCCATAGTCCAGCACATAGAGCGCACCGTCCGGGCCGAACTCCATGTCCATCACCTGCGTGCCCGACCACGGGAACGGGTTGATTTTCAACGGCGCCCCGGCACTGTCCGGGACCACATTCTTGATCCAGCGCCGGCCGAACTCGCCCGCGAAGTAGGTCCCGTTGTAGTAGGCCGGGAACTTCACATCCGACACCAGGTTGGGGTCGTACCGGTAAACCGGCCCACCCATCGGAGACAGTCCCCCGCCGGTGAACTCCGGTGGTGTGGAGCCGGTGTAAGGGATCCACGACAACTGTGCCGGTGGGAGTTGCTGCTGACCGGTGTTGTTGGGTGAGTTGTTCACCGGGCCACCGGCGCAGTTGAAGGGTGCCCCCGACGGTCCGCTGGGGAACGTGAAGTCGACGTACGGGGTGTTGAAGCTCGAGCAATAGGGCCAGCCGTAGAAGCCCGGCGACGCGATGCGGGTGAACTCGACCTGTCCCGCCGGTCCACGGCCGGGATCCGCTGTGCCCGCATCGGGGCCGTAATCGCCGAGATAGACGACGCCGGTTCCCTTGTCCACGCTCATCCGGAACGGGTTGCGGAAGCCCATCGCATAGATCTCGGGCTTCGTGTTCGCTGTTCCTTGCGCGAACATGTTGCCCGCGGGGATGGTGTATCCGCCGCCCGCACTGGGCTTAATGCGCAAAACCTTGCCACGCAAGTCATTCGTGCTACCCGAGGTGCGCTGCGCGTCGAAGGCCGGGTTGCGCCCGGCCCGCTCGTCGATCGGGGTGTACCCCGATGAGTCGAACGGATTCGAGTCGTCTCCGGTTGACAGGTAAAGGTTCCCGGCCGCGTCGAAGTCGATGTCCCCGCCGACGTGGCAGCACATGCCCCGGCTCGTTGGCACGTCAAGGATGGTGACCGCGGAAGCCGGATCCAACGTGTTGTCAGCCCGGACTGTGTAACGTGCCAACCGGTTCACGCCGTTGAATGGCGCGAAATCGGCGGGCGTGCCGGTCGCGGGTGCGTCGCCACCCGGAGTCGAAAGCGGTGGGGCATAGTAGACGTAGACCCATCTGTTGGTACCAAATGATGGATCGGCTTTTATGCTCTGCAG
>DPJL01000201.1:5256-5492 GCA_003543035.1 Micromonosporaceae bacterium | reverse complement strand
GCGCGCGTATTCGGCGCGCAGCATGAACTCGCGCGGCGAGCTCGCACCCACGAAGGCGTTGAACTGCGCGACTCCGCCGCCCTGATAGGCGACCGTGGCGAACCGGCCGAGGCGCTCCTTTTCGAGTTGGACCCGGTTGGTCGCGGCTTCATATTTTTGCGTGGCTTTGTCCAAGACGGCGCTCGCGGCATCGGCCCGCTCCTGCCTGACGGCCGCTTCCTTTTCCGCCGCCGCGA
>DPJL01000201.1:4696-4860 GCA_003543035.1 Micromonosporaceae bacterium | reverse complement strand
TTCCTTTTCCGCCGCCGCGACCGCTCCCCGCGCCGCCGCGCCGAGCTTTTTCGCCGCGGAGACGTCCTCGTTTAACTCGCTGAGTTTGGTCAGCGCGGCCTGGGCCTGGGCCGAGGCGGTTTCCAGCAACGCTGCCGTGCGGGCGAGCTCGGCATCTGCGCGTT
>DPJL01000201.1:0-4377 GCA_003543035.1 Micromonosporaceae bacterium | reverse complement strand
CGGCATCTGCGCGTTTCTTTGCTTCGCGGGGATCATCGGGCTGTGCCGCCCCGAAACTGACGACGGCAAGAACGGTCAACAAGGCCGAGAAGGCGGAAACACCCCGCATGTCAGGGGACTGTACGCGGCCATGCGAGTGTCTTCAACCCGCAACAAACTCGACGGGCTGCGCATCCTAAGCAGCGAGATCGCAAACCCGTCACCCCTGGAGGGAGCCAAGCCGGACCCCACCCGCTTCTTTGAGGGCAAGTCGCATGCGATCCTCACCGGAATGGCTGTGCGGTGGGCATCGGCATCGAGAGGACGGACTGTCCGATCACGACCCTGGAGCGAGTGATCAGAATTGGACGTGTGTCATCGTGTACCAAGTTGGGGCGAACACCAACAAGGTCAGCAAGGTGAGGACCGCAAACGACTTGAGTACGCGTGAGGTGGTGACGGGCCCAGGCGTGATGGGCCTCAGGTTCCACCGTCCGACCGCGATAAACGCTGCAACGCCTCCCAGCACGACGTTGGCGGGCACCAGTCCGTACTCGCCGCGCGTGATATGAAAACCAGCCGCGAGGATCATCGTCAGCGTGAGGCCAGCGGCAGCGAGCGGCGTCAGCTTCGGCATGACTCCGGTCATTGCTGGCAGTATCAGGCCGACGCCGCCGAGCACCTCGACGACACCTATGAATACGATCAGGGGCTGCGGCACTGCTGCGTACCAAGCCACGGCCCGGGGCGCTGCCGCATACAGGGCTCCGTCGTACAACAACACTTTGCCGAAGCCGCTGCCGGCAAAGAAGAAGCCCCCCAGCACTTGAAGTAACCAAAGTGCGCCGTTCAGGGTAAACCTCTTTCCACGAGCCTTGGTCTGCTGCTCCTTTTCGCTGACGCCAAGCAGGTTCGCGCTGATGTGAGAGTTCATGTCTGTCATTTCCTTCTCTTCGAGTTGACCGGGTAAGTCGTTCGTTCGTCGGGACGTCGTGGCGGAAGTCATCTGACCACCGGGGCGCCGGGGCGCGCGTCGTCCGTGGGACACCGCGGGACACGCGAGACGCGGTCTAGCTGCGGAAACAAGAATCCATATCGTGACGGCAGACTGGGACAACCTGCGAAAGCGGTGTCGGTGGTGGTGTGCTGGCGATGGCGCTGGGCAAGCTCGCTGCAGACACGGCGACACCCACGCCGCAGCCATCCGGCACCTATTCAGCAAAATGCTCGGCCAGCTGCACCACTGCCTAAAGAACCGCGAAATCCTCACCAAAGCCACCGGCGGTCAAAGATCATCGTTCACGCGACACTAGCTACCTGAACGGCTGAGCTTTCGTTCCAGAGACGATCGAGGGTGGTGACGCAGTAGGCATAGGCCCGGCCGGGTGTCGCAGTTGAGTCGGTCCAGCTGCTTGTCCCCGGAACTCCCGTCATCACGCGGATCAACTGGGCTGGGTCTTGGCTGGCAAGGTCTGCCCGGTAAATGGCGTGGCGGCGCGTAGGAAGGCTGTCGCCGGCCAGCCAGGTCAGCGTGACCGTGCCGTTCTCGCCGCGATGGGCACCGGTGAGGGAGGGGGGCTGGGGACGGATGCCCGGAAGATGTGGCATGGCAGGGATCAGCGCTGGTTGCCGGTAATGCGCCTCGCGGTAACGGGTGACACCGCCGAGAACGTCATTGCGTACCTGGCTGGCGCTGAAGTGGATGCTGCCGCTGACCGGGTAGTTGCGGTTGAGGGCGAGCTGGCGGTCGATCTCGCCAGGGTCACTCCATGGACCCTGCTGCCCGATGCGGTAATCGGCCTGTCCAATGTAGAGCTGCACGTGAGTGCCAGCGATAGTTTTGGACCACCACGGCAGCAATTCTTCGTAGTTAGCGACGTCGAATCCGATGTGCCAGTAGAGCTGTGGGACCACGTAATCGAGCCAGCCCTTGGTAATCCACAGCCGGGTGTCGGTGTAGATGTCGTCAAAGCTTTGCAGGCCAAGGGTTGCCGAGCCGGAGGGGTCGGTCTGCTTGTTGCGCCAGATGCCAAATGGGCTGATCCCGAACTTCACCCAGGGCTTGAGTTGCTTGATCCGCGTGTACATCTCCTGGATGAACACGTTTACATTCTGTCTGCGCCAATCGGCTTTGCTTGCCCCGTCACCGTAGCGGGCGAAGGTCGCGTCGTCGGGAAAGTCTTGCTTACCAACGGGGTACGGGTAATAGAAGTCATCGAAGTGGATGCCGTCGAGGTCGTATTTAGCGGCGGCGTCCAAAATGGAGTCTTCAACGAAACGGCGGGCCTCAGGAATGCCGGGGTTGTAATAGAGCCGGGCCGCACTTGAATCGGCTGGCGACGGATAAACCACCGCCCACTCAGGATGCTCGTGCAGGGGATGGTTGGCCGGCAGGCTCGCCATGGTGCCGGTCTGAGCGGCCTTATAAGGATTGAACCAGGCGTGAAACTCCAAGCCGCGGGCATGGGTTTCCGCGACGATGTAGGCCATCGGATCCCAGCCTGGCGACTGCCCGTCGGTGCGTCCAGTCAGCCAGCGCGACCATGGAGCGAATGACGATTGCCAGAAGGCGTCTCCGCTGGGTCGCACGTGGACGAAAATGGCATTGTGGTTCATGCGCTGAGCAAGATCGAGCCAAGCTCGGTACTCGGCTTTGATCGTATGCTCATCGAGGCCAGGCTTGCTCGGCCAATCGCGGTTGCTGACTGTGGTGAGCCACATGCCGCGCAACTGCCGCGTAACTGTCACGTTGCGCCCCGCGCAGGTCAGGGGTGCCGCCGATGCCAGCAGTTTTGGTGTATCGGTGGGCTGAGCAAGCAGCGCTGGCCGGGAGGTGTCGCGCAGCGCCAAGAATGTTCCTGCTGCGAGCGCGATTCCCAGGAGAGCGACCATAACTAGCATCGCGGCGGGGTGTGAGTACCACGATCGGCGTTTGTGAGACGTGATCAGCGAGCGTCGCATCAGGGCAACAGACTGACACGAGCTTCACGCTCCGGTCGAGACCTAGCCCCACTCGGATGACCTGAGCGGGGCAAGGCTGTCGTCTCGCCGGACGTGGTGACAGCGACGGAACCTCGGTACGGATCAGGACCGGCCCCGGTTGCGCGGATGGTTGCGTGCAGTGCGCTCGTTGCCCCGCCGGTAGTTGCCCGTCCACCGGGCCATCACCTCTTGCGGATCGTCCTCAACCTCGGCAAGGAACTCTGCCGCACGGCCGGCGCGCAGCGTGGACGCGATACGCCCGTGGTGCGTGATCACCACAGAAGCATCGGCGCGCACCTCATAGTCAAAACCCGAAGGAGAAGGCATCGCAAGATTGTTCCACCCCCGCGCCTGGAGACGCGCCAGACTTTTCCGCTCAACGTTCGCGACGGCAACGCCCGATCAGGACACGGTTGCCGGGAAGTGCTGCCACCGCACGGGTTTGACGCTCGGGCCTGGGCGGCGCGACGGTCAGTGCCGTTACTGTTCTCGGCGACGGCCGGCTGCTGGTGGGTGGTCGGCACCGTGTCGTGGTTGGACGGCTATCCGGGCATGCCGGAGTGAGTGATGTTTTCGCTCACCGTAGGCATAGTTGTTGTCTTACGGATTCGCGGGTCATTGTGTACGCTCCAGTGAATCTGCTGGGCCGATGTCGTCCCTCCAAACTCATGATCACAGCCACGCCGGCGCATGACGTTTGTCAGGAGGCCGACACGTGACATTCTCTGCTGTCCCATACGCCCAGGGCCTTTATGACCCCGCCAACGAACACGACGCCTGCGGTGTCGCCTTCGTCGTGGACGCACGCGGCCGACGCTCGCACGCGATAATCGAGGCGGGCTTGACCGCGCTGCGCAATCTGGAACATCGTGGCGCCGCGGGCAGCGAGGTTAACTCCGGTGACGGCGCGGGAATTCTGGTGCAGGTGCCGCACGAATTCCTTCGCGCGGTCACCGACTTCCCCTTGCCGGAGCCCACCGCGACCGGGGAGCCGACCTACGCCGTGGGCAATGCCTTCCTTCCCGCGGACACCAACCAACGGGCCCGTGCCATCGAGGTGATCGAGCGGATCATCTCCGAGGAGGGCGTCAAACTCGTGGGTTGGCGTGACCTACCCATCGACGCGCAAGGCGCCGACCTCGGCCCGTCCGCTCGGTCCGTGCAACCACATTTCGCCCAGCTGTTCATCTCGGGTGGGTCCGGCCTTGCCCTGGAGCGGCTGGCGTTTGTGGTGCGGCGCCGGGTCGAGCGAGAGACCCGCGAGCGTGGTGTCGACGTGTATTTCTCCTCATTGTCCGCCCGCACGGTGGTCTACAAGGGAATGCTGACCACCAATCAGCTCCCCACGTTCTTCCCCGACCTGTCCGACCCGCGGCTGGTGAGCGCGATCGCGCTGGTGCACAGCCGGTTCTCCAC
>DPJL01000206.1 GCA_003543035.1 Micromonosporaceae bacterium | reverse complement strand
TGCGGGCGGTCTTCTCCATTTCCAGGTGACTTAAAAGCGAGAAGCGGCTTTTCTCGGTACCCAGAAAAAGGTTCGCGACAACATCAAGGTTTTCGCATAGCGCCAGGTCTTGGTAGACAGTCGCGATGCCCTGTGCCTGCGCGTCATGCGGGCTGGTGATGCGCACCTGTTGCCCAGCAACGGATATCGTCCCGGAGTTGGGCACCACCACGCCCGCGATCGTTTTGATCAGAGTGGACTTGCCCGCCCCGTTGTCACCGACCAGAGCGGTCACCGAGCCCGCGGCGAGGTCCAGGCTCACTGAATCGAGAGCCTGGACCGCGCCGTAGCGCTTACTGATGTCACGCGCGGAGAGAACCACGACTACGAGATGCCTTGCTTGGTGCACGCGGCGGCGACCTCGGCGGTGCAGATTTCACTGACCTTGTAGAACTTGTCCTTGACGATGGTGTCCTTGATTTTGTCCGCGGTGACCGCGATCGGGTCGAGCAGGAAGGCCTGGATCTTCGCGGTGCCGTTGTCGACTGTGGTGGCGCCGGCCGGCTTCTGGCCCTTGACCAGGGCGACAGCGAGCTCAGCGGACTTCTCCGCCTCGGCCTTGATGTCGAGGTAGATGGTCATGTGCTGTTCGCCGGTGAGAATCCGTTGCACCGCAGCCAATTCGGCGTCCTGCCCGGTGATCGGGGGGAGGGCGGGGAAACCGGCGCGCTTCATCGCGGCGATCGCGCCGCCGGCCATGCCGTCGTTCGCGGAGAGCACGCCGACGATGTTGTCCCGGCCGAGCGCGGTGATGGCCTGCTCCATCTGCTCCTGCGCCTTGTCCGGGCTCCAGTCCGGAGTGTCGAACTCGCGGCCGATTTTCACTTTGCCGTCGAGGATGTTGTGCGCGCCCTTCTTGTAGTCGGCCGAGCTCGGGTCGGTCGGGGCGCCGTGGATCATGACGATCTGGCCCTTGTCCTTGGTTCCCTTGGCGTTCAAGGCATCCAGCAACGCCTGGCCCTGCATCTCGCCGACGCGCACGTTGTTGAACGACACGTAGTACTCGTATTCGATGCCGGAGATGAGCCGGTCGTAGGCGATCACCGGTACCTTCTTCTGCTTGGCCTGATTCACCAGCGGCGCCACCGCCGCGGCGTCGACCGCGTCGAGCACCAGCACGTTGGCCCCCTGCGCGAGGGCGGTCTCGACCTGCTGCTGTTGCTTGGCGGCGTCCTGATCGGCGTTGAAATAGAGCAGTTTGCAGTCGGCACACAGCGCCTTGACCTTGGCCTCGAACAGCGGCCGGTCGAAAGCCTCGTACCTGGTCGTCTTCGACTCGGGGAGGAACAGCGCGATGGTCTTGCCGGCCGGGGCGTCCCCGGTCTTGTCATTGCTACAACCCGCCAATCCGAGCGCTGCAACCAGCGCCGCGGCCGCGGGAATCACTAACCAACGTCGATGCATTTGCGGTGCCCTCTCATCGATAAGTCTCAGTGGACCTTGGGCGATTGATAAGAAAGGTATCTTACTAACCCGGTTTCGGGAAGACGCTCGTTTAGGATCATCTGATGCTCGGCACCTCCCGTTACCTGCGCGTGATGAACGAACGACTACTCCTGGAAAGACTCCAGGAACTCGGCCCTTCGTCACGGGTGGAGTTGGCGCGCCGCACCGGCCTGTCCAAGCCAACCGTCTCCGCGGCGCTGTCCGGGCTGGCCGACGCGGGCCTGGTCGAGGTGGTCGGGCAGCTGGCCGGCAAGCCCGGCCCGGTGAGCGCGCTGTACGACCTGCGACCGGATGCGGTCTATGTCCTCGGTGTCGACATCGGCCGGGAGTGGATCCGGGTCGCGGTGGCCGGCTCCCGGGGTCAGTTCCTGGCCCGGCGCGACGGCCCGAACTCGGCTCGTACCGCTGCGGAGTTGGTGCGCCGGGCTGGAAAGCTGGCACGTGATGCGGCGGCTGAGGCGGGGGTGCTGTGGGAGGCGCTGACCTGTGCGGTCGTCGGCGGACCGGGCGTCTTCGATCCCGCCGCCGGGCGGGTGGAGTTCGCGCCGAATCTGCCCGGCTGGGGTCAGACCGGCCTGCTCGACCGGTTGCGCCAGGCGCTCGGCGTCGATCTGGTGCTGGAGAACGACGTCAACCTGGCCGCGGTTGGAGAGCACGCGTATGGACAGGGCAAGGGTAAGGAGAACTTCGTCCTGGTCTCGATCGGCACCGGCGTGGGCATGGGCATCGTCATCGGCGGCAAGCTCTATGTCGGGGCTCGCGGTGCGGCCGGTGAAATCTCTTATCTGCCAACAGGTTTGGCGCAGACGGATCCGGAAACCATCGAGCACGGGCCGACTGAGAGCGAAGTGGCCGGGCCGAGTATCGCGCGAGCGGCTCAAGCGGCCGGCTTGCGGCTGACCACGGCGAAGGAGATCTTCGCCGCTGCGGCTGACGGCGACTCGGCAGCGATGGCTATGGTCGAGGCGGAAGGCCGGCGAATCGGCGGTCTCGTCGTTGCCGTCGCGGCGGTGCTCGATCCGGAGCTCGTGGTCCTCAGCGGTGGCGTAGGTAAAAACGTCGATCTGCTCGGCAACGCCATCGACAAGAGCATCGCCGAGCTGGGACCGTTGCGGCCTCGAGTGGTCGGCAGCGAGCTCGGCGACAGTGGAGTCCTATTTGGAGCGATCGCCCGCGCGTTGGACCGCGCCTGGAGCCTCATCTTTGATCGAAGAGGTTGACTATAGCCTCGGAGACTGTTAGGCAGTTTAACTAACAGATACTCTCTCCGGGAGGCTCCATTATGGAGATGCGTCCTCTGCTCGCGGTTGTTCTGGCCGCAGCGGCTATCGGCGTCGTGCCCGCCTCCAGTCACGCGACTCAGCTCGCAGCTCAATCCGCAGGTCAACCCGCCGCCAGCGCTGTCGGCACCCCTCTGGCCGGATATCGAATCCAGTCCACCTCGCGGACCGGCGACAGTGGGGCCACCATCTCCCAGCCCGGCTACAACGCTGGCAGCTGGGTCCCGGCCGGGCCGCGCTCGACTGTGCTCGCCGCGTTGCTCGCCAACGGGCAGTATTCCGACCCGTTCTTCTCCAACAACATGGCGAGCATCCCGACCAGTGAATTCACCGTGCCTTGGTGGTATAGGTCGGAGTTCAACCTGACCGCCGAGCCGGGTACCCGGACCTACCTCGACTTCTCCGGGGTGATCTCCAAGGCGGACGTCTTCGTCAACGGGACCCAGGTCGCCAACGCCACCCAGGTGGCCGGGGCCTACACGCACCACGA
>DPJL01000252.1:261-30581 GCA_003543035.1 Micromonosporaceae bacterium | reverse complement strand
GCAGGTGGTCCGTCGTGGCGGGCGGCGTACGCCGGTGGAGCTGTTGGAACTCGTGGGCCTCGACCCGGCGCGCACCCTGTCGGCCTATCCTCATGAGCTTTCCGGCGGGCAACGCCAACGCGTGCTGATTGCCATGGCGCTATCCCGCAGCCCGAAGCTAATCGTCGCCGACGAACCCACCACCGCCCTCGACGTCACGATCCAAGCACAGGTCATCGAGTTGCTGCTGCGATTGCGGGCCGAGCTCGGATTCGCCCTGATCCTGGTCTCACATGATCTGGCGCTGGTCGCCGACGTCACCGATCGCGTGGTCGTCATGTACGGCGGGCAGATCGTCGAGAGTGGAGTCACTGCAACACTTGTTGGCGCGCCGGCGCACCACTATGCCCGCGGTCTGCTGGGTGCGGTGCTGTCATTGGAAGCCGGTGCGACCCGGCTCAACCAAATCCGCGGCGTCGTGCCCTCCCCTGCCGACTTCCCCACCGGATGCCGCTTCGCCGACCGGTGCCCGATGGCGACTGAGATCTGTCCAATCCAGACACCGGTCCTGAAGAAGCTCGGCGATCACCACGAGGTCGCCTGCCACCATCCGGCTCTGGAGGTAGCGGTATGACTCTGCTCGAGCTGTCTGGCGTCCATGTGGTCCACAAGGCCCGTTCCGGCGGGCTGTTCCGCCGCGACCTCGTCTACGCGCTGACCGGTGCGGACATGAGCATCGCTGCGGGCGAGACGGTCGGAATAGTGGGCGAATCCGGTTGCGGCAAGTCAACGCTCGCCAAAGTGCTTGTGGGACTGCAGAAACCGACCTCCGGCACGGTCGCTTTCAAGGGCCAGGACATCTGGGCCATGAACGCCGCCACCCGGCGAGCGACGGTCGGCTCCAACACCGCCATGGTCTTTCAGGATCCGGCCACGGCTCTCAACCGGCGCTTGCCGATCCGCCAGATCCTGCGGGACCCGTTGGATGTGCATTCCAGGGGTACCAAACCCCAGCGCGAGCAACGCGTCCGAGAACTCCTGTCCCTCGTGGGTCTGCCGGGTAGTGTCGCGAATCTGTTGCCCAGTCAGATCTCCGGCGGGCAGCGCCAGCGGGTGGCCATAGCCCGCGCACTCGCACTCGAGCCACAGGTGCTGATCGCCGACGAGCCGACGAGCGCTCTCGACGTGTCGGTCCGCGCCCAGATCCTCAACCTTCTCCTGGACTTGAAGGCCGAGCTGAATCTCGCGATGGTCTTTGTCTCGCACGACATTCAGACCGTGCGGCGGATGAGCGACCGGGTCCTCACGATGTACCTGGGCCGGATCGTCGAGCAGGCACCGGCCGACGTGATCCCGCACCGGGCTCGCCATCCCTACACGCGTGCGCTGTTCTCAGCCACCCCCGGCCTGCTATTCCCCATCGAGCCTATCCCCATGGCCGGGCCGGTCCCGTCGGCGACCAAGCCACCGAGCGGTTGTCCATTCCGGACTCGATGCTGGAAGACCGACGAACTCTGCGCCACCGAGCTGCCCCCGGAACAGACGGCCAACGACGACCATCTCTTCCGTTGCTACCACCCGGTTCCCGATGGAACCAGCAATCGGCAACTGATCAGCCAAGCACAGGAGCGTCTATGACCACGGCTGCCCTCGTCACCGGCGTCATCCCGCCGGTGTGCACACCGCTGACCCCGGACTTCGAGGTGGACACGGTCTCGCTGACTCGTCTGGTGGATCACCTGCTGGAAGGCGGCGTCACCGGGCTGTTCATCCTGGGATCCTCGTCGGAGGCTGCCTTCCTTCCCGACGGTCACCGCAAAGTGGTGATGGAGACGGTGATCGGCCACGTTGCCGGTCAGGTGCCGGTGCTGGCCGGGGTCATCGACATGACCGCCCTACGGGTGCTCGACCATGCGCGCGTTGCCGTCGCCACGGGGGCGGACGGAATCGTTGCTACGGCACCCTTTTACACCCGTACCCATCCGGCGGAGATCGAGAAGCACTTCCGTGCCATCGCCAACCTCTCCGGATTACCCGTCTACGCCTATGATCTGCCCGTCTCTGTGCACACGAAGCTGAGTTCGCAGACCCTGCTGGAGTTGGCCGCGGAAGGAATTCTGGCCGGGCTCAAGGACTCCAGCGGCGACGAGGGCGGGTTGCGCGAGGTGATCCTGGGCAGGCGCAGTCGCGGGATCGAGGCGTTCAGTGTGCTCACCGGATCGGAACTGACCGTCGACTGTGCTCTCTGGATGGGCGCGGACGGTGTGGTACCGGGATTGGGCAATGTGGACCCACAAGGCTATGCCAGGCTGTTCCAGGCCGCGTCACGTGGCGAGTGGGACACCGCTCGCACCGAGCAGGAACGCCTGTGCCGGTTGTTCAAGCTGGTGGACGTCGGCGGTCCTCATATGGGCCGGGGATCCTCCGCACTCGGCGCTTTCAAAGCGGCGCTGTTCCTGCGCGGAATCATCAAGCATCCGACTACTGCAACACCTCAGATCGGCCTTGATGAGGATGAACTAGCCCGCGTCAGCAGGTTCCTGATCGATGCCGATCTGATGTGATCCTTGTAGGTTGATGGTCAGCGACGTAACGCGTATTCGTCGATCTCCCCGAAGTCCAGGACGACGCAGGTCTCGTTGCCGATCGTTTCAGCGTCATGGCCAGGCGGAACCGCCATTACCTCACCCGGTCCGATGTCGTATTCCGAGCCGTCGCTCATGTAGATCCGCATCCGGCCTTCAAGACAGTAACCAAGATGCGAGAACTGGCATAGATCCGTTTTGGCGATCGGCTTGACGTTGACCGACCAGCGCCAGCCGGGCTCGAAATGACCCCGTCCTACGGTTCTTCCGGCCACTTGGACGAAATCTCCCCAACCCTTGCCCTCGAACGGCCGGGTCTCGTCCGGCTTATCGAAGCTCTTCAACTCCACAGTGCTCACTTGTCCACCCCCATTGGCTCAGATTCACCATACGCGCGCCGAGACCGCGTTCGTCAGGGTTCGGCCTGACCGACCGGGTATTCCCTGATACCCGGTGCATAGGGCAGAGTGGATCCGTGGTAATCCCGGTCCACGACATCAACCCGGTACGCCGGGTGCCCTGGCTGACCTATGGGCTCATCGCGGCCAACATCATCGTCTTCTTGCGCACCCCGGCCGCAGCCTCGCTCGGCATCGAAGACCTGAGCCTGGCCGACCTTTGCCGGCAAGAGGCGTTCTATCGGCAATACGGCGCCATCCCGCAAGAGATGCTGACCAACGAGCAGCTTTCCGCGGTGCCGACAGGTCAAACGGGGACGGGGCCGAGCGGGCCCGGATGCGTCGTCGCGCCACCCACCTACGAAAAGTTTCCCGCGTTGTCCGTCTTCAACTCGATGTTCTTACACGCGGGGTGGCTGCACCTGTTGGGCAACATGCTCTTCCTGGCGGTCTTCGGCAACAACATCGAGGACCGGATGGGCCGCTTGCAATACCTCTTGTTCTACCTGCTCTCCGGATACGTTGCGGCCTATGGCTTCGCACTGTCCACTCCGGACGCGACAGTGCCACTCATCGGAGCCTCCGGCGCGGTCTCAGGTGTGCTCGGCGCCTATCTGGTGCTCTATCCGTGGGCGCGGGTGTGGAGCCTGGTACCCATATTGTTGTTCCTGCCTTTGAAACTGCCCGCCTGGCTGGTGCTGGGCATGTGGTTTGCGCTGCAATGGATTTACGCCACCGGATATGCCGTCTCCGAGGCCGGCTCGGTCGCCTACCTAGCGCATGTGCTCGGCTTCGCGGTGGGTGTCGTGGTGGCAATCCCACTACGCATCTGGCAGAGCAGACCGAAACCACCGCCCAGCCCTATTCAATACCGACGTATTCGATAGCAAGGTCCAGGTAGGCCACGAACTGCTTGGCCGTCGGCACCTTGCCGCCCGGCCGGAACACCATCATGCGGGTCTTGCGCAGCCGTTCCGCGCCCTCAAGCAGGCCATCGGGATCGGGCAAGGAAGCGCCTCGCTCCAGATACACCACCACGTCGGCCTCACGCGCGAAGATCGTCGCGATCAGGCCCGCGGCCGGATGCTTCAGCCCCAGCCCTTGCCATCCCGGGTAAAAGCGCTCGGTGAGGTCGGGCAACGCGGCTAGCGCTGCCTTTCGCAACCTGCGGGCGAGGCCGGCGACCTCGTTTGGGTGGGCGGCGAGGATCTCAGTCCACTGTTCGGGCTCGCGTACTGCCATGCCGCCGATCCTGCCGCGCGGGTGCGACAAGTTTTCTGGGCGACCACTTGACATGCCCTGCTCGCGCACTATGCTCAACCTATCAGTTGATAAACCGAATGGTTGAATAGATGACAATGGATCAGCTCAGCAATGTTTTCGCGGCACTGGCCGACCCGACCCGGCGGGCGATCCTCGCCCGGCTGGCCGACGGCGAAGCGACCGTGAACGAGCTGGCCGAGCCGTTCACGATGAGCCTCCAGGCGATCTCCAAGCACCTGAAGGTGCTGGAGCGAGCCGGGCTCATCACCCGCGGCCGAGAAGCGCAGTGGCGGCCGTGCCGGCTAGAGGCCACACCGCTCAAGGAGATCGTGGAGTGGACCGAGCAATATCGCCGGTTCTGGGACGAGAGATACGAGCGCCTGGACGACTACCTGCGCCAGATGAAGGCGCAACCGAACAAGGAGGAAAAGTGATGAGCGACAACACTAGCGGCGGCCTGACCGTGGCCTTGCCGTCCGATCTGGAGATTGTCATGACCCGGGTCTTCGACGCACCACGGGCGTTGGTGTTCGAGGCACACAGCAAGTGCGAGCACATCACCCAGTGGTGGGGCCAGCGGGCCAACAAACTCAGCTGTGAAATGGATTTCCGGCCCGGCGGCGGGTACCGCTTCGTGGAGCACGCGCCCGATGGTGAGCAGTATGCGTTCCACGGTGAGTACCGCGAGATCGCGGCACCCGAGCGCTTGGTGCAGACCTTCGAGTTCGAGGGCTTCCCGGGAAAGGTCGTGCTCGAGACGCTGACCTTCGAGGAGCAGGATGGCAAGACGACTGTCACGAGCACAGCGATCTACGAGTCCAAAGAGGACCGTGACGGAATGATCGCCTCGGGTATGGAGTCGGGCGCGGCCGAGTCGTACAACCGGCTCGCCGAGCTTCTGGAAACCTTGTCCTGAACGGCATCCGCCTAAGAGCGCCGGCACCGACTCGGTGCCGGCGCTCTTCGTTGTCTAGTCCATCATCGCGCCGCAGGAGATGTTGACCGCTGTCGCCGTTAGAGTCCGAGCCTGATCCGAGGCCACAAACGCCGCCACGTTGCCGACATCGGCCAGCGTCGCGGTCCGGCTTAGCAGCGTGGCCTCCTGAATATTGGCGGTGATGGCGTCTCGGGCAGGCTCATCGGCCGGCATGGATTCGGGAATGCCACCAGATTTCAAGGTGACGACACGGATTCCGTGCTGTCCGAGCTCGCACGCCCACTGGCGGCGAAGACCCTCGATCGCATCTAGGGCAACCACGAAGCCTCCCAACCCGGGCAGCGTGTTTGACCCAGATCCACCGAACGCCAGGATCACCCCAGACCCGCGCGGAATCATGTGCCGCGCGGCGGCTCTGCTCGTCAGGAACTGCGAGCGCGTCGCATTGGCAATCGGCTGAAGGAAGTCGTCCACCGATATCTCGGTCAACGACTTCTGAACATCGCCGATCCCGATGGCATTGAACGAAATGTCGACATGGCCCGCCTGCTCTGCCACAGCGTCGACAAACTCGTCCACGGCGCGCTCATCAAGAGCATCGACGGAGGCCGTTTGCGCATCCCCGCCGCTCAAACGGATCTCATCTGCCACTTTGTCGAGCTTGGACTTGGTCCGCCCGGCGAGGAAGACCTTGGCTCCCTCACGGGCAAACGCACGAGCGGCGGCACCACCGATCGGGCCACCCGCACCGTAGATCACGGCAACCTTGTTCTGCAGCAACATCGCTCATCAGTCCTTCCGGTCCGCACTGCTTGCCGTTGGACGCCCTTCGATGTCAAGCTAGACATTCCCTCTCGTCGATGCTGTTGGCACCCGGAGGTCCGCATGGGACGCCGCGCTCTCGTCTTCCTTGCCATCATGGCATTAACCTTGGCGGCGCCTGCGAATGCGTCTGCCACACCTTCCGCCGAGTCGACCGCGTCGAAGCTCCGTATCCCGGGCACGGCTTGGCACACCGACGAAAACACCGGCCAGATCGTGGTCAGTGCGGACAGCACAGTGACCGGAGCGCGCCTTGACGCTCTCAGGGCCGCCGTTGCCCCGGCCGGAAGAACGATCCGGATCCAGCACGAGCCGGGCGAGCTCCGTATCCTCATCGCCGGCGGCCAAGCCATTTACACCGGCGGCGCCCGGTGCTCCCTCGGCGCCAATGTCCGCCGGGGCAACACCTACTTCTTCGTCACGGCTGGGCATTGCACCAACATCGGCGCGACCTGGTACTCAAATGCATCGCAGACCACATTGCTGGGCAGCCGCACCGGAACGAGCTTCCCCGGCAATGACTACGGCATCGTGCGCTACACCAATCCCGCCGTCTCGCACCCCAGCGCCGTGCACACCTATCCGGGTCAGCTCACCATTCGTGGAGCCGGCAATGCCCAAGTGGGACAAGCTGTTTGCCGTAGCGGAAGCACGACGGGAGTGCGATGCGGAGTTGTCACCGGGCTTAACGCGACCGTGAACTATCCGCAAGGCGTTGTCGCCGGACTCATCCGGACCAACATCTGCGCCGAACCGGGCGACAGCGGCGGCCCGCTCTACATCAAGGCGACCGGAATTATCATCGGCATCCTGTCTGGCGGGTCCGGCAACTGCACCACCGGCGGCACCACCTTCTACCAGCCGATCGGCGAGATCCTCACCGCTTACGGCGTCACGATCCCCTAGCCGCCGCTTGCCTTTTGCGCCATGCCACATAGTGCGGAGCCCGGCCCGAATACTCCTGGTGCGCTTCACGCCCGAAGCGCACCAGCTCGGCCACGTGGTCGCCGAGTGGCCCATCGCGCCGGCAAGCCTGAACGTGCCGCATCACCACCGGGTTTCCGGCCAACGGCCGGACTACCAAGCCTTCGCTGGATTCGAAGACCGCCTGGCATGGCGCTACCGCTTTCTCGTTGACCACCAAGTCCCGCAACGACTCGCAGCCTGAGATGGTGTAGGGAACCCGCGGAGTGAACCCCGCCTCCTGGCAGGCGGCGTGGAAGTAATCGGGCCAGCCGGCTCCATCCGGCGGAGTCATAGCCCATCGCTCGTCCGCGAGGTCGGCTAGATCGATCTCCTCCTGCCGGTTGAGCGGATGATCCGCGGCCAGTGCGACGAACACCGGCTCAATCTGCAGGACGTCGAAGACGAGATCCGATGGCGGCTGCAATTGGTAGCCGGGATAGTCGACGGTCGTAATCGCGTCCAGCCGCCCGGCCACGATGAGCTCCCAGAGCAGTTGAGGTGAGTACTCGATCTGCAGCCGAAGGTCGATGCCGGTGAGGTAGGCGCCAAGCCGGCGGGACTGCCCGACCGACACCGACGCCATGGCACCGCCAAGTCGGATGACCTCGCCGAAGTCGGCCGGATAGCGGCTCGCGCCGCGGCGTAGCTCATCCATGCCGAGCAAGGTGCTGCGAGCGCGGCAGACCACGAAATCGCCAAGCAGCGTCGGCACGGCGCCGGTGCGGCCTCGGGTGAACAGTCGCCCACCAAGCTCCCGCTCCAGTCGTTGCAGCAGCGCGGTCAGGCCCGGCTGCGATATCCCGAGCGTGGTCGCGGCCTTGCTGATGCTCCCGGTGTCGGCGATCGCACAGACGGCACGCAGATGCCGGATCTCTAGCTCCATAGCGGCACTCGGTATTCGCTCCACATTGGACAAGTCACTTGACCCATAATTGAAACTTATGGATTTTGAGATGGGCGCAAAGTGAACGGTTTGGCCATAGTGATTTCACCCTAACGCAATGGGAGGAATCAATGCCCCGAATGCGTCTGACTACTTTGCTGGTAGCTGTCAGCTTCGCTTTGGTAGCCGTCGCTTCACCCTCCGCGACCGCCGGGCCCGCCGGAGGCCGAGTGGAGTGGATGGAGGTCTTCAGTCCTGACGGCACAATCGGCCGAATGCCCGTGCGGTTACCCGCAGTTGAGCCCTCCGCGTCGGCCATGGAGGTGGCGGCAGCCGAGGTAGTCCCCATTGAGATCAATGGTTCCAGCGCGACCCGCTTCGACCTCGTCTTCGTCGGAGACGGATACACGAGCACCCAGCTGGGTCTGTATCACCAGCACGTGCAGAGCAAGTGGAACGAGATCGCGGCCTTCGAACCATTCAAGAGCCACCGGACCCAGTTCAACGTCTGGCAGGTCAATGTCGTCTCGGCCCAATCCGGCGTCGACAACGACCCCACCAACGGGGTCAGCAAGTCGACCGCACTCGACATGCGATTCTGGTGCAACAACACCGAGCGGCTCCTGTGCGTCAACCAGACCAAGGCACGGCAATTCGCCGCTTCCGTGAGCGATGTAGACCAGGTCATCGCCTTGGCCAACAGCACCAAATATGGCGGGGCCGGAGGCGGCGTGGCGACCGCGTCGGGCGGCAACGCCCAAGCGGGTCAGATCGCGATTCACGAACTCGGCCACTCGATCGGCGGGCTGGCCGACGAATACGACTACGGCGGCGGGGACTGCTATCCCTACGGGGAACCTCGCGAGCTCAACGTCTCCCGTTCCACCGCCGCGCAGATGCGGGCCAACCAGACCAAGTGGTACCGCTGGCTGGGTCAGACCTCACCCGACGGAGGTGTCGTCGACACCTATCAAGGCGGCCGGTATTACAAGCGGTGCATCTATCGCCCCACGAGCAACTCGATCATGCGATCGCTGGGCCGGCAGTTCAATCTGCCCGGACGGGAAGCGATGATCACCGCTTTCTATCGGGAAACCGGAGTGGTTGAGGCATCGTCCGGCCAATCCATCAAATCCGCCGGAGAAACGCTGTGGGTCAAGACGGTCGGCAACGCCTCTGTCACGTGGCAGGTCGACGGTGTGACAGTCGGGACAGGCCCGGAGTTCACGCCTCGGGGGCTCGCACCCGGTACTCATATGGTGAAGGCAATAGTCACCGATCCCACCGATGCCGTCCGAGATGAGCAGGCTCGGGCCCAATGGATGACGCGGACTCTGGTCTGGCACGTGACGACCTGAATCCGGTGTGAGGCCGGAGCACGCTTTGCGGGCGGGAAAGCGTGCTCCTTGCCCTACGAGATGGGTGGGTTGAACGGCCCGGCAAAGCGAGTGACGACGAGCCCGAGCAGAAACGTTGCGCCCCAGCCGATTCCGAGCCAGCCGAGCCACACCAGCAGATCCGGATCGGCCGGACGTTGAATCCGCACGATCGTGCGGATGAGACTACGTTTGGTAGCCGTGGGCTAGGCGAGCCCACCAAAACCGCATGTTCGTGCGGAATTGGTTATTGTGGGAAGCTTGAATGGCCTAGACTTGCCATATCCCGCACGTTCGTGCGGGCGATTGGCAGGAGTTATGGAAACGCCCGAACTCGATGAATCCAGCGTCCACGACGATGCGTTTGCGAACGCCGTGAGGCTACGGCGGCGGCACTTGGGGCTGCGTCAGGGCGAATTGGCCGACCTCGCCGGGGTGTCGGAGCGATTCGTATACGCACTGGAGAATGGCAAACAGTCTGTCCGGCTGGACAAGGTTGTCGCCGTGCTTTCGGCGCTTGGTCTGCATCTCGAGCTTCATCGGGGTGGCGCGCTCGAGATCCGGGCCCATGTTGGCACGGTGGATCGATGACACAACCGGACAACAGCGACCTTGAGCAACTCCGTGCAGTCGACGAGGCCGAAGTCTTCAAAGCCGGGCAGCGTGCCGCAACGCTCACACGGACGCGGAAGGGCATCGAGTTCCGGTATTTCAAAGATTGGATCACGGATGGCGGGCAGCCGATAGCTACCACTCTGCCTGTGCGACCTGAGCCCGTTGTCCATTCAGGTGGCGCGCTTCCTGCCTACTTCACCGGACTGTTGCCCGAAGGCCGTCGCTTGGGTGCTCTGAGGCGGGCTGTGAAGACATCCGCCGATGATGAGTTATCGCTATTGCTCGCTGTAGGTGCCGATGCGATCGGCGACGTGCAGGTGGTGCCGTCTGGTGTTAAGCCTGCGGAGGTACCTGCGCGGGTGGTGCTTGAGCGGATAGGAGACATCAGGTTCGCGGATCTTTTGGCTGAGCTGGGTATTCGTGCGCAGCGTACGGCTCTGCCCGGAGTGCAGGACAAGACGAGCGCGGCGATGATAAACCTTCCGATCGCACGTGCGGGCGAGCGTTACATCCTCAAACTCAACCCCGCCGAGTACCCACACCTCGTGGAGAATGAAAAGTTCTTCCTCGACGCCGCCCGAAAGTCTGGCCTGATTGTGCCGCCGAGCGAGATTGTCACCGATGGCGACGGAAAGCCCGGTCTGCTGATCAGGCGATTCGACCGCATCACTGTGGACGGTGCGCTACATCCGCTGGCCGTCGAGGATGGCTGCCAAGTGTTGGATCGTCCGCCCGCAGACAAGTACCTCGTCGGGGCGGGCCGCACATTTGCCGCACTGGCCGCGGTCTGCGACGCAAGAACCGTCGCCGGCCGCGACCTGATCCGGCAACTCGCATTCGCCTACATCACCGGGAACGGTGACGCACATGCCAAAAACTTCTCTGTCCTACAACACCTCTCCGGTGAATGGCGCGTCTCGCCCGCATACGACATGCCGAGTTCATACCCCTATGGCGACAAGACCATGGCATTGTCGATCGGCGAACGCAGCGGTGGCGACTTTGGGGCTGCGGACTTCGTCAGACTCGGCGAGCAACTCGATGTGCCGGACCGAGCCGTGCGACGTCTTTTGTCCGAACTCACGGAACGAGCCGACATTTGGTTAAGCGAGCTGCAAGCCCTGCCTTTCGACAGCGGCAAGACCTCAAAGCTCCGTCGCGTGGCCGAAAACCGGCTCCGTCGGCTGGCGCCGTAATGCCAGATGCCGGTCGGAGAATTAGGTATCTCATATCTGCGATATGCAGTGCGCAATAAATCGAATGGCAACGATGTCTAGCCACGCTATTGCTTTTTCACCATACATTGGACATATTTCAACTATGGTCCATAGGGAGTAATTGATGTCGATAGATAAAGCAATCAAAGTAAGGCGAGCGTAAAGCTGCTACCCGTTGTGGGATAGCAACTTCCGAAGGTAGAGTCGCCGCAGTTTCAGTCGCGAGATTGTACGAGGATACTGGAGAGCTGCCATTTTCACGGACAAGGACGTCTATCCGATGAACGGGGGACTAATCGACGTATTTACCCAAATCGCTAAAAGGTTCCCGGACCATCCGGCGGTCGCTCACAATGGAAGCGCATTGAGTTATATCGAAGTCGATGCGAAAGTCCAGGCGATGGCGGAGCGCCTTGGCCCGCGACCCGGAGTGGTTGGTGTACGGACGAGCCGCACACCAACCACGGTCATCGAGATGTTCGGTGTCTGGGCGGCGGGTGGTACCTATTGCCCGATCGATCCCACGTATCCCGAGGAACGGCAGCGGGCGATGCGCGCCGCCGCCGGGTGTGGCAAGCCGGCAACATCAGCCTCAGAAGATCACGCTTACATTCTGTTCACCTCAGGCTCGACCGGCGAGCCGAAACCCGTGGTCACCCCACAGACAGCGATCGCAGCGACCGTGCGTTCGCTGCGGGATCTCTTTGGACTGTCCGCGGCTGACCGGGTGCTGCAGTTCGCCTCACTCAACTGGGACACCTGCTTCGAGGAGATCCTGCCCACGCTGACCACAGGCGCGACGCTGGTATTCGATGACGAGGCCTACACCGGCTCGTTCCCCCGGTTCCTGCGTATGGTCGAGCGGCAACGGATAACCCTGCTCGACCTGCCTACAGCGTTCTGGCATGAGCTCGTCCTACACCTAGCGCAGGAGCGAGCCGGGCTGCCGGAATGCTTGCGGGTCATGGTGATTGGCGGCGAGGCGGTGAATCCGGCGCGGCTGGCCGATTGGCGCGCTCTCGACACCGGCGGCATCCGCTTGGTCAACACCTATGGGTGTACCGAGACGACGCTCATAACCCACGCCGTCGACTTGCACGGCCCGCAGGCGAAACCGGGCGCCGCAGACGGAAAGGTGCCCATCGGCTGGGCGCTGCCACACGTGATCGAGCATGTCAGCAACGACGACGAGCTGCTCATCGGCGGCCCCGCCGTGGCGCTCGGCTACAAGGGTCTGCCCGAGGCGACGGAGGCGCGGTTCGTTGCCGTGGATGGCATCCGCTACTTCCGTACCGGAGATCGGGTGAGCCGCGCCGGCGACGGCGCCCTCGTACCAGAGGGCCGGCTCGATCACGAGGTGAAGATCCGTGGTATCAGGGTGGATCCGGCAGAGGTCGAGGCGCTGATCGCGGCCCATCCCGGAGTCAGCGCGGTGGCGGCGATGGGTGTGCCGCTAGCCGGCCGTACAGCGCTGGTGGCGTACGTGGTGGTGCGGCCCGGAGACGAAGAACGAGTAAGCGAAGGCGCCTTGCGAGAGTACCTGCGAACGCGGGTGCCCGAGCACCTGGTGCCGAGCCGGATAAATGTTGTCCCCCAACTGATCTACACCACGAGTGGAAAGATCGACCGGGCGAAGTCAAGGGAGTTCTTCGATGAACGTTGACGAAGATGAGCGTTGACGAGGTAGTGGCGGTGTTCCGCCGGGTGCTGGAAATCACTGACGTGGCAGCGGATTCCGACTTCTTCGCGCTCGGCGGCGATTCGCTGATTGCGACCCGGGTGCTGAGTGCGGTCGCGCGCACCAGCGGTGTCGAGCTGTCCTTTGACGACTTTCTCGCGGCGCCCACACCGGCCGCGCTGGCTAAGAAGACGACCTTGTGAGAGTCGTGGTGGTCGGGGCGGGCCTGGCCGGGCTCACCGCCGCCAAGGGGCTGGCCGATCGCGGCGCCGACGTCGTCGTGCTGGAGGCCCGCGACCGGGTGGGCGGCCGCACACACGGCATCGAGGTGGCCCCGGGCAGCTGGGTCGACGCGGGCGCGGCCTACCTCGGGGACCGGCATAGCGAGCTGAACAAGCTCATCGCCGAGGTGGGACTGAAGACCACGCCCACCACGATGACCGGTGCCAGCAGGTTCGTCCTGGGCGCCACCGATGAGGTGCGACCGGGACGTTTCCCGCCGCTCAACGCGGTGGCGCTGGGCGGCATGTTCGACCTGCTCGACGAGCTGACCAGCCAGGTCCGGGTGGACGCGCCCTGGCTCACCCCCGATGCCGAGCGGCTGGATCGAACGACCGTCGCGGACTGGTTGCGCGACAACATCTCCCATCCCGATGCGCGGCTTTTCTTTCCCTTGTTCCTAGGCGAGATGATGGCGGCCGACCCGGCCGACTTGTCGGTGTTGCACATGGCCTTTTATCTGCGCTCCGGCGGCGGGACCCGATATCTGAACGCCTTCGAGGGAGGAGCGCAGCAGGATCGGATCGCCGGCGGGTCGCACCAGCTCTGCGAACGCCTTGCGTCCACATTGGACGTGCGCTTGCGCGAGCCGGTGAGTGCGATCCATGAGGGAACGGTCCGTTCCACCGGCGCCGCATATCAGGCCGACGCGGTCGTGGTGGCGGTGCCGCCGTTACTGGCCGATGACATCGACTTCCGGCCCAGGCTGGGGCAACCGCGCGGAAGCGGACGGATGGCTCGCGGGTGCGCGGTCAAGGTGCACCTGGTGTATCCCGAGCCGCTGTGGCGTGAGCACGGCCTGTCCGGCTGGTCGGTCAACGCCCTGGGCCCACTGCTGTCCACAGTGGACGATTCGCCCGCCGACGACAGTGTGGGTATCCTGACCGGTTTCGTGACCGGCAGCGAGGCGCATCGATTCTCGGCATTGGCCGCAGGCGAGCAGCGCGATGCGGCGATCGCCCAGGCGCATCAACTTTTCCCGCAACTGCCGGCGCCGATCGGCTTGGCCGTCACCGACTGGGTGCACGAGGAGTTCAGCCGGGGTTGCTACGCAGCGCTTTTCGGCCCCGGCGACTGGCTGCGGCATGGGCCACACCTGACCGCGCCGCACGGACGCATCCATTGGGCCGGCACGGAAACAAGCACCGAATTCTTCGGGCTCATGGAGGGTGCTATCCGCTCGGGTCACCGGGTGGTCTCGGAAGTCCTTGCACAGTATTAACTTTCCCCCCAGGAGGTGTCGAAATGAGCGGCAACAGTCCCATCGCTCCACTCGAGGTAAGACAGCAGTTCATGACCGAGCCGGAACTGGGCGCGGGCAACTTCCTCGACTACGCCCTCAAGTCAAACCCGAACCGCGACGTGCACTTCGCTTACACCCACGGGCTCGATCACCGTGGCCAAGTGACACTGCGCGGGCACAGCCTGGTGGACCTGGCCGCACTGCGCGACAAGTACGCCAAGTGGTATCACATGAACGGCGTACGCCCAGGCGAGCCGGTGGGCATCGTGGTCGCCGAAGGGTTCGAGCCCCTGGTTCATTTCCTCGCCTTGACCGCACTGGGAGCAATCCCCGCCCCGATCAACGACGCGATGCGCGCCGATGTCATGGTGCGCTACTTGAACTTCGTAGGGGTCGTGGGCGTGGTCGCCGATGACACCACCCGGCTGGCCGCCGCCTATCGAGCCGATCCACAGTCACGGCCGCGTTTCGTCACCCCCGCACATGAGCTGCTGGCCTTCGACGACGCCTCGGCGCTGCTGCCTGCCCAATACCCATACAAGCACAAGGCGGATGACATCGTCGCGATCATCCACTCGTCGGGCACCACCGGTACCCCCAAAGGGACAACACTGAGCCACCGGTCCTTCTGGGACGGCAAGCAACCCCGCATGGTGCGATTCCCTTGCGAGCCTTACGACAAGCTCATGTCGCTCATGCCGCACACGCACGCGGGCGGGCTGAGCTACTTCCTCACCGCCACGCTGCTCGGCTTACCCACGGTCGTGATGGGAGACTGGCGCCGGGTGACAGTCGAGCCGGTCATGGAGGCCTTCCAGCCGACCATGCTCGCCTCCTTCCCACGCACATTTGTGGAGCTGGCCACCGGGGAGCTCCCCGTCAAGGGCGCGGCCAAGGTGCACTCATGGTTCAACACCGCCGACTCCGCGCACTGGGGCCACATCCGGCGGCTCATCCAGTTGGGCGAGCGACCGGCCGGGCTGATCAAGCCGTGGCTGCTCCCCACCGAGGCGGCCGAGGAACAGCCGCTTCCAGGTTCTCAATACGTTGACGGCCTTGGCTCGTCCGAGATGGGGATGGCCCTGTTCGGAGGTCTGTTCACCCCGGAGACGCCGCGCAGCGACCGCAGCGTAGGCAAACCGCAGCCGTCGGTCGAGCAAGCCGCCATCCTCGATGAGGCTGGCAACGAGGTGCCCGACGGCACCGTGGGCATGCTCGCGGTCAGGTCGCCCTCGATCACCCCCGGCTACTGGAAGAATCCGCGCCTCACCGAAAGCTTCTGGCTCAACGGATACTTCCTGACCGGTGATGTGGCCCGCCGGGACAGCGAGGGCAATTTCTATCACCTCGACCGCACCATCGATGTCATCGACACGCTGGCCGGGCCGATCTACAGCCTGCCGATCGAAGAGGTCCTGATCGCCGACTGCTGGGACTACGTCCTCGACTGCAACGTGGTCGGCGTGCCCGGACCCGACGGCGGCCAGGTGCCGATCGCGGTCGTGCAGTTGCAGGCGGAGGCTGAGTCCGCCGGAGTCACCGCGGAAATGGTGCAGGAGAAGGCGAACAAGGAGCTAAGTGCGGCGGGCTTGACCCAACTGGCCACGGTGATGATCGCGCGCACGCCGGAGGACTATCCGCTGGGCCCGACGGGCAAGGTGCTCAAGCGCGAGCTGCGCACCCGCTATGCCACGCTTTTCACCGCGTGAAACGAGGCGACTAAGCAGTGACCCGGCAGCCGTACCAGTACGTCCGGGCCGAGTTGGCCGAGCCGGACTGGCGACGGCTGCCGGGCTGGCGTGAGGTCACCGAAGCGCAGTGGCGCGATGCGCAATGGCAGCGCGCGCACTGCGTAAAGAACCTGCGCCAGTTGCGTGCCGTCGTCGGAAACCTTTGGCCCGAAAGCTCTTTCAGCGACCTCGAGGCCGACATGGCGCACCACGCCACGATGCCGATGCTGCTCCCGCCACAGATGCTTAACACCATCACCGCTTCTTGGGAAAGCGACCCGATCCGCCGCTACATGTTGCCGGTCAAGAGCGATCGTTTCGCCAAGAGTCACCCTCGGGCAAGCCGGGACTCGTTGCACGAGGCGGAGATGTGGGTGGTGGAAGGGCTCACGCACCGCTATCCCACCAAGGTGCTCGCCGAGCTCGTGTCCACCTGCCCGCAGTATTGCGGCCACTGCACCCGAATGGACCTCGTCGGCACCTCGACCCCACAGGTGACGAAAGCAAGATTGCTCCTTAGAAGAAGTGATCGCCAGGAGCAGATGCTCGACTATCTCAAGCGGACACCGGGTGTCCGCGATGTCGTCGTCTCTGGCGGCGATGTCGCCAATGTGCCGTGGCCGCAGCTGGAATCGTTCGTGAAACGCCTGCTGGACCTACCGTCCATTCGCGACATTCGCCTGGCTACCAAGGCGCTCATCGGCTTGCCGCAGCACTGGTTGCAGACAGAGGTGCTCGAGGGAATGGAGCGCCTTGCCACGAAGGCCGCGCGGCAGGCAGTGAATCTCGCCGTGCACACTCATGCCAACCACCGGCAATCGGTGACACCCCTTGTCGCGCAGGCGGCCCGAGCCCTGCTCGATGCGGGCGTGCGGGACGTGCGCAACCAAGGTGTGCTCCTGCGCGGCGTCAACGCGGACCGGCACAACCTGCTCGACCTGTGCTTTGCGCTGCAAGGCGAGGCCAACATCCTGCCCTACTACTTCTACCTGTGCGACATGATCCCGCACGCGGAACATTGGCGGATTCCCTTGCACCAAGCGCAGCTCCTGCAGGAGGACATCATGGGGTACCTTCCCGGCTATGCCACCCCACGCATCGTTTGCGATGTCCCCTACCTCGGCAAGCGCTGGGTGCACCAGGTGACCGAATACGACCGCGAGCGAGGCATCTCGGTCTGGAGCGAGGATCCCCGGCACGCGTACTACGATCCGATCGCGACGCTGCCCGAAAGCGGCAAGAGATGGTGGTCCGAAAATGCTTGAGCTGCACCGGCGCACGATGAGCCAGAGCACCGAGATCGTGTCCCTGATCAAGGACGAGCAGTGGGAGCTGCCCACCCCGTGCACGGAGTGGAATCTGCGGCAGCTGGTCGAGCACATGATCCTCGACAACCGGGGCTTCGCGGCGGCCGCGCAAGGCGAGGTCATCGATCGCAGCGTGTGGCTCTTGAGAGAATTCGACCCGGGCCTGCGGGTCGAATACGCCCGCTCGGCCGACGATGTGGTGACCGCGTTCCGCACGCCCGTGGCGAGCTTCTGGCTGCCGCGCATCAACGACGCCATCACCTTTCCGGCCGCGCAGGCGATCGGCTTCCACCTACTCGACTATCTGGTCCACGGCTGGGATGTGGCCGCCGCGATCGGGTACCCGGTGGCGTTCGACGAGGACCTGATCGAAGCGGTGCAGGCGATTGGCGATCGCGAGGTGCTCAACGGCCCGAATCGGCTGCGCCCCAACGCGAGCTTCCGTCCCGCGCTGTTGCCGAAGCCAGGCGAGTCCAAACAGGACTATCTACTCAGGACACTGGGCCGGTCTCCGAGCTGGCCGGACTGACGTCGGTGGCGTGCGGGCGCTCGTCCACCACCTGCTGGAGCTTGCCGGTACGCGGGTTGGTCACCAGCTCGGAAAGGCGCACCCACTCGACGATGAGGTGGTGGATCGCGCCAATCTCGACCTCCGCGGGGTAAAGCGGGCGGGCCGCATAAACGGCATCGATGAGCCGTGCGGTCAGTTCGGCGGGAGGCTCCTCTGTGCACGCCAACCGCAGGATGAGCCCATCCTTGCCATCCCAGCGGCGCTGCACCATCTGCATCCCGCTGATGATCCGATCCGGGTCGGCGGCGATGAGCACCCCGCGAATGTCCTCGGTCGGCATCGCGACCGTCCCCACCCGGGCACCCTCGAGGGACCGGCCGACAAGCCGGAACCGCTGCCGCTCGGGCTCGACCCATTCGGCCCGATCGCCTACCGGATAACGGATTATCGGCATCAGGGTGCGGAACAGGTTGGTGACCACCAACCGGCCGGGCACACCCACAGCCGTGATGGGCTCACCTGTCACGTCGTCGACCAGTTCCACCAATGTGCGATTGGGGAACGCCTCGTGTACCCGAACGTCGTCTCCCGGTACGGGTGCGCCGACCAGTCCCGCGTCGACCGACGCGTAGCCGAGCGAGGAGATGGCCGCCTTAGGGAAGGCCCGCGCCAACATCGGCCGGAGATCATTGAAGAGGATGTCACCGGCGAAGAGCACCAGCTCTATGGAGTCGGCGATCTGGCCACGCTGGACCACGCACTCGGCCACCGCGCTCAGCTTCATCGGCTCGCCCGCGAGCACGTTCACACCAAAGTCGGAGATCAGATCCGCGATGTATTCGTTGGACGCCGCGCAGCCCACAGGCAGGCGAACGTTTTCCACCGGGGCATGGTGTAGAGCGCCTTCGATGTAGAGAAATCCACCGTAGAGCTCTCCGGCGCAGAACAAGTTTGCCACTCGATGCCCCGGCTTGAGCCCGGCCTGGACCATGCCCTCGCCGAACGCGGTCACCGAGTCGGCGTGCTCAGTGCGCGTCCACGGGGAGAACTTCGGCGCACCCGTGGTGCCGCCGGTCTTGTACACACCCGCATCCAGCAATGGGCCGGTCAGCAACCTGTTGTCCGGCCACGTGTTCGCGGCCCAGAAGGCAGCCTGATCGAGAATGGGAAGCTCGGTTATGTGCGAGATGGTCTGCGGCACATCGCGATACACCTCCGCGTAGAACGGCGAATGACGCCGGGCGAACTCGACCAGTTCGTTTAACGACTTCGCGGGCACGTGCCTCTCCTCTTGCTAACGCCCAATCCAATTCCGGGCGAGGGATTGGACGGCCGAACCATCCCGGTCGGCCAGCTTTTGGTCCAGGTATTCGGCGACCCACTGGTTGGCCGGGACCCGCAATGCCGGTTGGTCGGTGCAGAGGGTATGCACCACCACCTCGGCCACCTCCTGCGACTTCTGTCCTGCCGCCTCCCAGCCCTGGCCGGTGACCCAGTCGATATAGGAGGCGAATGTCGGCGCGTAGGGGCCGGAGGCGGCCTGGATGGTCGAGCGGTTGATGTCGGGGAATACCCCGAACGAGGTGTCCGGCACGAACCCTGGCACCACGATGGACACTTTCACGCCGTGTGCCTCAGCAACCGGGGCCAGGCTCTCCATGAAGCCTTCGACGGCGAATTTAGCCGCGCAGTAGGCCTCGTTGAACGGCTGGCCGACGACTCCATGCACGCTGCCGATGGTCACTAGCCGCCCGAGACTGGCGCGCAGCAACGGCATCGCGGCTCGGCTCACCGCAATGACGCCGAAGAAGTTCACCTCCAGATTGGTCCGCAGAGCGTCCATTGTGGACATCTCCATCGTCGGGTCGAAGTTGGAGATGCCGGCGTTGTTGACCACCGCATCCAACCGCCCATACGTGTTGCTTACGCCTTCAAGGCAGGTCGCAATGGATTCGGCGTCGGTCACGTCGAGGCGTCGGATATCCAGCGTGACATCGGCACGTTCCGCCGCGTCGCGCAGCGCCTGGGCCCGATCCGGTTCACGCATCGTCGCCACCGTCGTGAACCCGGCTCTGGCCGCGGTAACCGCGGTTGCCAGCCCGATGCCCGAGGATGTCCCGGTCACCAGAACCGTCCGGTGCGGCGTCGTCATGGCTTGCTTTCCGCCAGCGTCGGCTCGTTGCCCGCCGCGAGCTCTCGTTCCCGCTTGGCCTGGTCGAGCAGTGGCTGGATCCGCACCGCCGGCAGGAACGAGAAGGCCGCCAGCAGGGTACCGCCGGCCATCGCCACCCGAGCGGCGTTGAGGATGCCGAGTGGGCCGGTCATCAGGGTGACCGCCAGACCGCCCACGAGGGCGGCCAACGGGATCACTCCCCAGGTCACGGTCCGGAACGCGGCGTGCATCACGCCCTGGTTCTGGGCGGACATCCGCGACTGCCGAGTGGGCGCGCTGCACACGTTGATACACGACATGAAGAAGCCGTAGAACCCCATCGTCACGGCGATCACCGGCCCCGGCGGGAGCGCCGGCGCGGCGAGAACACCGAGCCCGACCAGGCAGTGCAGCAGCAGCGCCCACGCCATCGTCTTCCCGGTGCCCAGCCGATCGCTGATCTTCGGGGCGACCACCGCGCCGACCACCGCACCCGCTGCCGCGACCGACATGGCCGCACCGAAGACGCCGACGGACATGCCGAGGCCTCGGTACGCCAAAATCGGCAGCACGGTGACGAAGATGGGGCCGCCGGAGTTGAGGGTCACCGCGGCAATGACCACCCGCCGCAGCACCGGGTCGGCCCAGTTGAGCCTGAATCCCACGGTCAGCCGCGACCAGACGGAACCTTGCTGAACCGTCCTTTCCCCCCACGGCAGCATGTACCGGAAGCAAACGGCCGACACCAGATAGCTGGCCGCGTCCACGATCAGGGCGGCCACGCCGAGCGCGCTGTACAGGCCCGCCGCGATCGACGGACCGGCCACTTCAGACACCGAGCCGGTGCCTTCCAAGCGTGAATAGGCGCGGACGAGGTGGCGTTCCGGCACGACGGAGGGGACGGCTACGAGGTAGCCGACGTTGAAGAAGATCGTCGCACCGCTGATCACCGCGACACAGACAAACAGCAACGGTGTCGACAGCCAGCCCCACCAGTACGCCAGCGGGATGACGGCCACCGCCACGAGCCGGATGACGTCGCACATCAGCATGGTCCGGCGCTTGTCCCACCGGTCGACCAGAATGCCGGCGATCGGCCCGAGCAGGGGGATTCCCAGGTACTGCGCCATCGCCACGATGCCCACCTCAAGAGCGGACGCATGCAGCACGAAGATCATGACGGTCGGCACCACGAATATGGTGATCCGGTCGCCGACGTTGCTCACCGCCTGGCCGGCCCAGAACAGGTTGTACTCGCGGCCCAGGGATGCCGGTAGCCGTAGCGCCGGACGCTTCACGACTCTTCCCGCACGACGAAGTTCGAGGTCTTACCGGTGCGCTCGTTGCTGATCAGTGCGCCGACTTTCCTTACCTGGAAGGAATCCGGGTCGTGCTGGAACGCCGTGCTAAGGGTGAACGTTGCGGTCATGAGGTCCTTGCGCAGCCGCTCGGCGAGGTCCGGTGCGACGTCATGGCCGGCCAGCAACAGCACGTCCACTTTGGACACTCGCCCCTGCTGCTCGGTGATCAGGATTTGTGCCCGGGACACGCCAGGCTCGCGTTCCACCTGCGCGATGATGTCATCCACGTGCAGCCCCAGGCCACGTACCTGCACCACGCTGTCCCGGCGGCCCAACACCTGCATTGCCTTGCCTGGCCGGCCGCAAGCGCACGACACGAACTGACCGGCGTCACCGGTCTGGTAACGCAGCACCGGGTTCAGCATGTCGGGGTTCAGCGTGGTGAAGTCCAGCAGCTCATCCGCGCTCACATGCACCAACTGCTCGGGCAACGTGTGGAACATGTCCGCCGGGCAGTCAGGGGTGTTGGTACCGACGACCCAGGTTTCGGTGCTACCGAACATCCCCCAGCGGCGCGCGTTCGGCGCGACCGCGGCCATGTCGTCGTCGAGCTGTGGATGCCATGCCTCGCCGAGCCAGAGCACCTTACGCAAGGCCGGAAGTTGCACGCCTGCGGCCCGCGCATGCGCGAACCACAGCCGCAGCACGCTCGGCGTGCCGCCGATGGCGGTTACCTCGCGGGAGGCAAAGAATCCAAGCCAGTCACCGTATTCGTCCTTGGTGACCGAGCCGACTGCGATCACCTGACACCCGGACAGATCGGCGAAGGCCGCGGCAAGGAAGTGCGCGCCCCACATGCGACCGGCGCCCCAGGCGTTGACGAAGACATCGTCGCGATCCAGCGGCCGCCACTGCTCGTACACACCGGTCATGTAGAAGCCCGTGGGAGCATAACCGACCTTAGGTGCGCCAGTACTTCCCCCGCTTTGGAACAGCCAGGTTGCGCCGCGCTCGGCCTTGGGCTTCAGATGTGCCAGGGCAACGTTGAGGTCGTCTTTCATCAGCACCGGAAGCGCGGCAACGTCATCGAGCGTGAGCACCTTGTCGTGGTTGGTGTAGCGCGGTGCCAACTCGGGCACGGTCTTAAGCAGCCCAAGCGATCGCTGGGCAACGCGAAGTTCCGGCTCGGCCGCCTCTGGCAACAGCGAGAACGACTCTGTCATGGGGTCACCAACTCTTTCGGTGTGGCGCCTCGGGTCAGCCATCGTGCATGGCCGTCGCGGTAGGCATTCCAACGGGCGCGGATGATGTCGCGCTGCATAGCGCGCTGCGGATCGTGGAACTCCGGGGCGATGACCCCGTCGGGTTCGAGCTCGGAGAACCAAAACCTCTCGCCGTCGTGCAGGAAATCAATGCAGTAGAACGGGATCGGCAGCTTCTCCGCGAAGTAGGCCGTCGCCTCCACCAGCTCGGGGGGCGTCAGCGGGAAGTCCATGATGCCGCCGCGGCTGGCGTTGGAGACCGGTGAACCCGGTTCCGGCGTGCGCCTGAGCACATGTGGGTAGGCTTTGCCGTCGATGACATAGACCCGGTAGTCGATCGTCCCATCACCGAGGTAGGGCTGGACCACCAGCGTGGTGTCGCCACCCTGCGCCAGGGTGGCGAGGCCACGGATGTCCTCGGAGCTGCGGGCCAGGTTCACGCCGCCGCCCCCGCACCACCCGGCCGGTTTGACAATGGCCGGGTAAGTCACGTTCTCCAGCGCCACCTCGTATTGGTGCTTGCCCACGTCCGGCCCTGTCCCGATACGGATCGTCGGGATCGTCGGCACCGGCGAGTCGCCAAGGTAGAGCAGCGTGGCCAGCTTGTCGTTGCCGATCGGGGCAAGCCAGGACGGGAACGTAAGGTAGAAGCCTGCCTGCTCCAGGACCGAATAGAGCGCAAACTGGTTGAAGATGTCCATCGCCTGGTAAGGCAACGAGTACAACGCAGTGATGAATAGCGTGTCCTCGGGTGTGACCAGCTCCTCCTCCACGTAGATGCGGGGCTTGCCGCGCGCCGTGCCGTCGACTGTGATCTCGGCAGGCGCGTTCCTGGTCCAGCTCAGCCCCATGTCCGCGGCGACCTCCGCGTACATGTCCCAGAAGAAGGGGTGCCACATCGCCTTGGCCCGGGTCGACTCCCGATCGGGAAAGACCCAGCACATGCGGCGGAGAGTGCTATTCACCTTGGCCTCCAAGGGGTTTCGCGGCCAGAACGACACTATGGCCCCGAAATTCAGCGATGAGCTCGCCTTTCGTGTCACGCACTGCAACGTCATAGATCCCGTTGCGCCCGAACCTTGCCCGCTCCACGGCCTCGGCGTGCAGTTCGTCGCCGGCGAAGGCGGGCTGCAGGAAGGTCACCTCGGCGCTCTGCGCCACCGCAACCGGGCCATAGCTGTTGCAGGCGTAAGCAAACGCGGCATCAGCGAGCAAGAAGATAAAGCCGCCATGGGCGATCTCGTGCTGATTCACCATGGTTTCGGCTATTCGCATATGGACCTTGGCCCGGCCGGGTGTCACGTCATCGAGCTGAATCCCGAGGCTTTGCGAGGTCAGATCACGTTCATGCATTTCCCTGGCTCGCGCCATTGCCATGGCCGCAACATAGGGACGCGCACTAGGACTTGTCAATCCCTTCATGTTCGACTTTTGTTGAAGGGACCAGGATTCCAATCACCAGGTTCAATTCGAAGTCGGCCGAAACGCTCGTCGCTGTCGCCGTTCACCAGCCCGTCCAGATTGGACGCCAAGGCCGGGAACATTTGCGGCGAAGGACGAGTGCTGTGCCACGACCGGGCGCGTGGCACAGCACCCGAGATTGTGAGGTACTAGCCAACGCGGCAGGTGAGTGACGGCCGGCTCCAGTTGCCGCCGTGCCGGATGGTGAAGCCGAACGTGTTGCCGCTGCCGTTTGGCCGCATCGTCATCACGTTGCCGCTGCTGTCCCACGTCGGGCTGCCACTCCAGGTCGCGATGATCTTCTGGGGCGGGGTAACGGTGACGGTCACGATCCAGCTATTGGTGCCATTGACCGTCACGCTGCCGTTGAACCGGTCGCTCCACTGCTGGCCGTCGGAATATGTTGCGGTGCAACTGCCGCCGCCGGGCGGTGGAGTGGTGGGGTTGCCGGTGGGAGGTGGTGGTGTGGTCGGCGTGCCGCCGAGGGCGTTGAGAACGGCCGTATAGGCGGGCTTCTTGTTGTAGTTGCTGTCAAACAACAGCGGGGTCCCGCTGGCGCGCCAAGAGTAGTGATCAGGGATGCCCCAGACGGTAATGCCGGTGCAACGGGCGACGGCCAGGCAGGCCTCCACAACGCGGGTGTAACTGCCTGCCTGAGCCGTGCCGGAGCCCTCGATGTCGAGCTCGGTGATCTGGACGTCGACTCCCAATGCGGCAAACTGGGCGATGTTTTGCTGGTAGTTACCTGGTACCGGCGAATTGTTATTGAAATGCGACTGCAGGCCAACGCAATCGATCGGAACACCGCGGGACTTGAAGTCCTGCACCATGTTGTAGACCGCGCGGGTCTTGGCGGCGTTGGCGTCGTCGATGTTGTAGTCGTTGTAGCAAAGCTTGGCGTTGGGATCGACGGACCGGGCGGTGCGGAAGGCTTCTTCAATGAAGCCGTTGCCGAGCCGTTGCTGGAAAACTGAATTGCGCCGGGCGCCGCTGCTGCCATCCTCGAAGGCTTCGTTCACTACATCCCAGGAGTGGATTTTGCCCTTGAAGTGGGTCATGACCTGGGTGATGTGATTGCTCATCACGGAGCGCACTTCGCTGGCCGAAGACAGGCTGCTGACCCAGCCGGGCAGCTGGGAGTGCCAGACGAGGGTGTGGCCGCGCACTTTCATGTTGCGGCTCTGGGCATGGCTGACGATCTGGTCAGCCGCCCCGTAGTTGAAGTTTCCGCGCGAGGCCTGGACGGTGTCCCACTTCATTTCGTTCTCGGGAGTGACCGAGTTGAATTCGCGGTTAAGGACGGTCGCGTATGCGGACTCGCCAAGGTGATTGGCGGCGACCGCGGCGCCAAAGTAGCGGCTCTTCTCGGCGGCTGCGGCGCCGAGAGTGCTTGCCGCGCTTACGCTGGTGGTAACGGTGACCGCAGCAATCAGACTGACCGCGGCAATCGTTCCAAAAAGGACAGTGGTGCGGCGAGGGACGGAACTGTAGCTCACTGACTGCTCCTTTGTGGATGCTTTCCCTTCCATTTGCGGTCATCAGTGTGAGCAGGCTGTCGCAATACCGTCAACAACTTCCGGAAACTTTCGGCGATCGATCGGGCTGGTAAAGAGATTCATGCCGCCCAGAAACTCGGCGCTCTGCCCTGATTAGATAGCGGAAGTTTCGGCGGCCACGGCGGAGCGACGGGACCAGCCAGCGATGAGCCGGCCCCGCCTCAGGGGAAGAGTGCTACCGCCGCGGTCTCTGTGGAATGCGCTGCAGCACAAACGGCGGACCCGCATAGACGAGGTCGGCCTTCACGATGTTGTAGGCACGCTTGGGTTGGTAGTTCTCGTCGTACAGTGTGGCGAGGCCTTCCGGCGGGTTGCTGAACCAGCCCGGCACCCAGGAATGCTTGTCGGTGAAGCCCCACACGGTAAACGACAGACAGTGCTGATTGGAGAGGCAAGCCTGCATGAGCACGCTGTAGTTCGCTGCCGATGCCTGCAACCGGGGGTTGATTTCATTGGGATCCCCCGCCTGCACCTTGTCGGTCATCTGGCTGCGCACGTCGACTTCGGTGAACGCGGTTGCCAGCCCGAGATCGCCGAAACGCTTGAGCGCGTCAGCGACCTGGAACGTGTCGTAGTTGCCGTACTGGGTGCCAAGATGCCCTTGGCTGCCAACGCCATCGATGGGAACGCCGCTGTTTCGCAGCTGTTTGGCCATGTTGTAGACGAACTGGGTCTTGTCATTGGCCGGGTTGCCGGAGCCGAAAGCCTCGATGTTGTAATCGTTGTAGAAAAGCAGTGCTTTCGGATCGGCCGCCCGCGCCCAGCGAAACGCGTCAGCGATGTATCCCGGGCCCAGGTGTTCGGCCCAGAAACCCTTGTAGTGCAAGGTTGGCGGGCTGTCCCACGGATCACTCACGGCCTCGTTGACGACATCCCACTGCCAGATCTTTCCTTTGAAATGCTGCACTACGGTCGTGATGTGGTTGCGCAGCAACGCGCGCAGTTGTTCGTTGCTGATGGTTCCATTGGCCACCCCGGTGATGAGCCAGCTGGGCAGCTGGTTGTGCCACACGAGCACGTGACCCCGCACGAGCTGATGATTCTGCCGGGCAAAGGAAATCAGCTCATCGGCCGGTCCCCAGTTGTAGACACCCTGAGTGGGCTCAAGGCTTTCCCACTTCATCACGTTCTCGGCGGTCACCGTGGAGAACTCCGACGCTACCTTTGACCGGTACTGCGGCTCGGTTGAGTCATTGAGAGCGGCCATATCGACCGCCGTTCCGAGGTAGAGATTGTGCCGCATTCCCAGTGCCCGCAAGCTCTGGTCTGCCGGCCGCGGCCGATTGTCGGCCGCTGCGGGAAGCGCGTTCAGCACACTGACGGTCGCCAATGCGATGGTGCCGGCGGCTAACCACCGTCTCAGCTTCATGAGGCGTCCTTAAGTTAGAAGGGTCAGTTAGGTTGGGCTGACACCCGGGCAGGCGAAGTGGGCCGCCGGGGTTTGGTACGGTCCGACGAAGTCCTTGTCAGTGCTCGAGATAGCTGGCGTAATCGAAGTCGGCACGGGCGCCGTCGCCACCGAGGTCCTGTACCCACAGCCCGAGGAACGCGCCCGTGAATCCCCATGCGGCCGGTTCGCCATCGATCATGATGGCCGCGTGCTCATCGGAAAGCGTTGTAGCGTCGAACATTTGCGGGATCGGCTGCCATCCCTCGCCAAGGTCGTAAGCGAACTGCAGGATCGGTACATCAAGGTTGACACGCAGCCCGATCCGCTCGGCAGCAGAAACATCAACAGCCATTTGGGGGTACCCGGTGAGCCGCCCACTGACACAGCTGAGTACTTCAAGCATTCGCCGCCCGTCGTCAGCGCGCGCGATGTAGGCGAAGTACCAGTTCGCGGTGTTGTAGTAGCCCGTGATCCCAGCAAGCTGCCGGTGATTGGCGGGATCGAATTCCACCACGGTCTCGAGACTGCATTGCACGGCACCGGCCCGCCGGGCAACCAGGCTCGGAAACTGTTTGCCCACAGGGGATTGCCCGCCCGTGATACGCAGATGTGACGGCCTGCTCTGTAGGTCGATCCAGTCCGGGGTGGCCGGGCGCCGTAGCGTTGACCACGCCGGGCTCAGCTCGCTGCGGTCGAATGTGTCGATGGACAGTTCCGCGGGCCATGGGTGTGACGGCAGTCCAGGAGCGGAAATCTCGTCGGCGGGCACGCCATCAGCGATGGCCGGCCAGCCGCCTTCGGGCCAATCGACTTGCTGGATCGCCGTTTCGCGGCCAAGCACGCAGTTGCCCAACGGGGTGTACGGTCGCCCGACCAGATGAGCCAGGTACCACTTGCCGTTCTGGGTCTGCACCAGGCTGCCGTGGCCGGCCTTTTGCAGGCGTAGATCGGGTCGTCCCACCGAGGTCAGCATCGGCCCGGACGGGTCTGTTTCGTATGGCCCCGTGAGCTTTCGCGACCGGGCCACGGTCACCTGGTGTTGCCAGCTCGTGCCGCCTTCGGCCGTCATCAGGTAATACCAGCCATCGCGGCGGTAAAGTCGGGGACCCTCGGTTAGCCCTGCCGGGGTACCCGAGAAAATGATCTGTCCTTTTCCGACAAGAAGTCGCTGGTCGCGGTCGTAGCGCTGGATCTCGATCCCGCCGAACCGGTTGCGGCCGGGCCGCCAGTCGGCGCTCATGGACAGCAGCCACGTGCTGCCGTCGTCGTCGTGAAACAGCGAAGCGTCGAAGCCACGTGAGTGCAGCCTCACCGGGTCAGACCACGGCCCGGTGATGTCCGATGCGGTGATGAGGAAGTTCTGCGGATCCCAGTAACCGCTGGCGAAGCTGGCGACGTCGCTGTAGACGAGGTGAAACAGTCCGTCGTGATAGGACAGATCCGGCGCCCACACCCCGTTGGAATCACCGCAGCCGCGCAGGTCGAGCAGCCTGCGCTCGGTGATGATGCCGCCGAGCGCCCGCCAGTGCACGAGGTCACGGGAGTGGTGCACTCGCACGCCCGGGTACCACTCGAACGTTGAGGTGGCGAGGTAGTAATCGTCGCCCACGCGCAGGATCGACGGGTCGGGGTGAAATCCGCGCAGCACCGGATTGTGAATCGACTGGGCGGCCGTCGCCAGCTCTGCCATGTCGGTCGACATGTGCGTCTCCTTCAGAGTTCCTGGTTCCGGCGTGCTTCCGGAAGTTGGTGAGATTTGTTTCCGAAACTCTCGCCGAGGTTAGCGGGTGTCGCAGCTTTGCAACAGCCCTTGACCGATGCTTTTCCGCGTCGTAACGTGCGCGCCATCCATCAATAACGGCCGGAGGAGTTCCGAAAGTTTCGGAGCTCGCTGCGGCTTCCCAGGCACCTTTCGCATCCATCTCGAAGGGATGGCTCATGAAAGCGCACCTCTCCCGCAGGTCTCTGCTGGGTCTGGCCGGCACGACTGCCGGCGCGCTCCTGCTGAGCGCTTGTGGCAATGACGAGCCCGCCGCTGATGGTCCGCAGACCATCAACTGGTGGCACATCCAGAACACCGAGCCGATGCTGCCCGTGTGGGCGGCGATGGCCAAGGAATACGAGACCGCGCACCCGAAGGTGAAGGTCCAGATCCAGCCGCTGGAAAACGAGGCGTTCAAAACGAAACTGACGTCAGCCACGCAGGCCGGCTCGCCGCCGGACCTGTTCCAGTCGTGGGGCGGCGGCGTGCTCAAGCAGCAGGTGGATGCCGGGCTCGTCAAGGACATCACAGCCAATGTGCAGCCATGGATCGGTACGCTGCTACCCGCTTCGGTGCAGCCGTTCACCATCGACGGGAAGATCTACGGCATCCCGTTCGACGTCGGCATGGTCGGTTTCTGGTACAACAAAGACCTCTTCAGCAAGGCCGGCATTACGGCGGCACCGGCGACCTGGGCCGAGCTGCTCACCGCGGTCAGCAGAATCAAAGCCGCCGGCATCACGCCTATTGCGTTGGCAGGTAAGGAAAAATGGCCGGCCCACTTCTACTGGGCCTACCTGGCTATGCGCATCGGTGGCTTGGGATCGCTGCAAAGGGCCGCCTCGGATCACAACTTCGACACGCCCGACTTCATTGCCGCAGGTACGAAGCTCAAGGAACTTGTTGACCTGGCACCATTCCAAAATGGATTCCTCGGCGCGGATTACAGCTCGCCCGACGGGCAGGCCGCCGCGATGGGCAACGGCAACACCGCGATGGAACTGATGGGGCAGTGGGCCCCATCAGTCCAGGCGTCCACGTCGACCAGCAAGTCTGGTCTCGGCGACAAGCTCGGCTTCTTCCCATTCCCCACCGTCGATGGCGGCAAGGGTTCGGCGGCCGAAGTATTTGGCGGTGGTAACGGCTTTGTCGTGGGCAAGAACGCTCCACCAGCCACTGTGGACCTCCTCAAAACTCTGCTTGAAGTAGCCAACCAGCGTAAGTCCGCCGCCACGGGTGCTGTCCTGCCCACCGCCAAGGACGCCGTTGACGCCATCAAGGACGCCAACAGCAAGGTGGTGGCCGCAAGCCTGGCCAAGGCCACCGGCTTCCAGCTCTACCTGGACCAGGACTACCCGCCTTCGGTTGGGCAGACCGTGAACGACAGCGTGGCCCAGCTCATCGCCGGCGCCATGAGCCCGGAGGACGTCGCGCGGGCGGTCACCGAGGCCGCGCAGAACGCGTAACCGAGACTATCCATATGACACGGTCGGCAGTCGACGAGGACACGCTGGCGAGGGCACCTGAAGGTGCGGAGCCGCCGGCCGCGGCCAGGGGGCGGGGGGGGGCGCGCCCCCCCCGCGGGGGCCGGGCGGGGGGCGGGGGGGAGCGTGAGGTGGGGGGGTGTCGTGTGTGGGTGGGGGGTGG
>DPJL01000252.1:0-181 GCA_003543035.1 Micromonosporaceae bacterium | reverse complement strand
GTCCAAAACCCCGCAACAGATCGTCAAGGACATCACGACGGTGGCGAAGAGCCAGTAACATGCCCGCACTTCAAGAATCCGAGCTCTTGACGGCGATCCCGGCTGCCCCGGCTAACCCTTGACGGCTCCGGCCATCACGCCGGAGACGATCTGCCGGGGGAACACCACCAAAAGGGGGGAG
>DPJL01000286.1 GCA_003543035.1 Micromonosporaceae bacterium | reverse complement strand
GTGCTGCCGCACTTCGGCCACCGCCGGCTCGAGGTCGGCTACTTCCGCGAGTTCGGCATCGATCCGGCGCGTACCACGTGGGAGTGGAGCCGTACGGTGGGGCACCTCGGTGCGGGCGACCAGTTCGCGAGCCTCGGGTACCTGGTAGACACCGGCCGGGCCAAGCCCGGCGACCGTTGCCTGTTGGTAGGCGTCGGAGCCGGCTATACCTGGGGCAGTGCGGTGGTGGAGATCATCGACCATCCGCATTGGGCGGCGCGGTGAACACAGCTCGCCAATGCGGGCCCAGCCGCTCGATGAACTCCGGCCTGCCGAACGCCTCGACCTCCGCTCTGGTCAACGGCCAAGGCGGAGACTGCTTCGGCGGGTCGTCCTCTTCCCGCACCCGCGCCTGGACATAGAGCCTCCCACCCGGCCGGACCAGCTCCCGCACGCACTCGATTGCCTTGGGCCGCACCGACTCCGGCAATGCCTGCACGGTCGCTATCTCCACCACGAGATCGAACCCGCCTCGCCAGCCTTCTGGCGGGTCGAAGAGGTCCGCCACCAGATAGTCCACTTTGGATTGTGGGAATCTCTTCTGTGCCGCCCGCACGGCGGTTTCCGAGATGTCGAACGCGGTGGTCGCATATCCCAGCAGGGATACGAACTCCGCGTCTTCGCCGAGCCCGCATCCGATGACGAGCGCTCGCTTACCTGCCCCATCGAGGCCTTGCGCCCACTGCTTCAATAGCGGGCTCGCCTCGTGGTGGTCCCACGGGACGATCGCCTCACCGCTCTCCGCCGCCGCGTATACCCGCTCGAACCAGCCCGTCGGATCGTCCGCGGCTATCGACTCCGCAGCGGCTCGCCGAAAGTATCCAACCGGATCAACGTCGGTCATGGCCGAAGATTAACCGATCATCCGCCGTACTTGGCTCTGAATGCGTCCAGGGTATGGAAGGTGGGAAGAGTGCTCGCGGGGCACAGCGACCCCAATGACGTTCCGGCGCGCAGGTAGTACTTGGTCCATGCGACGTGGATCTTCTGACCGTCAAAGCTTGGGTCGAGCTGCCCGATCATCATCTTCCCAGCGATCAACTCCTCATCGAGAGCAGCCTTGAGCGCAGGATCCGGCGCCTGCTGCTTGGCCTTCTCGACCTGAGCGACGTATGCCTCGGTAACGGACCTCAACTTGCTCAGCGCTTCGGCCGGCTTCTTGTAGTTGGCTTTCAACTCGTCCACGGCTGCCAGCGCCTTATCGCTGATAAGGCCGGCAAATGCGGTGTCATACGCTCCGCAGACCTCGGCCGTGGTGCTCCCCTGCGGAGTTGGCGGTGCGCTCGACACCGAAACCGATGGGCTCGGCGTTCCCGGCGCGGCAGTAGTTTGCTCACCTTTGCCGCACGCGCCCACCATGGCCAGCGTCGCTATCGCCACGGCCAGAACAGCCTGTCGCCTCATCAGGCGTTTCACTTGTTCACCGAGTAGGCCATGTTGCAGCTGACCCCGACTAGGCCACCTTCTTTGGTGATCGCTACTTTGCCATCGACGAGGATCTGGCAAGTCGATCCTTTGCCACGCCCCAATTGGATGGAATCAACCGCTATCTGGAAGTCCGTGCCGGTGAGGGTCACCGTCTTCTGCCATGGTAGGGAAACACTCTCCTTGACGATATTGGATCCATCCCAATAGGAGATGTCTGCGCCTCCATTGCCATGGAGCAGATACTGCACCTCATGCTCCGTAGTCGCCGGGTCAGCGAACATTGGCAGGATCGCTCGAATGGCAATAGCCAAGACCGCGACTGCGACAAGCACGAGAGCCACAGTTCTGGCGGAGACCCTCCTAGTCGTTTTCACCGGCGGTGGCGGCGGCGGCACGTTGGCGTACAACTGCTTCCAGTCTTCTGACTCCGTCACCATTTTCTCCAGTATCCAGGACGTTTTTCTGAGCGTTTGGCCAAGCGACTAGGCCCTCGCTAAGGGATCAGTGGGTTAACTTTTGCTGTCACCTCAGTGGACGTGACGTCGTCGGTCAGGGCTACAAACTTCACTGTCGGGTACTTGCCCGACATTGCTCCGACCGCATCGACCTGAGGCTTTCCAACCGCGACGATGATGCCGCACTGCTGTTGCACCTGTGTGGCAACGTATTGCCTGGCTCGAGCCTCGGTCTGCTCTCCGCTGACCGACAGGTAGGAGAGTCGTACGTTGGTTTGCTTCGACACCTCTTGCAATCCAGCCCATGCAGTGGCTCCAACGCCAGCACCGATGCCTTCCTGGCCAGTTAGAAGGCAAAGGTCGTAGTTGCGAAACTCGCGTGCCCGGGGCGGTTCGGGCGAGGCCGGAGGTGGCCATGCCACCCATGCCACCACGGCAAGGACCGCTGCCAGACCGGCGATCGAGCCCCACATCCCCCACATCAGCTTGCGCATGCGCCACCTCTCCCCGATCAAGGATCAGCAGCCTACCTCCGGTGCGCCCCCAGACCAACACGCCTTAGAGGCCGCCCGTGACAAAGGGCGGCCTCTGGGTATCAGGTTTAGCGGTTGTATTCGCAGACCACGATGGCCGAGTTGTAGCCACCGCGCCCGCGAGCCAGTACCAAGGCGGCCCGCACACGCCCGTGGCGGGGCTCGTCGAGTACCAGGTCCAGCTCGTATTCCTTGTTGGGATGGCGAACATTGACAGTAGGCGGGATCACTCCATCCCACACGGACAGCAGTGCTGACGCCAAGTCGAGCGATGCCCCACCGGCGAAGAGCCGGCCGGTCATCGTCTTCGGGGCGGTCACTGGCACGCCATGTGGCCCGAACAACCCGTTGATCGCTTCAGCTTCGGCCCGGTCGAGCTCGGGTGAGCCTGCCGCGTCGGCGAAGACGACGTCAATGTCCTTTGTGGACATTCCGGCATCGGCGAGCGCCAACTCCGCCGCGCGCTTCAATCCGGGTTCCCGCCCGGGAACACGGGAGTCGAAGGTCGCGGCGTACCCGGCGATCTCGCCGTAAACGCGGACGGGATAGCGCTGCGCCGCCGACTCCGCCGTCTCGAGCACGAAGATGGCTCCACCCTCACCGGTGACATACCCGTTGGCGTCCTCGTCGAAGGGCAGGTATGCCTTGGCCGGATCGTTGTGGTGGCTCAGTCCGCCCGAAACCTGGTGTGCCACCCAGGCCCACGGACATAGCGAGCTGTCGATGCCGCCGGTGAGCGCCATCCGCACACCCTTGCGCAGCTGCCGCCGAGCGTGCCCGACCGCGTCGAGACCGCCCGCCTGCTCGGTCACCAGAACGGCACCCGGCCCCCGCATGCCGTGCCGGATCGAGATCTGACCCGTGTTGACCGCATAGAACCAGGCGAACGACTGGTATGCGCTCACAAAGTCAGGCCCCTGCTGCCACAACTTCTGCATCTCCCGCTGACCGAACTCGTAGCCACCGGCCGTGGCCGCGGTAACCACCGCCATGTCGTACTCGGGCACATCTGTGGAACGCAAACCCGCGCCCCACAGCGCCCAGTCGGTGGCCACCAATGCGAGCCGGGTCATGTGGTCGGTCTGCGGGAGCAGCCGGCCCTGAAGGTGTTCGGCCGGCTCGAATCCCGGCACCTCACCGCCGATCTTCGACCAGTATTTCGACGTGTCGAAGCGCGTGATCGGCCCGATGCCGCTCTGCCCTCGCAATGTGTTTTTCCAATAGGCAGTGGGGCCAAGGCCGTTGGGCGCGCAGAGCCCGATCCCCGTGACAACCGTTCTGCCAGAACTTGTTCCGGTCACCTGCCGGCCTCCTCAACTCGCCGCAGCACCATGGCGCTCTGGAAGCCGCCGAACCCGCTGCCCACTGTGAGCACCGTGTCCACGTGGGCCTCACGGGCGACCAGTGGCACATAGTCCAGATCGCATTCCGGATCGGCTTCGTGCAGGTTGGCCGTCGGCGGAATGACACCCTCCTCGATTGCGAGCAGCGAACCGACGATTTCCAGCGACCCGATGGCACCGAGCGAATGGCCGATCATCGATTTGAAGCCGCTAACGGGTGTGGCATAAGCATGTTGGCCCAGGCTCCGTTTGAAAGCCGCTGTCTCGTGGCGATCATTTTGCTTGGTACCAGATCCATGCGCATTTATATAGTCGACCTCGGTCGCTTCGGCGCGAGCCTGGGTCATCGCCGCGTTGATGGCTTCCGCCATCTCCTTGCCATCGGGGTGCAGACCCGTCATGTGATAGGCGTTGCACCGCGATGCGAAGCCGGCGACCTCGGCGTAGATGTGTGCTCCACGCCGCCGTGCGTGTTCGAGCTCCTCCAGGATGATGATGGCTGAGCCCTCGCCGAGCACGAGGCCATCTCTGGACTTGTCGAACGGCCGGCACGCCGTTGTCGGGTCATCGTTACGGGTCGAGCTGGCCCGGATGACGTCGAAGCAGACCACCGTGATCGGGGACAGCGGGGCTTCCGTCCCCCCGGTGATGATGACATCGGCCGATCCCTCGGCTATCAACTCGGCGGCATATCCGACCGAGTCCAATCCGGAGGTGCAACCGGTCGACACGACGTTGACCGGGCCCTCCGCGCCGACAAGGTAAGCCAGCTCGGCCGCCATGGACGAGGGTGTGAAGTAGTCGTAGAGATGTGGCACCGCATAGGTTTGGTCCACCTCCCACTTGTTGCCGACATCGCTGCCGACGATGTACTCACGCTCGAGGCTGGTGGTGCAGCCCACGGCGCTGCCCAGGGCGACGCCCAGGCGGGTTGGATCAAACCTCGCGAATTCCAGCCCGGAGTCGGCCACCGCCTCCCGGCCGGCCACGACAGCGAACTGCGCGGCCCGGTCGAGTCGCCGGACCTCCTGCTGGCTCAATCCTTCCCGCACCGGATCGAAGTCGGCCTCGGCCGCCATCCGGGAGCGGTAGGGCGAGGCGTCGAAGTGGGTGATGGCCCGAGTAGCCGTGCGCCCCGCGGCCAGAAGGTCCCAGTACGCCTTCTTGCCTATGCCGCCCGGTGCCACCGCGCCCACCCCGGTGATGACTGCCCGGCGGCTCATCGTCGGGCTCCAATCGATAAGGCGGTACGTGCTGACATGGCTTCTCCCATCCAATCTGTGCCCCTAGCACCTTGATGCTGTCGCGGGATACTCGAACTCAAACGGCGATTGACTCGTGGCTGAGCACAATGAAGGTCACCGCGTCCTGTAGTGCCCGCCAGGAGGCCGTCACGCTGTCCTCGTCCACGCCGACCGTGCTGATGCGTTGCTGCCCATCCGTTAGCGTCACGACCGCTCGGATGGCGGTGGGCTTGCCCAGGCTCCCGTCGAGCGACCAGGCCTGGCAGGTGGCGTACTGCCACTTCCCAAGATCCGCGGAGATTGACTCGACCCCCGCTCGCAGTGCTTGGAACAGTGCTTCGACCGGTGAGGATCCCGTACCGGTGGAGACTCGTCCGGCCGGGTGGAAGGAAACCGTTGCCTCGCAACGGCCCGGCGACAGCGTCAGGCGCCAAGTGTCCACTGTGAACGGACGTTCGCGGCCCAGCTCCTCCAACAGCAGCAGCTCAAACGAGGCGTTGGCGCTCTCGAACGCGTAGCCCTGCCGTTCCAGGTCCTTGACCCTTGCGGCAACCCGGGCCACCACGTCAGAAGAGGACGAGACGTCGTAGCCGAGTTCCTTGGCCTTCAACTCGATCGCGGCGCGCCCGGCCATGTCGGAGACCAGGGTTCGCATGCTGTTACCGACGAGGTCCGGCTCGATGTGCTGATACAGGCTGGGATCGACACGTACTGCCGAGGTGTGCAGGCCCGCCTTGTGGGTGAAAGCCGCGACACCAACGTAAGGCGCCGATCGCAATGGCGGGGCGGTCGTGATGTCGGCAATCGCCTGCGCCACCGCCGACATCTCGTTGAGGCTCACCGAGTCGACGACCGGCAACCCCTTCTTCAGAGCCAGATTGGCAGCGACGGTGAAGAGGTTGGCGTTGCCGCAACGTTCGCCGTAGCCATGTGCGGTGACCTGAACATGGCTCGCACCGGCATCGACCGCCAGCAAGGTGTTTGCCACCGCGCAACCGCTGTCATCGTGACAGTGAATGCCCAGCCGCACCCCGGTCGAAGCGGTTACGGTGATGACATCACCCAGCTCGTCGGGCAGCGTCCCGCCATTGGTGTCGCACAGCACCACCACTTCTGCTCCCGCCTCGGCTGCGACTTCGGCCACCTGCAACGAATAGGCGCGGTCCGTCCGGTACCCGTCGAAAAAATGTTCTGCGTCAACGAAAACGCGACGGCCTTCGCGCACGAGATGCCGGACCGTGTCCCGGATCATTGCCAGGTTCTCGGTCTGCGTGGTGCGCAAGGCGAGCTCGACGTGGCGGCTGTCCGCCTTGGCCACCAACGTCACCACCGGTGTTTCAGCGGCGAGCAGTGCGGCGACTTGCGGATCCTCATGCACCGCAAGGTCTGGACGACGGGTGGCGCCGAAGGCTACGAGTTGAGCGTTACGCAGTTTCAACTCGTGCTGTGCTCGGCGGAAGAACTCGGTGTCCTTAGGGATCGCGCCGGGCCAGCCACCTTCGATGAATGTCACCCCGAAACTGTCGAGCTGGCGGGCGACGGCTAACTTGTCTCCCACCGAGAGCACGAGCCCTTCCTGTTGCGTGCCATCGCGCAGGGTCGTGTCGTACAGGTGGAAGTCCATTTCACACACTCCTTGCTATGCCTGCCGAAAGCAGAGCTTCGATCTCGGATCGGGACAGTCCACATTCGACCAAGATCTGGGTGGTGTCCGCGCCGGGAGCGGGCGCCGGAGCCGGCGGATCGCTCACCGAGCGGGTAAACCGAGGAGCAGGAGCGGGCCCGTCGTCCCGGTAGGTGCGGCGCTCGACCAGATGCGGGTGCTGGGCAGCCTCCGCCACGGTAAGCACCGGGGACACGCAGGCATCTGTGCCTTCGAACAGGGTGGCCCATTCATCTCGAGAGCGAGTCGCAAAGCGTTGTGCGATAAGCGCTCGCAGCGAAGGCCAGGTGGCCGGATCCCACCGATCCGCTTCAAACGTCAGCCCCAGCCCCGAAAGCAGTTGCTGAAAGAACGGCTCCTCAAGCGCGCCAACGGCAACCTGCCCCCCGCCTGAACAGGTATAGACAGCGTAGAAAGGCGCTCCGCCGTCGAGCAGGTTCACGCCCGGCTCGAGTCGCCACTGGCCGGCTCCGAGCATGCCCAGCAGCATGCTCATGAGTGAGGCCACACCATCCACAATGGATACGTCAATCGTCTGGCCGACGCCCGACCGTTCCCGCTCCAGCAGCGCAGCAAGGACGCCGTTGACGAGTACCAGGCCGCCCCCGGCGAAGTCACCCAGCAGATTGACCGGCGGGACGCCGATCGCGTGCAGCGCACCGGAAAGCGCGATGTAGTTGATGTCATGGCCGGAGGTCTGCGCGAGTGGGCCGGTCTGCCCCCAGCCCGTCATGCGAGCATAGATCAGGCCGGGGTTACGGCCCAGACAGTCCTTCGGTCCTATGCCAAGCCGTTCCGCCACCCCGGGACGGAAGCCTTCCACCAGTACGTCGGAACGCTCGGCCAGCCGCAGGAACACCTCGGCTCCATGCGGGTGCTTGAGGTCAAGCGCGATGGATCGGCGCCCGCGGTCGAGCACCCGATGCCATTGCGCATAAGTCCGCCCATCCGGGCGATCGACCCGGATAACCTCCGCCCCCATTTCGGCAAGCACCATGCAGCCAAAGGGTGCGGGCCCGATGCCGGCGATCTCGAGCACTTTCACGCCGCCCAGCGGGCCCATCGCTAGCCCCTCACCACGTGACGGGCATCTCGTAGACGCCGTACATGATGTTCCCGTCCTTGTACCGCAACTCGTTCCACGGCTTAGCCAGCTTGAGGTCCGGGATCCGCCGGAACAGCGTCTTGAGCACGACCTGAAGCTCGACGCGAGCCAGCTCGGCGCCGATGCAGTGGTGCAGGCCGTGTCCAAACGCGACATGGTTTCGCGCTCCGCGGGTGACATCAAAGCGATCCGCCTCCGGAAAGGCCTCCGGGTCACGGTTTGCCGCATAACCGAGGACGATCATGCCCTCGCCCTTCTTGACGGTCACGCCGCCGACCTCCATGTCCTCCAAAGCAACCCGCGACGTCGCGAGGTCACCGGGCGACAGGAAGCGCAGCAGCTCCTCCACCACGTCGTGCACCATGCCATCCGGGTCGGCCTTGAACAGGGCGAGCTGATCGGGGTGCTCGAGCAGCGTCATCGTGCCGATGGCGATCATCGCCGCGCTGGTCTCGTGGCCACCGTTGAGCAGCAGGCGAATCGTGTTCACCAGGTCCCGGAGGTCATACATGCCCTCCTCCTTGTACCGGGACACGATCCGGCTGATCAGATCGTCGGTCGGCTCCACCGCTTTGTGCTCGATCAGATCGCCGAGGTACTTGTTCACCTCGGTGATGGCCTGGCCGCGCTCCTCCGACGTGGTCCGCCCGCCGAAGAGGATGTCCGTTCGGTCGTGCAGGTAGTCGTGATCCGTGCTGGGGATGCCCAGCACGCCACAGACCACGTGCAGCGGAACGTCGAGCGCCAGCTTGCTCACCAGGTCCACCGGCGGGCCGTGATCGATCAGCGACTGCACCGCGTTGTTGACGATCTGCTCAATCCGCGGCAGCATCGCCGCCACGCGCACCTTGGTGAATTCGCCGGAGACGGCGGCCAGGCGCCGGTGCAAGGTGTGCTTGGGCGGATCCCAGCCGATGAAGCCCGCCTCGGTCCGGAACTGTTGCGGGATGGGGATGTAGTAGGGGAAGCCCTCATGCGCCCGGTCCGAGCTGGATCGGGGGTCGGTGAGGACCTGCCGCACGTGGTCATAGCGAGTGATCACATAGGCCGGCAGCCCGGTGGACAGCTCGACCTTCGCGACCGGTGTGGTCTCACGCAGCTGGGCATACTCCTTGGGTGGCTGGAACGGGCACGCTCGATGCCACGGGAATACGCCGAATTCAGCAGGTGCGGTCATGGTGGACACTCCTTCTCATCAGCTCGCGAGCGCGAACTTCCCACCTGTGAGCAGAGTCAAAGTGGACCCGCGCTATAGGCCGCTCATCGAGAATTCCGGCCATGACTCCATTTCAGGTTGAAGTGTCCGATGAGGAGCTTGCCGATCTGCGGCTGCGGGTCGCCGGGACCCGCTGGCCCGAAGCCGAAACGGTCGACGACTGGTCCCAGGGCGTGCCGCTGAGCTATGCCCGTGATCTGGCCGAGTATTGGGCCAACGGCTATGACTGGCGCGCCGTGGAAGCGAAGCTCAACTCCGTGCCGCAGTACAAAACCACTATCGACGGGCTGGGAATCCACTTCCTGCATGCTCGCTCGCCACATCCCAATGCCATGCCGTTGCTCATCACCCATGGCTGGCCCAGCTCGGTGCTCGAATTCCTTGACATCATTGAGTTGCTGACCAACCCGGCCGACCCGGCCGACGCCTTCCACGTAGTCTGCCCTTCCATGCCCGGATTCGGCTTCAGTGGCAAGCCATCCGGTACCGGTTGGAAGGTCGAGCGAATCGCGTCGGCATGGGCCTCGCTCATGAGTGGCCTTGGCTACGAGCGCTATGGCGCGCATGGTGGCGACCTCGGCTCGTTCGTCTCCGCGCACCTCGGCCACATCGACCCTTCGCATGTCGCCGGAATCCATATCACGATGGCATTCGCCGACGCGCCACAGGAACAGATTCAGCTCACCGAACGCGACTATGCCGGGCTGGCCTTCATGAAAGCCTTCCAGCAGACCGAATCCGGCTATTCCGCCATCATGTCCACCAAGCCGCAGACGATCGGCTACGGACTGACCGACTCGCCGATGGGCCAATTCGCCTGGATCGCCGAGAAGTTCTGGACCTGGACCGATCATCCGGGCGACCTGGAGAAGGTCATCTCCCGCGACAAGGTGCTCGACACCGTGACGCTATATTGGCTTACCGCAACCGCCGCCTCGGCGAGCCGCATCTATTGGGAGAGCCACTACAAGGTGCCCAACGTCCAGGTCGACGTCCCCACCGGCTGCCTGCTCTTCCCGAAGGACGCTCGCATGCCGCGCGCTTGGTGCGAAAGGCGTTTCACGGATCTGCGCCGGTGGACCGACGCCGAGTCAGGCGGCCACTTCGCCGCTCTGGAACAACCCGATTTCCTTGTCTCCGAACTACAAGCCTTCTTCCGCGACCTCCGCTAGCGCTTGATCGCCGTGATCAGGGAGTTCTTCGAGCGTGTCGTCGGCGCGGCGATCCCAAAACTCCCTGATCACCGTGATCAGAAGCTTCACTTCGGATGTCCGCGGTGGTCCAGACCATCCCTCCCGTGACGCCGTCATGTCCGCCGTGGTCACCCTCAGCCACTGTCGCGTCCGCCGTGGTCACCCGACGAGGAAGGGCCCGGCCGAAGCGGCCGGGCCCTCATTGGTGGGAGTCGGTTAGGAGCGGGAGCGGGCGAAGCGGCGCATGATTGGCCGCTCGACAAAGGTGAACAGCGCCCACGCGAGGACGATCGTCACCGCGAAAGCCGCCAGCAGGAAGGTGATCCCACCCGCCAAGGACAGCGGCGGTCCACTGACGCCACCGAACTCGTTCGGCGTCGGGCCCAGGGCAAGGTAGCCGAATCTGAGCACCAAGTGGTGCAAGAGGAAGAAGGCGAAGGAGATCTCGCCCAGCCACACAGCCGCGCGGCTGTTGAGAATCGACCTCTTGCCCGCCAGATCGATCGACGCCACCGCCGGGATGAGCAGGGCTAGCGGGATGACCGTGGCAGCGACGTACCCGTAGAGGAACGGCACATTCAGCGACAGGATGTAGCCGCCGACAGCGAGAATGGCCGCGAGCGCGACCGGCAGCCGGAACCACTTGCCGGTCAACACGATCCGGGCGAGCAGGATGCCGAGGGTGAACTCGAGCAGCCGCACGACTGGGAACATGTAGACGAACCAGACCTGAGTGAACGACGCCGGGCCCCACGCCATTTGCGGCTCGGCCGGCAGGAAGTTGTATGACACCACGGGTGCGAGCAGCGACAGGGCAGCGATTCCGGCGGCCCAGTACCAGAGCGCCCCGGGCTTGATCTTCGAGATGAGCCAGAAGACCAGTGGGAACGATAGGTAGAACAGTGCCTCCACCGAAATGGACCACGTCACGTCGTTGACACTGCCCACATAGGACAGATCCGGGAACCACGACTGAATCAGGAACAGGTTCGCCAGCGTCTGCGGCACACCGTCGAGCGTGCCCGCCACACCCAGCAGCACCAAGGCAAGCGCGAAGGTGACGAGGTGGTTCGGAGCGATCTTGAAGAACCGGCGCCGCCAGAACTTCGGCGCGGAGTCCCCCGGCTTGACCGACCACGTGAGCACGAAACCGCTCAGGATGAAGAAGAAGGAGACACCGACGTGGCCCGCCGTGCCGGCGATGCCCATGAGTCCGAGCGACACATTGATGTCGCTGAAGACGAACAGCAGTGCCCCGTGGAATATGAACACCAGTCCGGCGGCGATGAAACGTAAGCCGGTCAGCGCATCAAGCCTGGTGACTCCCGGCTGCGAAACCGGCGAGGTCTCGAGAGCGGGCGCGGTTTGGGTGATGGTCATTTGGTTACCTTTCTAGTAGAAGGACGAGAAACCCCAGTTTTCCCGGTACCAGGCAACGGTTTCCGCCAGTCCCTGCTCAAACGGGATCAGCTGTTGATACCCGAGCTCCTCGCGGATTTTGGTGTCATCCAGCGAATAGCGTTGGTCGTGCCCTTTGCGGTCCTGGACATACTTGATCAGGCTTGGATCCGCTCCGCAGAGCTCCACCAGTGCCTCGGCGATCTGTTTGTTGGTGCGGTGATTGCCACCGCCCACGTTGTAGACCTCGCCCGCGCGGCCCTTCTCCAGCACCATCTGGATCGCGCGGCAGTGGTCGGAGACGTGCAACCACTCACGCACATTGGAGCCGTCACCATAGAGCGGCACCGGTTCGCTCTTGAGCAGTTTCGTGATGAAGTGCGGGATGAGCTTCTCGCGATGCTGATATGGCCCATAGTTGTTGGAGCAACGCGTGATCGAGACATTGAGCCGGTGCGTACGGAAGTATGCTCGCGCGATCAGATCGCCGCCCGCTTTTGAAGCAGCGTAAGGAGAGTTGGGCTCCAATGGCCACTCCTCGGTCCACGAACCTTCATCGATCGAGCCGTAGACCTCATCGGTGGACACGTAGACAACTTTTGATACACCTGAGCGGAAGGACGCTTCCAGAATCGCCTGGGTGCCGCCGACGTTGGTGCGCACGAAGTCAGCGCCCGACTCGATGGATCTGTCCACATGAGACTCAGCGGCCAGGTGTACGACGGCATCGTGACCGGGCAACAGATCGAGCAGCATCGGCAGATCGGTGACGTCACCCCGGACGAAGGTGAGTCGAGGGTGCGTCTCCGGAAGATTGCCGCGATTTCCGGCGTAGGTGAGGTTGTCCAGCACGGTGACATCGGCTTCCGCGTAGCCGGGATAGCCTCCGTCGATCATGGTGCGGACATACTCCGAGCCGATAAAACCTGCGGCTCCGGTGACGAGAATCCTCACCCGGCTACCTCCAAACTGGTGTGGTCGCCTATTACCAGGCGGTGCCGGCCGGTACCGGGAGAAGCGCTGACGATCGCGGAGCGTCCGATGATCGAGCCATAGACGGCCCGCACCTGGTGAATCTTCGCTCCACTTAGGAGGATCGAATAGTCGATGCTGGTCTGCCGCAGGACGCAGTCCCGCCCGACCGTGGTGTGCGGGCCAACATAGCTGTCCTCCACCACGGATCCGGCCCCGATGATGGCCGGCCCGACGATCCGCGAGCGCGTCACCTTGGCCCCGGCCTCCAGCACGACCGGCCCGGAAAACTGGGTCGAGCGGTCGAATTCGCCCGCGATCGACGAACGCAGCCCGTCGAGCACTTCGCGGTTGCATTCCAACAGGTCCTCGACGTTGCCCGTGTCCTTCCAGAACCCCGAATACACGTGCCCTCGCACTTTCCACCCGCTCGAAACCAGCCATTGAATGGCATCGGTGATTTCCAGCTCGCCACGTGCGCTCGGTTTGATGGCAGCCACGGCTTGATGGATCGCGGGGGTGAAGAAGTAGACGCCGATCAGGGCGAGGTCGCTACGGGGTTCCTTGGGCTTTTCCACGAGCGCGGTGACCCAGCCGCTCGGGTCCACCTCGGCTACCCCGAACGCCTGCGGGTCGGGAACCTTGTGCAGCACCACTTGTGCGGCCGGGCGGTCACGGTGGAACTCCTCTGCCACCTCGGCCACTCCCTCGGGCAGGATGTTGTCCCCCAGGTACATCACAAAGTCGTCGTCGCCCAGAAAGCCGCGGGCGATCTGCACGCAGTGCGCCAGTCCCCGGGGCGCGTCCTGCACGATGTAGGAGATCTCAACGTTGAAGGCGGAGCCGTCGCCGAGGACTGCTCTGATCTCGTCGGCGTGGGTCCCGACGACAATCCCGATCTGCTTGACCGCAATCTCGCGCAGCGTCTCCACGATGTGGACGAGCACCGGCTTGTTGGCTATCGGCATAAGCTGTTTGGGCATCGAGTAGCTGAAGGGTCGTAGGCGCGTGCCCGCTCCCCCGGCCAGCACCAGGGCTTTCATTCCAGCCTCCTTGTGGAAAGACCCAGCATGTGAGCGACTGGTCGAGTCGAGGTCAAGTGAGCCTCGGGAGCGCGTTCATACCTTGGCGAGCATGAGGATTCTGGTGACCACCGGCCCGGCCTACGGGCTCTTGAACCCTGTTGTTCCGATGGCCTGGGCGTTGCGGTCATCCGGCCACGACGTGATGGTGGCGGGCCCGGAGCCGATGGCCGAGATGGTCAACGGATCGGGCTTGCCGTTCGTGCCCACGTGGGGCTACATGCACATGAAAGAGGTCATGCTCTTTGACCGCCAAGGCAACGCACTCGTCCCGGCTCCCGAAGAGGACGCGGCGCTCGAGCAGATCGGCCGCGGCTTCGGCCGGCTGAGTGCCCGGGTCCTGAAGCGGACCATGGACGTGGTGGAGAACTGGAAGCCCGACCTGGTCATCGCCGAGCCGCATCTCTATGCGGGAGGCGCGGCCGCGGCGGCCTTCGGTATTCCCTGGGTCGAGCATGGCATCGGCATGGGGTACCGGCAGCAGTGCGACGACTGGGGCATCGACGAATTCGGGCCCGAGCTGGCCGAGCTCGGCTTTGACGGGCTGCCCGACCCGGCTCTGATCCTGGACAACTGCCCGCCGACGGTAAGGCGCGATGATGCCAAGCCCGGCGTCGACATGCGCTACGTGGCCTATGACAAGCCCGGAACAGTGCCATCGTGGGTGCTCGAAAAGCGAAGCAAGCCAAGGCTTCTACTCACCCTCGGCACGGTCGAGCCGAAGTTCGTCGGGGTGGACAGCCGTCAGATCGGCGGCGGGATGCCGTTGTTCAACGAGCTGATCCGAACCCTGCCGACGCTCGGTATGGAGCTTGTCATCGGCGCCTCCGACGAGGTCGTGGCACAGCTTGGGCCGCTACCTGACTCCGTCATCGCGGCCGGCTGGCTGCCGCTGACCTCAGTGCTGCCGGCCTGTGACTTGGCCGTGCACCACGTTGGTGCCGGGACGACAATGGCCTGCCTACTCGCTGGATTGCCGCAACTTCTGATCTCACGCAACGCCGAGCAGACGGATACGGCCCGGCGACTGGACGCCTTTGGCGCGGCACGCCAGATCGTCTCCGACGATGTCGACCCGTCGCTGATCATTGACGCGTGCCAGGCCCTGCTGGAGGAACCGTCCTATCGCAAGCAGGCTCAGGTGCTCCGGGAAGAGGTGCTTTCCCTTCCGTCGCCCAGTGAACTGGTACCCCTCATCGAAAAGCTCGTATGACAGGTGCCAGATAATGTTCCGATGACGGGACTGGGGCTGAGCGGCGTCAAGCGGGCATCATGGGTCGAGCTGTACTTCGACCTGGTATTTGTACTGGCAGTGGCTCAGGTTGCACACA
>DPJL01000349.1 GCA_003543035.1 Micromonosporaceae bacterium | reverse complement strand
CGCAGCGCCTTCACGACCGCGACGAAGGTGCCGCACCGCTGGTGGGACCTCAGCATCGAGGAGGTCGGCAGGCGGGTCATCGGCAACGACGTGACCGCGACGATCGGCAGCGTACAGCTGCGCCGGCTCGCCGGCTTCATTGAGCGGCGCCAGACGATCGCCCGAACCTATGACCGCCTGTTGTCCGACGTGGACGGTATTCGGACGCCGCCGCCGCTTCCCGCCGGACACGCTGCCTCCTACTACTTCTACTGGGTGCAGCTCGACGCGGGCATTCGCGACCGGGTCGCGGAGGATCTGCTGGAGCGCGGCATCTACACCACCTTCCGCTATTCCCCGCTGCACAAGGTGGGTCTCTACCGAGCCGACGCCGACCTGCCAGGCACCGAAGAGGCTTCGGCCGTCACGCTCCTGCTGCCCATACATCAGGGACTCGACGACGCGGATGTCCGCACCGTGGCCGCGGAACTGCGCAGGGCGGTTGAGCACCGGCGTGCCCCGGCGCGGCGCGGGGAGCCTCGTGTTCGACCATGAGCTCGCCGCGGTCTACGACGTGGTATACCAGGCTCGCGGTCAGGACTTCTCCGCCGAAGCCGAGCTGGTGACCGAGACAATCCTTGCCCGCCGGCCCGAGGCGACGTCACTACTCGATGTTGGCTGCGGCACCGGTGAGCATCTGAAGACGCTGAGCAAGCTGTTCAACCACGTCGAGGGCGTCGACCTGTCACCGTCGATGGTCGCTGTCGCCAGGGCGAAGCTGCCGTCGCTCGATGTCCACCTCGAGGACATGTGCGAACTCGACCTCGGGCGGACATTCGATGCGGTGATCTCGCTGTCGACGGCGGTCGCCTACCTCCCATCGCTGGCGGCCCTGCACAGGGCGCTGGAACGCATGGTTCAGCACCTGTCGCCGGGTGGAGTGCTTGTCGTCGAGCCGTGGTACTTCCCGGAGAACTTCCTCGACGGGCATGTCGCCGGCGACCTCCTGCGCGTGCCGGAACATACGATCTCCCGCGTCTCACATACGCAGCGGCGGGGCGGGGCCGCTTACGTCGTGAGCCACTACGTGATCGCGGATCGGCACGGCATCGAGCACTTCACCGAGACCCATGTCTTCCGGCTGTGGTCGCGCGACGAGTATGTCGCTGCCTTCAGGGGCGCGGGGTGCACCGCCGAGTACATCGAGGGCGTTCAGTCGGGCCGCGGCATCTTTGTCGGAGAGCGCGGCTGAGTTACGGCCGTTGCGCTACGAGCAGCAGCGAGCCGAACTCCGGGATGTCAATCATGTCCGCCGGATTGAACTGATCCACCATCTGCTCGTCGAACTCGCTCTCGAGGTTCTGCCGTGACCCGTTGATCTGTGCAGAGAGTTGGACGAAGGTCTGGCGGCAGCTCTGCTCGGTGATATCGAGCAGCTCTACGAGCCGCAGGCCCGATTGGCGGACCATGGCGGGATAGTCGTCGAAGTCTGCCAGGGTCATCAGGAAGTCCCGCAGGTACCGGTTCACGGCCGGGCGCTTGGCCTCGGGGATCGGTCCGCGCCCGAAGAAGTCCGTCAGGACCAATCTGCCTCCCGGCCGCAGCGTGCGGGTGATCTGCCCGAGCACCTTTTCCCGGTCGGGCATGTGGATGATGGACTCGAGTGCGATGGCCGCATCGAACGACTCCTCGGCGAACGGCAGCTCCATCGCGTTCGCGTGCCGGAACTCCGCCCGGTCGGCGAGCCCGGCCGCGGCCGCGCGCGCGTTGGCGCGGGCGATCTGTTGCCGGCTGACCGAGATGCCCGTCAACCGGGCGCCGGTGCGCCGGGCGATCCGCACACCTGGGCCGCCGACTCCACAGCCGACGTCGAGCACCCGGTCCCCGCTGCTGATTCCCAGGCGGTCGGTCATCAGGTCGGTGAGCCGGTCAGCCGCCTCGGCGAGCGGAGTGTCGCTGTCCTGGGTGTCCCAGTATCCGAAATGCAGGCTCTCACCCACTGTCGCGTCGACCAGCCCGGTGTAGCGATCATAAAGGGCGCCGACTTCCTCGGGCACGGGCGCGAGGTTGTGTAAGTGCGTCATGACTTCCTTTCTTGCGCATTCCCGCGCACGGCCGGCCCGTGCTCATCTGCAATTATCCATCCACGGCTGACGAAGTCCATGGGCGAATTGGCGGAGAAACGCAAAAAGGTGCCGCTACGCTCGGTGTGGGTTCCCCGTAGCCGTGCAGAATCCACGCCAGGGCGGCGCCGTACGCGGAACCGTCGGGATCGAGCTCGACCTCGGAGACCTGTCCGTGCCGGAGCAGCGTGAGGCGTCGTTCGGTGAGCATTACCTGGCCACTTCTGGTCGCCTTGTAGCAGATGAGCATTCTGGTGAACGGCGACTCCGGCGAGGTCTGATGAAAGGTGCGAACGTCGTCGAAATCCGCCCAGCTGCGTGGGGACGGAGTCAGCCTGAACAGGTTCTGCCACTCGCCACACCCCACTCGGCTGCGCACCACGTGACAGCCACCCTCGACATCGATCCGGTACTCCACCCCGAACTGAGGTTGCGGCGCGGTCGAGCTCAGCCGCAGCGGCTCCACAAAGGAGATCGCGCCGAACCCCACGTCGGCCAGCCACATCTCGGATCCCGCCGCCACGAGGAGCACCGGGTGATCGATGCCTTCGAAGAACACGTCGTCGTGCGCGACTTCGGCCCCTACCAGGGTGACCCGAAAACCCAGCTCGGCGAGCAACCAGTCGAAGGCGCGGTTGAGCTCGAAGCACAAACCGCCTCGCAACCGGGTCACTACTTTGTCGAGCACCGCCTCACCGGTGGTGCCGAGCGGCGTGCCCCGCAGCACGTCGAGGTTTTCAAACGGTACCGACATCAGGTGTCGCCGATGCAGCTTTCGCAATGCCGCCACGGCGGTTCCCGTCAGCCGGTGGCAGCGGATGCGCCTCAGGTAGGCGGCACTTTCGATGGGTGGCATGGGACGGGCCCTCATTTCCTAATGTTAGGATCCGGAGTTAGAGGTAGGAGTTGCTGGGGTGACCACTCCGCCAACCCTCACCCAACCGCGGCGGGTCTTAGCGCCTGTTCCTGAACCGATCTGGCTTCTGATTGCCATGGGGTGGTGC
>DPJL01000197.1 GCA_003543035.1 Micromonosporaceae bacterium | reverse complement strand
TGACTTCGCGGGTACCGGCTGGCGGCGGGCCACGTTCCGCAGCCCGCGCCGGGCTCGCGCCCACCATTGCCCTTCCTCGTAGGAGAGGGTTACCCGAAGGCCGAGCGGACTCGGCCGATAAGCCAGCGTCTTGGTGGCCTCGTTGACCTCGATCCACACGTGTTTGCGCACCACCGGCAGCAGGGTGACCACGAAGAGCATGATCGCGGCGATCAGGATGCCGTCGTTGAGGCCGAAACTCTGGACCAGCCATCCGCCCACCAACCCACCCAGCGGAAGGCCGCAGAAGGCCACGGCGGCGAAGATGCCGCCGACCCGGGCCAGCATCTCAGCCGGTACTCGCTGAAAAATCATTGCTCCGATGGTCGGATTCACCGTGCACATGGCGAAGCCGCCGATGAAGGTCACCACGGCCACCACCAGCAGATTGTCACTCAATCCGAGAATCAGAATGGTGGGAGCGCCACCGATCAGGAAGCCGGTCACGAGCGCCGGATATCGCGGCGTGTAGGGCGCTACCGCAGTGAACAGGACGTTGCCCAGGATGCCGCCGATGGCGAATGCCAGCGATACCGTCCCCAGCGCAACAGGTGAATGAAGGACCGTGTAAACCCACAGCGGCACGAAGATCACCGTGCTGGCCTGCCCGAAGAGGTTGGTGAAGAACAGCAGCCAGGTCATCTCCTTGACGAGGCGGTCCTTACGGAACTCGTCGAATCCCTTACGCAGAGCGGGAAAGTAAGCTTCCGTGCTCGGTGGCGCGAGCTGTACCAACCTCGGTACTGAGAATATGACCAGCAGGGCGCAGACTCCGAAGCTCGCCGCGTCCAGCCAGAGCGCCCCGACCGAGCCGAAGGCGGCGATCGCCACCCCGCCCACCGAGGCTCCGATGAGGTTGGCCGTGCGCATGATGCCGGCGTAGGTGGAGGTGACCCGGGTGTAGTCGACCTTGGCCTGATCCATCAAGGGCTTGAACAGATTGTTCTTGGACCGATCGGCGACCGCCCGCAGCATGCCCGCAACCGAGACCAAGCCGAGCAGGAGCCCGAAATGCCGGTGCGCCAAGGCAATCGAGCCCAAAACCACTACGCTGGCCAGATCGGCCGCGATCGCGGTGCGCCGCTGGCCGAAGCGGTCCTGCACCGGCGCGGCCAGCACTCCACTAAGGACATAGGGCAGCATCTCGGCCCCGGAGACCAAGCCCACCTTGACCGGGTCGCCGGTGGTGACCAGCACCAGCCACGGGATCGCCAGCATCGACATGCGGCTGCCGATGGCCGAGATGGCATTGGCAACCAGCAACCCGACGATCCCACGGCTCATCTTTCGCAGTGTCCTGGAAGCTGTGGGCCTGTGGCTACCACTGATAGCCGAGGCGCTCGACCAGATCCCCGTGGACGTGGCGGAAGTGCTCGAGATGCTTCTCGGTAAGGTGATTCTTCCAGTCTCCGGCCACCCCCTTGCGGTAGTGGCTGTTGACATCCTCCTGACCCGGCTTGCGCCCTGTCTTGGACAGCCGGGCGAAGGAGAAGCGCTGGAGAGTGTTGTCCACATAGGAATACGGCAGCCGCTGCATCGGCACTGCCGGAAGGACTCGCCTCATCTGTGCCATCGCCTTGGGAGTCTCCCTGCGGGAGGCAAGATTCCATTTGACGGCGGCCAGGTGCAGCTGATCGTTGCGTGACTCCTCTTTGGTCAGCAGCTCAAGGTGCGAGAGCGCGACCCGCCAGAGCCTGGCCGAATCGGTGATCAGATCCTCCATTCGCAGCTCGAGAACGCCGGGGTTGTGGTAGTTCCACTCCCCCATTGGCTGCAGGAAGATCCGGGCGAACTCGATCTCGGCCAGTAGACCTTCGTCCTTGTCCAGCGTCAGCAGATGCTTTCGATGCTCTTGCAACTCGGTCCACGGAACCCCGCTCAGCTCTTCGGGGTGACTATTGCGATGACTGAAGTAGCCGGAGACGATGATGTCGCGCGGGTCCCGGATGATGTTGAGTGCGCGCAGCTCCGGCATCGTCTCGAGATCGGTCTGGCGGGCGTTGGTCATCACGAAGATGTCCGGCTTCTTGTCCCGGATCATGTCTCCCACGCTGGCATAGCCAGCCCACTGCTGCGGCGTGTGGATGGTGAGGATCTCCAGTTTGAGCGCCGCGGCCGCCTCATGAAGGATGTTCCTTGCCCACGTAGACGCTGACTTGTGCCGGCCAAAGAATGCGCGAAGCATCAAGACTCCTATCGAGGTTGGTCAGGCGATCCGGATCGGCACGCTGGTGTAACCGCGCAACGCCAGTTGATCCAGCCGGGTCGAGGGGCCGGCCGCGGTGAGACCCGGAAAGCGAGTGACGAGGCGGGAGAAGGCGATCTCGCCTTCCAGCCTGGCGAGCGCCGCTCCGGGGCAGAAGTGCGGGCCGGTGCTGAAGGTAAGCGGGTTGTTGTCCGGTCGCGCCGGATCGAACATGCCCGGAGCGGGAAACCTGTTCGGATCGTGATTGGCCGCTCCGAACAGCACCAGGACGTCCCCGTGAGCGGGCACCGAGAAACCGTCAACCTTGGCGTCGACGGTCGCCCACCTGGTGGTGAACTGGGCTGGAGACTCCATCCGCAAGAACTCCTCCACATAGGACGCCGCCCGGCCCGGATTGTCACGGAGAAGGTCCATGGAGCCGGGATTGGCAAGCAGGACGGAAAGGCCGTTTCCGAGCAGGTGGGTCGTGGTCTCGAAACCGGCGTTGAAGAGCAGCACGAGGGTGGAGAGCAGCTGCGCCTCGGTCAGCTCGGAATCCTCTTGCCACGCCTGGGCCAGCGTGCTGATCAGATCGTCCTGCGGTTTGGCCCGGCGCTGCGCGATCAGATCGGTGAAGTAGTTGTTCAGCTCGGTTGCCGCCTTGTCGCCGTCGACCAACTTCTGCGGGCTACCGCCGTCAAGCACCCCACCGATGGCGATCACATGTGGCCGGAACCACGGACGGTCCTCCTCCGGGACTCCAAGCAGCGCTCCAATCACGTTTGACGGCAACGGATAGGCGAGCTCGGTCATGAAGTCGACCACCGAGCCGCCCGAGCCGTGCTCGGCCATCTGGTCCAACAGCTGGTCCACCACCGCCGTTATCGATTCGGCGAGTGAGCTTATCCGGCGCATGGTGAAGACCTGTGTGACCAGGCGCCTGGTGCGGACATGCCTGGCGCCGTTGCTGAACATCATCGAATTCATGAAGACGACCAGCGCCGGATGCTCAGGCCAATCAGGCCTCGTCCTCGACATCCGGTCCATGTCGGGAACGTGAAATGCGGGATCCCGCAACACCCGACTGACGGCGTCGTAACCGTGCACGACCAAGTGCGGCGAGCGGTCCCCGAGCTCGAGAACCGGGCCATGATCATGGAGTGTGGCGTACAGCGGAAACGGGTTGCGCCGGCCTTCCTCGGTGAAAAGTGCACGGTACGCGGCAACGGCGTCCATGGTTCCCCCCTTGTGACGCGCAGCAGACCGATGTTCGAATATCTTGAGGCGCAGAGACTTTAATAAATTCAAACGTGAACTATGCCAGGATCCCCGCCATTGTCAAGATAGACGATTTGGTACATATCTATTTCGGGATCACCCGGCTGATCGACGACCGCCCGCCGACCCGCAGAAACTCCTGGATGGTCTGCACCAGGGTGAGGGTCTGAGCGGTCGCGTGCTCGGCGGACCAGACAATGCCATAGGTCATCGTCAGGTCTGCGTCGAGCGGAATGAAGGCGATATCGGGGCGGCGCACGGTGTCAACCAGTGGCGTTGGCGCGGGAAGTACGCCCCGCCGCGCGGCGACCAGGTCCAGGGCGGTGGTCCAGGTCTCATGTTCGTCGCCTTCGTGGAAGGTGACCTTCGCGGCCTGTAACCGGAAGGTCAGTTGCGCCCAGACACTGCCGGGCGGGCGACTGCGAGGCATGAGAATGGTGCGGCGGTTCAATTGTTCCAACCGCAGCCGGGTCGCCTGGGCGAGCGGATCGGCCACCGACACGGCCAGGTGGCTCACCGGGATGTGAAAACGTGCTGTGGTCGCATAACCAGCCGGGAAGGGCGCACTCATGATGGCGACGGCGTCGCGGGCCAGGTCTGCCGTTACCGACTCCCAGCTTGTGGGACGCAGCTGGACCAGAATCGGCGGCGTGCGGCGCGAGAGCTTCTGCACCACTCGCGCGGCCAGCGTGCCGGTCAGTGGGCAATAAGCCAGGCGAATGGATTCCGCCGCGGGCACGGCGAGGCGAGTGGCTTCCGCGGTGAAGGACTGTGCCTGCTCAAGCAGCTCTTCGGCATGCGGCAGCAGCAGCTTTCCGGCATCGGTCAGCTGCACCTCGCGACTGCTGCGCTCGAACAGCCGCAGATCCAGAGTGCGCTCGAGCCTCGCGATCGTCTGGCTGACCGCCGACTGCGACATGCCTAACTCAGCAGCGGCGCCGGAGAAGCTCAGGCGCTGCGCCACCAGCACGTATACGGCTATGTCCCGAAGCGGCGGCCCCGTGTCCATCGGATCAGTATGACCAGCGGGGCCGTCGATAAGCCACCGTAATGAACCCGGCACGACAGGTGTGGTCAGCTCCACAATGCCCGTTGTGACGATCTCCAACGGAACACCAATCGGCAGTTCAACGATCCTCGGCTATCCGCGCGTGGGGGCGCGGCGCGAACTCAAACGCGCCCTTGAGTCCTACTGGGACGGCGCGATCAGCGCAGCTTCACTGCAGAGCACCGGGCGCCTGCTGCGCGAGCAGACCTGGCTCCGGCTCGCCGAGCTCGGGCTATCCCAACTGCCGTCCAACACCTTCTCCCTTTACGACCAGGTTCTCGATACGGCTTTGTTGCTTGATGCGGTACCAGATAGGCATCGCCTGGCCGAAGAGTTGGGCAGCTACTTCGCGATGGCCCGGGGCACCGCCGACGTGGCGCCGTTGCCGATGACCAAATGGTTCGACACCAACTATCACTACATCGTGCCCGAAATCGGTGCCACGACGCCGTTCCGGTTGAACAGTGCCAAGCCGATCGGCGAGTTCCGTGAGGCCCGCGAGCTCGGCCTGATCACGCGACCGGTGCTCGTCGGCCCGGTCACGTTCCTGCTGTTGTCGCAGCCCCCGGCAGGCAGCCCGGCCGGGTTCACCCCACTGGACCGGCTCGACGCGGTACTCGAGGTCTACGCGCAGTTGCTGGCAGAGCTCGCGGACGAGGGCGTGCCGTGGGTCCAGCTCGACGAACCCGCGTTGGTGGTGGACCGCTCCCCCGCCGAGTTGGCCGCACTCAGTGACGCCTACCGGCATCTCGGTGGGCTCACTCACCGGCCGAGTCTGTTCGTTGCCTCGTACTTCGGCGAGCTCGGCGAAGCCCTGCCGATCCTGGCCGGTACACCCGTTGAGGCCCTAGGCGTCGACCTCGTCCGCGGCGGGATCGAAGGGCTGGAAGTGTTGGCGGGTAAGACAATCGTCGCCGGTGTGGTGTCCGGCCGTGACATCTGGCGGACCGACACGGTCGCGGCATCCGGGGTGCTCAAGTCGTTGCGCGAGCTGGGCAGTGAGGTCGTTGCCAGCACGTCGTGTTCGCTGTTGCATGTGCCCTACGACGTGGAAGTGGAGTCGAAGCTCGATCCCGCGTTGCGGCGGCGGCTCGCCTTCGCCGAGCAGAAGGTCGCCGAGGTGGTGGCTCTGGGTGCCGGTGTGGAGGGGGAACCCTTTGCTTTCGCGCCCCAGCCCGAAGGCGGGCCGCGGAAAGCCAGCCGCCGCAGCCCTTATCCGGTACGGGCGGCCGCTCAGGCGGAGCACCTGCAACTGCCCGCTTTTCCGGTCACCACCATCGGGTCGTTCCCGCAGACCGATGAGCTTCGGGCCACCCGGGCTGCGGCGTCAGCCGGTCGCATCGACTCGGGCGAGTACCAAAAGCGAATCGCCGCCGAGATCGAAAAAGTGATCCGGCTACAGGAGGACCTCGGCCTCGACGTCCTTGTGCACGGCGAGCCGGAGCGAAACGACATGGTCCAGTATTTCGCCGAGCAGCTTGACGGATTCGCCACCACCGAACACGGCTGGGTGCAGTCCTACGGGTCCCGATGCACTCGCCCGCCCATCCTCCACGGCGATGTCAGCCGGCCTGCACCCATCACCGTGGAGTGGGCTCGTTATGCGCAATCCCTCACCGACAAACCGGTGAAGGGGATGCTCACCGGGCCGGTGACGATCATCGCGTGGTCGTTCAAGCGCCAGGACCTACCGTTGGCAGAGACAGTATGGCAAGTAGCGCAAGCACTTCGGGAGGAGGTCATCGACCTCGAAGCGGCGGGCATCTCGATAATCCAAGTGGACGAGCCCGCTCTGCGGGAGTTGATGCCACTTCGCGCCCGCGATCAGAAGGCCTACTTGACGTGGGCGGTGGAGGCCTATCGTCATGCCACTTCCGGGGCAGCCGACCGTACTCAGATCCACACGCATCTCTGCTACTCGGATGCAGGCGCTGTGTTCGAAGCGATCGACGCCCTCGATGCCGATGTCACCACCATCGAATCGGCGCGCTCGCACGCTCGTGTCCTCCACGAGCCGGTGGCGGCCTCGTTCGAGCGCGGGCTCGGGCCTGGCGTCTATGACATCCACTCGCCGCGAGTGCCGGCCACGGAGGAGGTTGCCGAGCTGATAACCGCTGCGCGGCAGGCTGTTCCAGCCGCGCAGCTCTGGATCAACCCGGATTGCGGGCTCAAGACGCGGACCTATCCACAAGTGGAAGCAGCGCTACGCAACCTGGTGACCGCCGCCCGCCAGATGCGCGAGCAAAGCTGAACATGATCGCCGTGATCAGGGACCCATTGACGGGTCCGTAGCAACCGACTTTGCCGGCGGTGAAAGTGAACCCGGCGTTGGTGCAGACCTGATCGGTGGCCCGGGTGAACTCGCCCTTCTTGGAACGTGAGGTGTACTGTCCATTCCCGACATTGCCCCACGAGATCATCGTGGCGACAGCACCGGTCGCATCATCGCTCTGACTGCTGGAAGGGGTGACGAAAGCGGTGCCAAGGTTGCCGTCCATAAACCATAAGGCGAGGTCGCCACACTTGAGGCCGTTCTGGCAGGAGACAAACTCGGGGTGCAGGTAGACGGCCACCGGCCTCGCCGTCTTGCCGGCGCTGGTGGTGAGGTCGGTCCGGCCGGCGATGACGGTTCGATCGCTCCACGTCGTGCCGGTACCGGTGCAATGCCCCGCGGTGGCGATCACGTTGGCGGCCAACAACACTCCGCCACAGGACTCTTTCTGCGGATGTGGGCTACCCGGTCTGGTGATGACGACAGCCCACGGATACTGGGCCACGTCCACGTCGACGCCGCCCCGGATCGCCTCTGCCGAGCCGGCCGGCAACGCGGCCACCGCAACAGCGAGACTTCCGAAGATAGCGAAAAGTGTCTTCCGTAGTGGCATGGAGATGCTTCCTTTCTCGACTTCAGCCTCAGCTGTAGATGAAAGGAAGCTAAATCTTTAATTACATGTATGAATCAGGGAAATCCCTTGTGATCGCGGCAGTTCAACGTCCTCGCGCTTGCCGCAGGGAGTTCTGCGCTGTTTCGTAAGCCGTCAGGACGCGTCTGGCTGGAGCCACGACGAGATCCTGCCCGACGCGCTCGACACCCGAGCGCAGCCGCTTCTGTACCCGGCGACGCAGGCGCCTGGCCGCAATTCGCACGACTGGACGGACCAGTAGCGAGATCAGCAGACCGGCAAGCAGACCGCCCGCGAAAAGGGCTGTGGGCAAAGGAATTCGGCCTACCTGCGGCAGGGGAAGCTCAGGCAGGGCAAGCGCGAACATTACGTACCGCACGGCGAGCCACAACAGGCCCGCCAGCGCCACCGCCGCCGCCACC
>DPJL01000250.1 GCA_003543035.1 Micromonosporaceae bacterium | reverse complement strand
CGCGGAGTTGACCAAGACGCTGGGAACACCGACACGCCGTCGAGCAAGACCTTAAGTTCATGATCAACGCGCAGTGGGGGCGGGCGGGGGCGACGCTAAAAGCGGGGCATGCCGCCGAATTGGCGGTCGCCGGCATCGCCGAGGCCGGGGGTGATGAACATCTTCTCGTTCAGGCCGTCGTCGATGGAGGCGGTGATCAGGCGCATCGGCAGGCCGGAGGCTTCGAGCCGGGTGATCGCCTCGGGTGTGGTGAGCGCGCACAGCACGGTGATGTCGGTGGCGCCGCGATCGACTAGGAGGCGCACGCAGTGCTCGAGCGAGCCACCCGTTGCCACCATGGGGTCGAGCACCAGCACGGGCAAGCCTTCGAGTTGGGTGGGCAGCGACTCCATATAGGCGCGCGGCTCGAAGGTGTGCTCATCGCGAGCAAGTCCAACGAAGCCCATCGATGACTCGGGTAGTAGGGCAAGTGCCGCGTCGGCCATCCCGAGGCCGGCTCGCAGGACCGGAACGATCAGCGGCGGGTTGGCGAGCCGTGTCCCATTCGCTGTGGCGACAGGTGTTTCCACCGCGTAGTGCGAGGCCTCAAACGTACGCGCGGCCTCATAGGTGAGCATCGTGCTCAGCTCATGCAGGGCGGCCCGGAAGTTGGCCGAGTCGGTGCGGGCGTCACGCAGCGCTGTGAGCCGCGTCTGCGCGAGCGGGTGTTGCACTACGAGTACGTCCACAAGGCACGAACTTACCGTAGATGTCCAACATGGCCGCCGCGAACGCCTGCGGTGTGTGCCGGGCCGCATTGGCCTTGGCTTTCGCCCCGAGTGCCCTTGCCGCCGCGGGATCTTTCAGCAGGCTGATGATCGCGTCGGCAAAGGTTTCCTTCGATGCGAGCACCGCGGCTCCGGCCAATGCTCCGCGCTCATGCAAGACTGGGTCCACCAGCACCGAGGGAACCCCCGCCAGCGCTGCTTCCTGCAAAACCAAAGCTTGTGTGTCGGTACCAGAAGGAAAAGCAAACACATCGGCAAGCTGATATGCCGCGGCCACTTCGTCGGGCGCCTGTTGTCCGGTAACGACAACGCGATCGGTGGAGATCATGCGCCGCAGCCAGCGAGGTTCGTAGACGGCGCCGATGAGCACCAGCTTGGCTTTCGGCTCGTGTTGCAGGACCCGCTCGAAAGCGGGGATCAGAAGCTCGATCCCCTTCTCGCGGTTGACCCGGCCGACGAAGAGCACGACCTTGTCGTCCTCCTCGATGCCCCATCGCGCGGCGAAGCCCGGCGCGGCTGAAGTGGGTGGGGCAACTCCGGTCGGCACGAGGTAAAGCCGTTGCGGGTCGACCGGAAGGATGACGCGTTCGAGCACTGCGGCGGTCGGGACGATCACCGCGTCCGCGCCGCCGAGCAGCAGCCGATTCCCCTCATCGAGCATCCGACCGCGTGCAGTTGACGAGGACGTCCTGGGGTTGGCCCAGACAGGGTTAACGGGGCCCAGGCGGCGGGAGTAGAGGCGGGTGAGGAGCCGGAGGGCGACGGCTGGGACGCGATAGGCGTCGGCATAGGCGTGCAGGTCGGTGTGATAGGTCTGCACCAACGGCACGCCGAGGAGCTGGGCGGTGAGCACACCGAGCAAGCCGGCCGGGCCGGGCGAGTGCACATGAATGAGGTCGGGCTGCTCCAGCGCGAGTCTCTTGAGGAGGCCGTCCTTGAGCGGCCGCAAGGGCCAGCGGGCCAGGCGCAGGTCAGCGACTCCGCAGGGCAGCGCCGGAATGCGGACCAGGCCGGGCTCGCCGGCCTGCTCACGATGGGCCGGGACGACCGTGATGCTGGTGTGCCCGGCATCGGCCAGACCTGCACGAAGAGTTCGCAACGAGGTGATTACCCCATCGCGACGCGGCAGGTACGTGTCAGTGAAGTGCATGATGCGCACAAGCTGCACATTCAGCGGCTAGAGCCAATGGACCATGTCCGGGCAGTGTCCGCAGGGTGAAACGTAGACTTCGCCTTGTGAAGGTGAAGACCACTCCCGATGTCGCGGGTTCAAACGCTGAACTACATCGATTCCTGCACGGGCTCCCGGGCGTCGACAAGGTCGGGGCGGAGCAGCGTGCCGCGGCTCTGGGTACCCGGTCGATCAAGACGACGGCGAAGGCCTATGCGATCGATCTGGCCATTCGCATGGTCGATCTGACCACCCTCGAGGGCGCGGACACGCCCGGCAAGGTGAAAGCGTTGTGCGCCAAGGGAAAGCATCCGGACCCTTCTGATCCGGCATGTCCTAAGGTGGCGGCGATATGTGTCTATCCCTCGATGGTGCCGACCGCGGCGGCCGCGCTCAAGGGCAGCGGAGTTCATCTCGCGAGTGTGGCGACGGCCTTCCCGAGTGGTCAGGCGCCAATGGCCGTGAAGCTCTACGACACGAGTGCCGCGGTGGCCGCCGGCGCCGATGAGATCGACATGGTGATCAACCGCGGTTCCTTCCTCGCCGGGAATTACCTCGAGGTGTACGAGGAGATCGTCGCGATCAAGGAAGCGTGCGGCTCGGCCCACCTCAAGGTCATCCTCGAGACGGGCGAGCTCGTCACCTACGACAACGTGCGCCGGGCCTCCTGGCTGGCGATGCTCGCGGGCGCCGACTTCATCAAGACCTCCACCGGCAAGGTCACACCGGCGGCCACTTTGCCGGTAACGCTGATCATGTTGGAAGCCGTGCGCGACTTCCTGAACGAAACCGGCCGCAAGGTCGGGGTCAAGCCCGCAGGTGGCATCCGCACCACCAAGGACGCCATCAAGTACCTGGTAATGGTCAACGAAACCGTTGGCGACGGCTGGCTCGACCCCGATTGGTTCCGCTTCGGGGCGTCGACGCTGCTCAACGACCTGCTGATGCAGCGGCATAAGCTGGCGACCGGCCACTACGCGGGCCCCGATTACTTCACTTTGGACTGAGAGCAATGTTTACCTATGCACCGGCACCCGAATCCCGCTCGATCGTCAACATCCGGTCCAGCTATGGCCTTTTCATCAATGGGTCGTTCGTGGACGCCGCTTCGTCCTTCAAGTCGATCAATCCGGCGACCGAGGAAGTCCTCGCCGAGGTGGGCGAGGCGTCCGCATCGGACGTGGACAAGGCCGTGAAGGCCGCGCGAGCCGCGTTCAAGAGCTGGAGCAAGATGCCGGGCCGGGAGCGGGCGAAGTACCTCTTCCGGATCGCTCGCATCATCCAGGAGCGCTCGCGGGAGTTGGCGGTGCTCGAGTCGCTCGACAACGGCAAGCCCATCAAGGAGTCGCGCGATGTCGACGTTCCTTTGGTGGCAGCGCATTTCTTCTACTACGCGGGCTGGGCGGACAAGCTGAACCACGCCGGGTTCGGGCCCAACCCCAAGCCGTTGGGTGTGGCGGCGCAGATCATTCCGTGGAACTTCCCGCTGCTGATGCTCGCGTGGAAGATCGCGCCTGCGCTCGCATGCGGGAACACGGTGGTACTCAAGCCAGCCGAGACAACGCCGTTGACTGCTCTGCTTTTCGCAGAGATCTGCCAGCAGGCCGATCTGCCACCGGGTGTGGTGAACATCGTGACCGGGGCGGGCGAGACCGGAGTCGCGCTCGTGGAGCATCCTGATGTGGACAAGGTGGCCTTCACCGGATCCACCGAGGTCGGCCGGCGGATCGCCAAAGCCGTTGCGGGTACTCACAAAAAAGTGACTTTGGAGCTCGGCGGTAAAGCAGCGAATATCATCTTCGAGGACGCGCCGATCGACCAAGCGGTGGAAGGCATCGTCAACGGGATCTTCTTCAACCAGGGCCATGTCTGCTGTGCCGGCTCACGGCTGCTGGTGCAGGAGTCCATTAACGACAGTCTGCTCGAATCCTTGAAGCGGCGCATGGCAACCCTGCGCATCGGCGACCCGCTCGACAAGAACACCGACATCGGCGCGATCAACTCGCAGGAGCAGCTGAAGCGCATCAAGGCACTGGCGAAGATTGGTGCGGAGGAAGGCGCGGAGGCATGGTCGGCGCCGTGTGAGTTGCCCACCAACGGTTTCTGGTTCCGGCCGACCATCTTCACCGGAGTTTCCCAGGCACACCGGATCGCCCGCGAGGAGATTTTCGGGCCGGTGCTTAGTGTGCTGACCTTCCGCACCCCGGCCGAAGCGGTGGAGAAGGCCAACAACACGCCCTATGGTCTGTCCGCTGGAGTGTGGACGGATAAGGGCTCGCGCATCCTGGAGATGGCCGACAAACTCCGCGCCGGGGTGGTGTGGGCCAACACGTTCAACAAGTTCGACCCTGCCTCGCCTTTCGGCGGGTACAAGGAGTCCGGCTACGGGCGCGAGGGCGGCCGTCACGGGTTGGAGGCTTACCTTGCCAGCTAAAGCGCGAATCGGTGTCCGCAAGACCTACAAGCTTTACATCGGAGGCGCTTTCCCGCGCAGCGAGTCAGGACGGACATACGAGGTGGACGGGCATAACGCGGCGCTGGCCTCACGCAAGGACGCCCGCGACTCGGTGCTGGCCGCCCGGGCCGCTTTCGGGAAGTGGGCCGGGGCAACGGCATACAACCGTGGGCAGATTCTGTATCGCGCGGCCGAGATGCTGGAGAGCCGCCGAGGCGAGTTCCCATCGGAAGATGTGGACGACGCGATCGACCGGCTGGTGTGGTACGCCGGGTGGTCCGACAAGATCGCTCAGGTGCACAGCAGCGCGAATCCCGTTGCGGGGCCCTATTTCAACATCTCCTCGCCCGAGCCGACCGGCATCGTGGCGATCGCGGCACCCTCTTCACTGCTCGGGCTGATCAGTGTGCTGGCACCGGCAATCGTCACCGGCAACACCTGCGTGATCGTTACTGACGCGGCGGTCGAAGCCATCACCTTCGCCGAAGTCCTTGCCACCTCAGACCTTCCGGGTGGCGTGGTCAACATCCTGACCGGGTCGGCCGCCGAGGTGATGCCCTGGCTAGCCTCACACGACGACGTCAACGGCCTTGACCTGACCGGTATTTCCGATGCCGCGCTTGCGGTTTCACTCGAGCAGGCGGCGTCGGAGACGTTGAAGCGAGTGCTCCGGCCGTCTGCTCCTAAGTGGACAGACGACCCGGGGATCGGCCGGATGACAGTGTTCCTGGAAACGAAAACGGTCTGGCACCCCAAAGGTGTTTAGTTTCACCAAAGTCGCCGGCGAGGTGATGCCCGGGCCGGAAGGTCTGCTCACCTCGCCGCTGACCGGGGTGAGCTGTGTCTGGTACAAGGTGAAAGTCGAGTCGTGGCAAGCACGAGCCGATCTGCATCACCGCGACACCGTCTTCCTTTCCAAGACCAAGCATCCTTTTCGAGTACTGGATCAAAGCGGCCCGCTTCTCATAAGTGCCGACATCATCCCGCCGTCGTTCGAGGCGACCGTCACCGAGACCGTGTCGATGAAGCGCCCGCCCACTCGTGATCAAGCGCCGCTGTTGCACAGCCTGGCCGATCGAGGCCTCATCCCGCAGGCCACCCTCAACCGTCGCGCTCACCTGCTCGACGAGTTGATCTGGGAGACGAGTGAGACGATCCTGCTTCCCGGTCAACGCGTCCACGCCCACGGTCGAGTGGGCCGATATCGGGGACTCCCAATCTTGCGCCGAAGCGTTCTAGGATTCGGGTTCAGGGCCGAGTAAAAAGGTGTCCGTCGATGATCCCGTTCGAGGAGTATGTCCACGCCCGGGGTAGCCGGTTGCTTCACTTCGCCTATGCCCTCTCGGGAAATCAACGTGTCGCCGAAGATCTGGTACACGAGGTGTTCGCGAAGGGGCGAAAGCACTGGTCCCGAGTCGACGCCGATACGCCCGACGCCTATCTGCGGCAGGCTTTGGTTGGCGGCTATCTGTCTGTCTGGCGCAGAAACATCCCGGTGGCCGCCGATCATCCGTTGGCAAAACTGACCCGGGTCCAGCGCACAGTGCTCGTGTTGCAGCTGTTGAACCGGCTCGATGACGAGGAGATCGCCGACTGCATCGGCCGGCGTCCGGCCACCGTGCGCAAGCTCGCCGAGCAGGGTCTGTCCCAAGTGGATGGTCGTGGGTTGGCGCGAGCGCTCGCCGACTTCGGTCATGCCGCTTCGCAGCGCATCGGCTTGCTCGAAGGCACCACAGCCAAGGCTCGCCAACTCTCCCGGCGGCGAGCATGGGCAAGCGGAGGTGTGGCGGTCGGCCTGATCGGGGCGGCTGCGCTCCTTGCCCCGACCGCGGCGGAGCAGACCGCACCCGATCCATCGCCCTCGGTCTCGGCATCACCGACTCAGCGAGCACCCGCGCCTCTCTTGCCCGCGGCCTTTACTCTGCCCAGCTTTCCCTACCTGCCGAGCTATGTTCCCGCGGACGCCGCCCCACCGATGGTTACCAAGCTCGGGTCGGCCCTGGGGGTCAGCTATGGCGAGATCCCGGGCTTCGATTTTGTGGTCAGTCAACAGCGACCACCAGCGACCTCCGAATACGAAGCGATCATGCTCAATGGCCACCCCACCGAGCTGCGCACCCGCACGGCCGACTTCGGCCTGGTGGTCATGCTCAGCTGGCAGCAGGATGGCAAGTTCATCTCCTTCACCGCCAACGCAAAGACGCTCGAGGAAGCGAAGCGGATCGCGGGCAGTCTGCGCCCCGGGGTCGTCCCGATGAAGCCACCACCTTTCACCATCACCCTCGCCCCGCCGGGTTTCGCTGTCCTCGCGGCCAACCAGTCGACCGTGTGCCTTGCCGAAAGCAGGCAGCAGGCTGAGCCGGTAAGAGATTTCTTCGGGCTTTGCGTCACCCTCCTTGACGAAGTGCCAATCGACCGGCGCTGGCCGACCGATCCGATCCGCCTCACCGTGGCCGGAGTGCGGGCGGAGTTCTCCGATCCGCCGGGCCTCACCTCGGAGCTGCGGATCTTCGTTGGCGGCGGCCGGGTCCTGCAGGTCCGGCAGCAGCCGCTGAGCCCCAGCGCGGAGCTCCTGCCGGACGATCTGGTCCGGTTCGCCGAGGGGGTCAAAATCATCGATGGCTGAGGGGATGTGGCATCGCCCCCGTCTTGAGTGACCTGTGTCATCCGGCACGATGGAGGCGTGCGTCCCTTTGACCCGCGATTGATCCGGCATGTCCCGGCGCTACGGCGTGACGTGGCCTTACTCGGCATCCTCGGGGTCGCTACCGCCGTCGCGATCGTGGTCTCCGCCTTCGGTCTGGCAAGTGCCTTGGCTGCCCTTCCCGCGGTGGACACGAGGGCTCTGACGCAATTCGTCCTCGGCCTCGCGGCGCGCGCATTGCTCACCAGTCTTTGCGGGATAACGGCCGCACGCATGGCTGCCACGGTCAAAGCCCGCTTGCGGGCCGATCTGCTCGCCGCAGCCGGCAAGCGCGGCCCGGTCTGGCTGGCCGGACAGCGAGCGGGTGAGCTGGCGACGCTGACCGGGCGCGGACTGGACGCATTGGACGGTTACTTCACCGGCTACCTGCCGCAGCTCGTGCTGGGCGTGACAGTCCCCGCAGCGGTCCTGGTCACCTTGGCCACTGCCGACCTCGCCAGCGCGATCATCGTGCTGGTCACCCTGCCACTGATCCCGATCTTCGGCATCCTGATCGGCTGGCAGACGCGGGCCGCGACCGAGAAGCAGTGGCACCGGCTGCGGTTGCTCGGCGGGCACTTCCTGGACATGGTCACCGGACTGCCCACGCTCAAGGCCTTCGGCCGCGCCCGCGCTCAGGTCGAGGCCGTACGCCAGATGGCCGACAAGCATCGCGTGGCCACCATGCGCACCCTGCGGATCGCCTTCCTGTCCGCGCTCGTGCTGGAATTGGTCGGCACGATCTCGGTGGCGCTGGTCGCCGTCCCGGTCGGGCTTCGCCTGCTATCCGGTGGCATGACCCTGACCACGGCTCTCCTTGTCTTGCTGCTGACTCCAGAGGCCTATGCGCCATTGCGGGTCGCGGGCAGCCGCTTCCACGCCAGCATGGAAGGACTGACCGCACTCGACCAGGCGTTCACCCTGCTGGCCCAGCCCGCCTCCGCCCCACCCCGACGTCGCAACTCCACAGGAGTTGCTGCTATGGGCGGCGCGAAAGCTGCAACTCCTGTGGAGTTGCTGCGAGGGTTCCGGGAGATCTCGCTGAAAGGCGTGACGGTCGCTTATGACCGGGCAGACGCTCTGTCCGAAGTGGACCTCACGATCCGGGCGGGAGATCGGATAGCCCTGGTCGGCCCCAGTGGCGGAGGCAAGAGCACCCTGCTCAACCTGATCCTTGGCTTCGTCACCCCGGCGTCGGGTCAGATCTTGGTCGATGGTCGAGATCTCTCCACATTGGACCTTGAGGCTTGGCGGGCTCAGCTTGCTTGGGTACCACAAAGAGCCCATCTGTTCGCCGGAACGCTGGCCGAGAACATCTCCCTCGGCTCCCCCGCTGCGGCAACCTCCGAGATTGCCGAGGCGGCAGTCTCAGCGGCCCTGCCCCACGATCTGAACATCGTGCTCGGCGAACGGGGTCACGGCATGTCGAGCGGAGAGCGGCAGCGGGTGGCTCTAGCCAGAGCCTTCCTACGAGACGCGCCTCTGCTCCTGCTCGATGAGCCGACGGCTCGCCTGGACGCGGTGAGCGAGCAAGCCGTCGTTGATGCGACGCTGCGATTAGCAGAAGGCAGGACAGCCGTTTTGGTGGCCCACCGGCCCGCGCTCCTACAGGTCGCCACTCGCGTGATCCGGGTGGAAGAAGGACGCGTGAGTGAAGTGGAGCGGGTCGCGTGAGGATCCCAGTACTCCGGCTGGTTGGGGCGGGACTGCTCGCCGCGGCAACCGATGCGGCCGGGCTGGGCCTGATGGCCACCGCCACCTGGCTATTGGTCACCGCCGCTGGGCAGCCACCGATCACCGCGTTGACCGTGGCGATCGTGACCGTTCGCGCGCTGGCCATCGGCCGCGGCACTCTGCGCTATGCCGAGCGCCTGGCCAGCCACGACGCGGTGCTGCGGATCGTCACCGAGGTGCGGGCTCGAATCTTCGCCACCCTTATCGATCGCCCGCTGGCCCGGCATGCGGATGCGTTGAGCCGCATGGTGTCCGATGTGGAGGCCGTGCAAGACCTGGTTGTCCGGGTTGCTCTGCCGATCGCGGCGAGCGGGCTCGTGGCTGTCATCGCGGTCATCATCACCGCCTCCTTCGCTCCGCTCGTCGGGCTCACTATGCTCGCCGGCCTACTGATCACCGGTGTCGTCATTCCTTTGCTGGGAGTCGCGCTCACCCGGCGAGGTGCCGCCCAGCTCGCGCCGCTTCGCGCCGCATATGCCATCTCCACCATCGACGTGGTGCACGGTGCGGCCGACCTTGCCGCTTATGGTGCGACCACCAGGTACGAGGCCGTGGGAGTCGCTCAAGCCGAACAACTGTCCACTGTGGAACGAAGTCTGGCCCGGCGTGCCTTCGCGTTGGATGCGCTCTCCAGCACGGTGACCGGGTTGACCGCCGCCGCGGGACTCCTGGTTGCCACGCGCCAAGGCGTCCCAGCGGTCTGGACCGCCGTACTCACAGTCGCCGCCCTCGCCGCCGGCGAGCTGTCGATG
>DPJL01000411.1 GCA_003543035.1 Micromonosporaceae bacterium | reverse complement strand
GGTGAGATTCTCATTACGTCGCGCAATCCCGACTGGGCCGGCATTGCCCGCCCGCTCGAGGTCGAGATCTTCAAGCGCGAGGAAAGCGTGGAGCTGCTCCGACGCCGCGGCCCGGACATCAGTGACGAGGATGCCGACGAGCTCGCGGCGAAGCTGGGCGACCTGCCGCTGGCCATCGAGCAGGCCGCGGCATGGCGTGCGGAGACCGGCATGCCGGTACACGAGTACCTTCGGTTGTTCGACGAGAAGGTCGAGGAGATCCTCGACACCTCGGCGCCGGCCGACTACGAGCTGTCGGTGGCTGCGGCGTGGAACGTCTCCTTTGACGTGCTGGAGACCCGAAGCCCGGCCGCCCACCAGCTTCTCCAGGTTTGTGCGTTCTTCGCACCCGAACCGATCTCCCGAAGCCTGTTCACCGGCGTCCGCGGGGTTTCGATCTCCGCGGAGCTGGACGCGGCGCTGCGCGACCCGATGCGACTCAGCCGCGCTATTCGAGACATCAACCGGTATGGCCTCGCCAAGATCGACCACCGCAGCGACACGATCCTGCTGCACCGATTGGTCCAGGTCGTCGTCCGCAACCGGATGAGCTCGCAGCGCCGGGCCGACATGCGCCACGGTGCCCACGTGCTGCTCGCGAACTTCGACCCGAACGACCCGAGCTCGTCCAAGTTGTGGCCGCGGTATCAGGACGTCCTTCCGCATATCTATTCGGCGGAACTGACCGAATGCGACGATCCGTGGGTCCGCCAGCTCCTCGTCAACCTGATGCAGTTCCTCTACTACTGGGGTGACCACGTGGAGGCCACCGCGTTGGCCAGGGAGGCCATCGCAAAATGGTCGGCAACCGTCGGCGAGACCGATCTGCACGCGTTGCAGGCGGCCACCTACCTCGGCATGTACCTGTGGGCGCTTGGCCAGTTCACCGAAGCTGCCGAGATCAACCAGCGCACCCTCGAGCTTCGCCGGCAGGTGTCCGGTGAGAACAGCGAAGAGACGATCTTCGCGCAGCTTCGGGTCGCGGGCGACCTGAAGGCGCGGGGCGACTTCAACGAAGCCAGGGACTACAACGAGCAGATCTATCAGAAGGCCAAGGGGTTGTTCGGCAATGACGACCCGATCACGTTGCAGACCGCGCACGACCTTGCGGTGAGCGTGCGGTTGTGCGGCGACTACGCACGGGCATTCGAGCTGGACGACTACACCTATCAACGCCGGGCGGAGGTGCTCGGCTACGACAACATGGACACACTGAACACGCTGAGCGCTGTGGTCATTAATCGACGGGAGCTGGGCGATTACCCGTTGGCGCGGGTCGGGCACGAGCAGGTCGCCGAGCGGGTACGCGAGGTCCTCGGCGACGACAAGGCCGACACGTTGCGTCGATTCTTGTACCTGGCCGTTGCCCGGCGTAAGGACGGTGACCACGCCGGTGCCCTGGAACTGTCCAGCCAGGCGCTGCAGCTCTTCCGCCGCCGTTACGGCGACGACCATCCCAACGCCATGGCCTGCGCCATCGCCCAGTCGATCGACCTTCGGCAGAGTGGTGACCTGGAGGCGGCCCGCGCGCTCGGTGAGCAGACCTTCGACCGGTACCGCACCAAGCTGGGTGAGCATCACCCGCACACCTTGTCCGCCGCCGTCGACCTGGCGGTGACGCTGCGCCTGCGCGGCGATGCCGCCGGAGCGCGACAGCTCAACGAGCGGTCGTTCGAACAGCTGCGCGCGGCGCTTGGCCCGGACCATCCACACGCGATCGTCTGCGCGATCGACCTGGCGAGCGATCTTTCCGCGCTCGGGGAGTCCGAGGTGGCCTATGCCTTCGGCTCCGAGGCGCTGGCACGGTCGACACGGACGCTCGGTGAAGATCACCCGACATCCCTCGCCGCCAGCCTCAACGTCGCCCTCGACCTGCGCGCGTTGGGCCGCTCCCAGGAGGCGGAAACCCAATATGCCGACGTTCTGACCAGATACCGCCGCGTACTCGGCGAAGCCCACCCCGGCACCATCGCCGCCGTTCGAGGCGTCCGCGCAGACTGCGATATCGACCCGTTGCCGGGCTAACTACAGAACCTCGCGGGAGGGATGCTCTGTGCCACAGCAGATGCCCGCACTGCACAGGACGATTGTGGTCGTCGACATAGCCCGCTTCACCGACCGGGCTAGAGCCATGATCCACCAGTCAGCCATGCACGAGGGCCTGTATGAGGTGTTGACGACGGCTTTTGCCGATGCGGGTGTCGACCTGGCTGAGTGCACTGTGGAGGATCGCGGCGACGGTGCGATGATCCTTGTGCCGCCTGAGGTGCCGAAGAGCCTGATAGCCGATCGGCTCCCCGGACGGCTGGTCGCGGCGCTGCGTCGGTACAACGCGGTGCATTCCGTCACGGCGGCGGTTAAACTCCGAGTCGCGCTGCACGCAGGCGAGGTGCGGCATGATGCACACGGTGTTGTGGGCCAAGCGGTTAACTTCACCTTTCGGCTGCTCGATGCGTCGGAAGCGAAGACCGCGTTGGCGCTGTCGACCGGTGTGCTCGCAATGATTGTGTCGGACGTCTTCTTCCATGATGTGGTCGCGCAGGACCCGGCGGCTGACCCCGGCTCCTACCGCCAGATTCTTGTATCGGTGAAAGGAACCTCCACCAGCGCATGGTTGAGTCTGCCTGACGGAGCAGCGCCGAGGAGCCAGGTATTGAAGCAAGCCGAAGGTGTCCCGCCGGTCTGGGGCAATGTGCCGCCACGGAACTCGAACTTCACCGGGCGGGTCGAGCTGCTCGAGCAGTTGGGCAACCGGCTGGCCCCTGGCGGTGCCGCCGGCGTGCGGTCGGCGGCGCTGCACGGCATGGGTGGCGTCGGCAAGACCCAGCTGGCAGTCGAGTACATCTATCGCCGCCTGCATGACTACGACATCGTGTGGTGGGTACAGGCCACCCAACCGGCGCAGATCCGGGCCGGGCTCACCGAACTTGCCCAGAAGCTCAGCCTTCCGGAGGGCTCGGAGGCGACAACGGCCGTGCCAGCGGTGCACGAGGCCCTGAGCCGCGGTGATCCGCATCGCAGATGGCTACTGGTCTTCGACTCAGCGGAGAGCCCAGACGTGGTACTTCCCTTCCTCCCGACCGAAGGGTCGGGGGCTGTCCTGATCACGTCACGAAATCCCATCTGGTCCGGTAATGTCCGCCCGCTCGAAGTCCCCGTACTCACTCGGCGCGAGAGCGTCGAACTGCTGCACCGCCTTGGCCTCGAGGTCGGCGACGACGAAGGGCGACATCTGGCGGAGACGCTCGGCGACCTCCCGCTGGCGATCGAGCAGGCCGCCGCGTGGGGGACGGAGACCGGGATGCCGGTGCGTGAGTACCTTCGACTGTTCCATCAGAAAGTTGCGGAGATCCTCGAGAGGTCCCCATCGGGAAACGATGAGGTGTCGGTCGCCGCCGCGTGGAACGTGTCGTTCGACGAGTTGCGAGACCGGAACCCCACGGCCTACCAGCTCCTTGAAGTACGTGCATTCTTCGCGCCGGAACCCATCTCCCGAAGTCTGTTCACGGACGTCCGTGATGTTTCGATCTCCGGCGAGCTGGATGGTGCGCTGCGCGATTCATTGCAGCTTGGAGCGGCTATACGGGACATCAACCGATACGGACTGGCGAAGGTCGACTATCGCAGTGGCACGCTCCTACTGCACCCGCTGGTGCAGGTGGTGCTGCGTAACCGGATGACCACGCAGCGCCAGGTGGAGATGCGGCACGGCGCGCACCTGCTGCTCGCCAAGTACGACCCACACGACCCGATATCGTCGAAGTATCAGGACGTGCTTCCCCACGTCATCGCGTTGGAGCTGATCGAGTGTACTGACCCCGGGGTCCGGCAGCTCGTCATCAACGTGATCCAATTCCTCTACATCTCGGGCGATCACGAAGAGGCTGCGCGGCTCGCCACAAACGCGGTTGAGAACTGGTCGGACCGGCTCGGTGAGACCGATCCGCACGTACTTGAGGTGGCCAGCTATCTCGGCCTGTACCTCTGGGTGCTCGGTCGGTATCTCGAGGCGGCACGGATCAATGAGCGCACATTCGAACTACGTCGCAAAGTCTCCGGCGAGAACAGCGAACAGACGATCAAGGCGCAGCTTCGTGTCGCAGTCGACCTGAGAACCAGCGGTGATTTCGCCGCTGCCAGGGAACTGAACGAGCAGATCCATCAGAAGGTCATGAGGTTGTTCGGCAATGATCACCGGATAACGCTCCAGGCGGCGGAAGATCTTGCGGTGAGCCTGCGGCTGTGTGGCAGCTACGAACGAGCGCTCGAACTGGACGAGGACAACCATCTGCGTCTGTCTCAGGTATTCGGTGATGACGGTGTGAACATCCTCAACACGACGATCGGAATGGCGCTCGATCGCCGGGAGCTGGGCGAATATCGCCGGGCGCGGACCGAGCTCGAGAACGTCGCAGAGCGGACCACACGGGTTCTGGGCGATGACAAGGCTGCCACCATGCGGACCTTGACCTACCTGTCGGTTGCCAGGCGCAGGGACGGTGACTACTCCAGTGCCCTGGAGCTTTCCGGCCGCGCTCTTGAGCTCTACCGCCGCCGGTACAGTGACGATCATCCGAGCGCCCTCGACTGCGCTCTCGCGCACTCGATCGATCTGCGGTACACGGGAGATCTGCCTGAGGCTCATGCTCTCGGGGAAAGGGTTCTTGCGCAGTACCGAGCCAAACTCGGCGAGCAGCATCCGAGCAGCTTGGCCGCCGCGGTCAACCTGGCGGTGACCCTGCGACTGCGGGACAAGGCCGCAGTTGCGAGGCAGTTGAACGAGCAGTCTCTCAAGCAGCTCGCCGCGGCGCTTAGCCTCGATCATCCATATGCGATTGTCTGTGCGATCGATCTGGCGAGCGACCTCGCCGTACTTGGTGACACCGTTGCCGCCTCGGTTTTGGGCTCCACGACGTTGAGACTGGCCGATAGTGTGCTTGGCCCTGATCATCCGACAACGCTCGCGGTGAGCCTGAACCATTCTTTTGACCTACGCGCCCTGGGTCGCACCTCAGAGTCCGAGGCGCTGTACGTTGAAGCGCTGATTCAGTACCGTCGCGTGCTGGGCGCCGCACACCCGGCAACTAAGGGTGCGGTAGCCGAGGTCCGCGCCGATTGCGACATCGATCCGCTTCCGTTGTGATCAGTAGGTGAATCGTCCGATCCAGGTGGCGAGGTCTTCCGGGGCGGGTTCGGCATCCGTCATGGTTCGGATTTTCCGGTGCACGGCGCGGACCAGTTCTGGGTGGTGGAGGAGCGCCTTGGCGGCTGGGGGGTTGGTGTTCAGTGCGGAGAGGGCGAGGCCGAGGCCGACCCAGGAGGCTGGGCGATCGGGGTTCGTGGCCAATTCCGTGCGGTAGCCGCGCAGGGCGTCG
>DPJL01000394.1 GCA_003543035.1 Micromonosporaceae bacterium | reverse complement strand
CGTGGGCCTTGCGTGACTGCTCGCTGCGGCTGCCCGCCGGGCGGGTTACCGCACTGGTAGGCCCCAACGGCGCTGGCAAAAGCACCTTGCTGCATCTGGCGGTCGGTCTATTGCGGCCGGACGCGGGCTCGGTGCGGGTGCTTGGCGAAAAACCGGCCGACAATCCGGCGCTGCTGTCCCACATTGGTTTCGTAGCGCAAGACACCCCGCTCTACGCTGACTTAAGCGCCGCCGAGCTGATCATCATGGGTGAAAAGCTCAACCGCCGCTGGGATTCACGGTTGTGCAAGGACCGCCTGCAGCGGTTGGACATTCCCCTGGAACGCCCGGTGGCCAAGTTGTCCGGTGGCCAGCGTGCCCAGGTCGCCCTGGCACTTGCCCTGGCCAAACGGCCGCAACTGCTGCTCCTTGACGAGCCGGTGGCAAGCCTGGATCCCCTAGCGCGCCGGGAGTTCCTGCAAGCGCTTATGGGCGCTGTCGCTGAGGATGGGACCACGGTGCTGCTGTCCTCGCATCTGCTGGGTGACTTGGAGCGGGTCTGTGACTACCTGATCGTGTTACGGGCCGGCCGCGTGCAAGTCCTTGGAGGAGTGGAAGAACTCCTGGCGGAACACAAAATCCTTATCGGGCCGCGGCGCGACGGCGCCGTCGTCGAAGGCCCCGGCACAGTGATCGAGCAGAGTCACACCAGCAAACAGTCCACTTTGCTCGTGCGCATCACCGGGCCGATCACTGACTCCGGGTGGGTCGTTCAAGACGTCACGCTCGAAGATCTGGTGCTGGCCTACCTGGCGCACAAGGAAACCGGGACACCTGCACAGGCCAAGGCGGTGCCGGCATGATCTGGCTAGCCTGGCGGCAACACCGTAAGCAAGCCCTGGCAGGGCTGGCCGGCCTCGCCGTGCTCGCCGCCATCCTGATCCCGACCGGGCTACAGATGTACGGCGCGCTTGACAGCACCGGCCTGGCCGCGTGCCTACGCAAACTCGGCACATCCGAATTCGTGCCATTCCTTCCCGGCGAAAGCTGCGACGGGGCATCCGACAGGTTCAACAACGCTTACGGAAGTCGCGCCACCTTCGCCCCGCTGCTTGCGTTCCTGCCGTTGCTGGCCGGAATGTTCTGGGGCGCCCCGCTGGTAGCCAGAGAAGTCGAGCACGGCACCCACCGTCTGGTATGGACACAGGGTGTGACCCGGCTGCGCTGGACTGTGGTCAAATTCGGCGCGGTCATTGGCGGAGCGGTCATCTTCGCGTCCGGCTATGCCCTGCTGGCCTCATGGTGGATGGCCCCGCTGAGCCGCGCGTCGCGGGGACCGGGCAGCGGCCGCTTCGAGTATCTGATGTTTGACGTCCAAGGAGTAGCGCCCGTCGGCTATACCGTGTTCGCCGTCGCCCTCGGCGTGTTCGCCGGTACGCTCACGCGCAAGGTTCTGCCCGCGATGGCCCTTACCTTCGCCGCTTTCTTGGGCGCGCGGGTGGCCATCGCAGTGTTGGCGCGGCCAAATTTCCAGCCGCCCCTCGAACGCAAGTTCCCGGTCGCGACTGACTCCATACCCAACCCCACCACCGGGGACTGGATCATGACGGACGGCATTTACGACGCCAAGGGAAACCTCATCGCCGCCAACACCATCGGCCTCTGCCATGTAGACGAGGCAGACGACTGTGGCGGGCTCGATCGTTTCAACGTCTGGACCTACCATCCGGGTGGCCGGTTCTGGCTGTTCCAGTACCTAGAGACCGGCCTGTTCGCCGTGCTGGCGGCAGTGCTGCTCTACCTGGCCTGGCACAACATCCGCCGCCGCATCAGCTAGCGGCCAAGGGTGGGTCCCTCCAATCTGGAGGGACCCACAGAGTTGCCTAACACAGAGGCCCGGCACCGTCCGCGGTGGCCGGGTCAACTGCCGACCCTAAGTTTGTTCACTCGTCGGCAGGCTCCGCCACTGCGCGCCTGGAGCCAGCGTGGCGGTGGCCGGCGTGCGGCAACATGTACTCCGCGGGACGCAGCAGCATTACGCCGACCATGGCCAGAAGCATCAGAACGTGCCCGGCAGCCGACAGCACCGAATTGTCGATCAGACTGGCCCACAACAGCGGGAACAGGACGACGAACGGGACGTACATCGCCGCCGCCATCTCTACGACCGGGCGCCAGCCGTGGCCCCGGAACCACATCCAAAGCGACATCCCGATCGTCATATTCGTTGCCATCACCAGAGTGTGGACGTCGGGCCGGGCGTACACCCCGGCGGCGCCAGCGAACTCGAATAGCACCCGGACTAGTGGGCCGAGCGCCATCCCGACCATCATCGCGACGACCATCAGCAGGTAGTGCCACCAGAACCGGCGCCACGACCCGCCGGCTGCCAGCACCTGCGACACCCGCTTCATCTCCATGGCTCCTTCCACGACGATCTCCGAACCACGTCATCAGCCTGTGCAGCGTCACCGTCGGCGTTAGCGCATTCCCTCACGCTACGGCAGCGATGATCAGGGCTGCGCCGACGGCAAAATCGACCACTCCGCAAACTCTGACCACGAGCGGTTCACCACTTTGTCCATTTTGAAGTGGTAGGCATCCCGGACTCCGTGAGCAAGGAAGCCTATACCAGCCAACAAGGTGCCTAGCCGTGGCTGAACTGCTGCGCACAGCAGCGCGCCCGCTGGCGCGGATGGCATCCATGCGTTGCAATGGGTGCCATGTCAGACGGGACGGGCCGCAAACGCGATTGGGTCACATGGCTAGGTGTCATCGCGGCGCTTATCGCCGCTGTTGGCGCGCTGTGGTTCAACGCATTGACCCTTCGCGCGAACAGCGAGCAAACGCGACTCGCCGAGCAGGGCCAGGTCACCGAACGATTCAGCCGCGCTGTGGACCAACTGGGCAGCGAGAAGCTGGACATCCGGATGGGCGGCGTCTACGCCCTCGAACGGATCATGCGGGACTCCACTGTGGACCAGGGCGCAATCGTCGAGATCCTCTGCGCTTTCGTGCGTGAGCGCGCGCCCGTGAAGCCAGCATCCCCGGCGCCGGAGTTCGTCCGGCAGGAAAGACGACGGCCTGCTACGGACGTGCAGGCGGTGCTCACGGTGTTGGCCCGGCGTGACTCCAAACACGACGGTCGAGCCGTCGTTGACCTGCGCCAGACCGATCTCGTGGGGGCGAACATGGTGGGCGCACCAATGCACGCAGCCGAACTCGGCGGGTCGGACCTGACCTACGCGAACTTTGCGGATGCGGATCTGTCGTTTGCCAAGCTGTCCGGGGCCAAGCTGATCGAGACTCACCTGCCGAAGGCGAACCTTACCGATGGATTCCTTCTCAAGGCCGACTTGAGCGGGGCTCAGCTGGCCGAGGCGAATCTGACCCGCGCCAACTTCTCCGAGGCAAGCCTCCGGGGCGCATTTCTGAGCAGGGCCAACCTCACCCGCGCCTTCCTGTGGAAAGCCGATATGACGAATGCATACCTCGAGGGTGCCGACCTCACCAACGCCGACCTCACCGGAGCCAAGCGCTAACCATCACCGGCTCAGGCGGAAGGTGTGACTGCCCGTGGTCACGATGGCGAGTCGACCGTGATCGTGTAGCGGGCGTTCGGATCGGGCAACGTGATCTGTCCGGTGAACCCGGACAGCGGCCGGAACCCTTGCATTGTCTCGTTAGTAGCCGCGTTGGGCACGATGATCTGAATGTCCGGCGGGTCCCGCGGATCACGGACCGGCTGGGTGAGGTAGCGCCCGGCCGTGGTCGACGTCATCTATGGTCGGCTGCGGGCGTTTGACGCCGTACATCGCCTCATCCGCTTTGCGGATCAGTTCTTCCACCACACACGGGTCACGATGGCCGGCTTCGCTGAGCACGGCGCCCATGCTCACACCGATCATTAGGGTGTCACCGTCGTGCACAAACGGCTCGCTGAGCACGTCGCGGATGCGAGCGCACAGGTGTTGCATCTCGGGCTGGCCGGCGTTGCGGAACAGCACAAGGAACTCGTCGCCGCCGAACCGCCCGACGAAGTCGTTCTCGCGCACACAATCCAGCACTCGCCGGGCCACTTCGATCAGCAAGCGGTCGCCGGCCGGGTGACCGAGCCGGTCATTGATCTCCTTGAAGCCGTTGAGATCGAAGAAGACGAGGGCGCAATCGTTTGGCTCGCGCAGCTCCGCGGCAAGTCGCGAAGTGAACTCGCGGCGGTTCAGGGCACCGGTCAGCGGGTCGTGTGCGGCGAGGTAACGCAGCGCTTCTTCGGTGCGGTTGCGCTCAGCGGCCAACCGTCCAATTCGGAGCATCACCAGCGGAGCCATTACTGCGCCGCATACTGCGAGGAACAGACCGTCGACAGGATGCCCAAGCAACACGCGGCCACCGGCCCACAATGGCACGGCGGCTAGGGCTGTGCCGAGGTATATCAGCCTGCGCGGCCCGAGTGAATCCAGTGGCGGCGAACTCGGGGTGGCCAGCTTGGCCGCTGTCGTATCGATCCCGAACATGCCCAGACAGATGTACGCCGCCAGGAACATCATCTGCGCGGCCAGTCTGGCACCCGGTTCGTTCCACGCCGCGATCAAAACGACGCCGGCCAGGTTGAGGGCCAGTGCCGCCATCAGGACGCGAAGCGCGCGCACATGCTCACTGCCGGTCTCCAGCAGCCGGGCCAGTGCCCCGAACACGCCGCTGAGCAGAACCACAGTGGCGAACAGCGAGGCTTTGGCGCTCAGGCTTTGCCCGCCTGCCTCCAGACGCGGCAGGATGATCACATTCCACAGCAAACCGCCCAGCGCGAGCGACACGATGGTGGTGTCGATAAGGCCGCCGATGTCGTTGCGCCCGCGCCGGATCACCACAGCCAGCGCGGCGGCCAGCAAAAGCGCGTTGGCCACGGTACCGAGCACAGGCAGAAATTGAGGTATATCGTCACCCAACCCGGGCCAGCGCCGGATCGAGCTCGTCAGTCCTCCAAGGGCCAGCGCGGACCAAAGCAGCCACCACGGTGCGCGGTCAGCGCGAGGGGTGTGACGGAGGGTGAGCATCACCGGTAGGAGCGTCCCCCAGGCGACAATCAGAAATGCGACATCCCGTCCAGGCGGCGACAGCCACGGGTAGGCCATGAGCGCACAGATCGAGACCACGAGGTAGGCCTGCGCAAGGGTGCGGCTCCACACCTCAGCACTGCTTCCAGCCTTCGCCGCACTGCCTCTGACCTCGTAAGACGCCACGAATTTCAGCCTAATGAAGGACCTATCGGTCATTCAGGCAGACTGGGTCAACTCTTCGGATAGAACCGCGGATGACGCCCTTATTGCCGCTACTTCAGGCTTGTGAAGAGAGCGCCCACGAAGAATCAGGCAGACCGATCCACGCGGATCATTGCGATCCCTGGCCGGACCTTCGCAATGGACTCGAAGTCCGAGTCGACATGCAGCAGCGTCAGCCGTTGCTCGGCGGCGGTCAATGCGATGATGATGTCCATTGTGGATCGTTCACGGTGATGTCCGATGCGGATCAGATCCCGTTGCACCGCAAACACATGGCGCCACCGATCGTCCAACGTCGGACACCAGCCAAAGGTCTGCTTGAGTACTGCAAAGAATGGCTCGAAGTCCCGATCGGAGCGGACTGCCACCATCAGCTCCGCCTCGACCGGCGAGCAGATCGCCACCAGCCCCCCAGCGCCACATACGCGGGCCACGGTTCGTCGATCTGCCCTCGCAGGAGCCGCCAAACGGCCGAAGTGTCGGGCCAGGTAGGTCACCGGCCCTCTCGTTCTTGCTCCTCGAGAAGGTCAAAGTCCAGAAGCTCCGCGGCGTGATCCTTCAGCCAAGCCAGACCGGGTGCCCGATTGTCGGCACTTGTGCCTGCAGCGATCGCGAGGGCACGGTTAATGGTGTCCCGTTGGTTTTCGTGCCAAGTTGCTGCTGGGCGAAGGCCAGCATCGACTAGGCATATCTTGCCGCGAGCCCTGGGCAACGAGCCGGTCCCAAAATGTTTGGGACCGGCTTCCTGGCGCCTTTGTCCGCGCTGGGGCCACCGTCGCCGAGCGAGGCACACAGGTGACTGTCCGCCGTGGCGTTCGTTGGAAGGTCATCTCGTCGCAAGTCCGCTGCATCAGGCGCTATAGGACGCCTGACTTGCGGCTGCCTGTGCCTGTGCCTGAGCCGGCGCCGTGGGGACCGGCGCGGTGGCGAGGGCGACGCCGATAGCGACCAGGCCGAGCGCGATTCGTCTATTCACGACATTCCTCTTTTGGGAGCAGGGGTCGCGGTCAATGCACCGCGACATACTGCTGCTTCGGATCCGAGACGAACATGCCGCAGGTCTGCTGGAAGATGCTGGCGCCATTGGCTTTCCCGGCGTCGCCCGCTGGAAGCGTGGCACACAAGCGGTTCTGCATGTTGACGAGGTGGTGGTAGAAGTCGTGCCCTTCCACGCGCTTGAGCTGCCACACCTCGCTCCAGCCCCAAGCTCCGCATGTTCCCTGGGAGAGGACACCGCGGTTGTCGGCTTGATTATTGATGCACAGGCCGCTCTGGACATTGCGGATGCGCCAGTACACGATGCCCTGCGCGTCGTGGCCCACGTAGTCGAAGTACCACTTTTGCATATTCACGCCGTCGCACCGCATCTGCCGCAGGCTGTTCGGCTGCGAGAAACCGGTCTCAATGCACTTGCCGGAGTAGCCGAAATAGATCGGATAGGAGGTCTGGCTTGCGGCGACGGGCGCCGCGGGGGTCAGGGCGGTGGCGAGCGCGACGCCGATGGCTAGCAGGCCGAGCCCGATTCGTCTGTTCACGACATTCCTCTTTGGGTAGTGGGCGGCGGTCAGGTCAATGCGACGTACTGATGCGCCGGGTCGACGGACATGCCGCAGGTCTGCTGGAAGATGGTGCCGCCGTTGGCCTTCCCGCGGCTATCGGCGCCAAGCGTGGCGCACATTTTGCTTCGCATGTTGACGAGGCGGTGGTAGAAGTCGTGCCCTTCCACGCGCTTGAGCTGCCACACGTCATCCCAGCCCCAAGCCCCGCATGTTCCCTGGGAGAGGACACCGCGGTTGTCACCTTGCAAGTTCATGCACAAGCCGCCGATAGTGTTGCGGATACGCCAGTACACGATGCCTTGCGCGTCTTGGCCCACGTAGTCGAAGTACCACTGCTGGAAGGACGCACCGTCGCAGGTCCACTGGTGGAGGGGCTTCTGTTGGCGAACGTAGGTGGGCTCAATGCATTTGCCGGAGTAACCGAAATAGATCGGATAGGACGTCTGGCTCGCGGCGGCGGGCGCTGCGGGGGTCAGGATGGCTGCGAGCGCGACGCCGATGGCGGCCAAGCCGACCGCGATTCGTCTGATCACGAGTGTTGCTCCTTCTTAGTGGTTCTCGGCACAAGCAAGCGCTCGGGCCCGAGGGCAGCACAGACGTTACGAGGGACGCACCCGGCGTCGACTAAACGACTTCTAAACGCCCAGACCATCGGTATGACACAAAAGTCTGGCGCTGGTTCCTTGCTCGTGAAGCCCAGCGGGTCGAGCAGGCACACCTTGCCGAAGTCGCCGCGTGACGCTAGATGCTGAATGCCATACGGTGGACCCAATGTGGCAGAAACGAACCGCATTCACGCTGTTCAAGGCCGATTGTGACCGTCTCGGCCGTCCGTCGACGCATGTGGTAATACCGGCGGCGGCGCTCCGGCGTTGGACATCCGATATGGCACCGAAGCGGGTCCCGAAACGCCTGCGGCGCAGGCGAGTACAGCCTCGGCCAAAGGCTCGGCGTGGATGGTATGCGCGGGATGCCGACCCAGGTCAGGGTGTGGTCGTACCAGACCGGGCGTTCAGCGAGTTCGCAATTGGGTTCGGTGACCGGGTGCGGCGTGAGCACGCGCATGGGTACTCCTTAGCGGATGGTGGTGCCGTCGTCGGTGCCGATGAGGTGGAGTTCGGCGGGTGGGTAGGCCTTGCCAGTCGCTGTGGCTGGCGGCGGCGAATGCGCCCAAGAAAGGATGGGGAGTGTCTGATTTTTCGACAGTCCCAGGAAATCAGGTCTACCGGGGGATTTTGCTTAGTACGGCGGCGACGGACGGGTCGTGCCAGGCGGCTGCGGCAAGTGTGGCGCGCAGGAGTTCGGGAAGGAGTGTGCGGAGTTGGCTGCGGGTGGGCTGCTGGTCTTGTAGCCACTGTGTGCACAGTGTTTCGGTCATGGCGATCCAGCCGAGCAGGACGGCTCGCAGGACGGCCGAGTCGGTGGGTGGGTCGAGGACGGCCAGTATGCGTTTGAGGATTTTGGCTCTGATTTCGTCAAGGATCTGCCGGTCGGCGCCACCGGGCAGAGAGCCGCGCCGGAGGAGGGTGGTTAGGCCGAGGGGGTTGGCGTCGACACTGCCGAGGAAGGCTTCGATGCAGCCGTTGAGCCAGTTGTCAGGGTCGGCCGCGGCGGCGGCGTCGATAGCGGTGAGAAGCTGGTCGCCGGCTTGCCGAACGGCGGCGACGAACAGGCCTGTTTTACCGCCGAAGTAGTGGTAGATAAGGGTGCGTGAGGCTCCAGCCGCGGCGGCCAGACCGTCGACAGAAACATCGTCGTAGAGGCTGTTGTTGAACAGGTCCAGCGCGGCTGCGATGAGGGCGTCACGACGGTCGTCCGGGGGGAGCCTGCGTCGTGGTGGCCTGGCAACGGGCTTGGCGTGGGTCACGGCATCACGGTATCGCCTCGGTTATCGCTTGGCTTTCCTTGCGGCTGGAGCGCATTCGTGCAACGGGAGTAAGGGCCGGCCCCTAGCTTGCTCCGCGTCTCGGGGCCGGCAGCTTCTGGGTGATTTGGGGTTAGCTTGCGGGGGTCAGGGTGACGTTGATGGTGTTGCCTGGGCCAGCAAACAGGGCGCTAATTACAGGGGTGAGGGCACCGCAGCCGGTCAGGCCGGGCAGGCTGTAGACGCCGGAGAGCGGGCCGCCGGTGACTGGGTCGAAGCCGGCCTTGGATGTGAGCTCGACGGTGGTGGCTGATATGGCCTGGCAGGATGGGCCACCGCCGATAGGGATCAACCCAAACAGCTTGACCGACAGAACTTTGACCCGCAGATTTGTGCTGGTGATCAGGACACCGTCTCTTATGGATCCGGTGGTGGGACCTTCCTGGGTGAAGGTCACGCGGGCGGTTACCGGTACGAAGCCGAACACCTTGAAGCTTCCACTGGCCGGGCTAAGCGTGAGATCTGCGGTGATGTCCCCGGATGTGGTTGCGGTGCCGGTGATGCTGCCTGTTAGGGGAACGGTTCCGTTGGCGGCTTTGATCGTGGTTGAGCCGGCGACCCTGAAGGCGAAGGGTATGTTCCCGCCGCCACCACTGGTGGTTGCGGTGACCGGGGCGCTGGGTGGGGAATCACCGGCGGAGTTGCTGGCGATGACGGTGAAGGTGTAGGTGGTGCTTGGTGCCAGTCCGGTGATGGTTGCGGTGGTACCGGTGACCGTGTCGGCGAGGATGTCCCCGTTGAAGACCTTGTAACTAGTCGCGCCGGCAGAGGCGGTCCAGGACAGGGAGACCGAGTTATGGGTTTTGCCTGTCGTCTGCAGGTTCGCTGGTACGGCAGGGATGGGGACGTTGTTGGCCACCTCGATTGTTAACGCCGGTGGCGCAGGCGGGGTCAGCAGTGTGCACGGGGTGTCCAGCCAGCCGATGATGCCCGTGTCAACGCTGAGCGTGTATGCGGTGGGCGTGAAGGTATACGTGCCAGGGGCGCTCGGCGTGTAAGTCGCTGTCATGGCTGGGTTCGGCAGTGGTGCGCCGATAGGAATGCTCCCGATCTTGCTGCCGATAGTGGTGGCCGTGACCGGGCTGCCAGTTATGGAAAAGTCCACCGCCTGCTTCATTCCAGCAAGAGCGATTGGCCCCGGGTTGCTCTGCCCGGAATCGGGAATGGTGGCGGTGAGGGTGATCGGCTGTCCGGGCTGCGCAGTTGCTGGCCCGTCCAAGCTGATCGGGATATCGGTATCGAACGCGGGCTTGCCGGAGGCGGCCGGTGGCACGCAGTGATACCTGGCTGTTGATGTTCCCGCGACGGTGGGGGCGGCCGCTGCCACCGCACCTGCCCCCACGGCGAGAACGGCGGCAACTGTTCTCACTGCCCACCGTCTCAAGTGGATCCTGCTCATCTCGAGTTCCTCCTTCTCGATGGACGGGGCAGCGGCACAGCCTCCCGGGAACGTCTGCTGAACCGTCCAAATGAGAGGAGACCTCGCCTATAGACAATCTGTCAATAAGGACGAGGTGACAGATTGCTGGAGACCGACGAAACGATCGCCGTGTTGAGCCGCTGTGTGGCACCTACCTTGCATGACATAGGAGTCGCCAGATTCATCGTAGAAAAAGTTGGCATGCTGTCGAAGGCATTGGTCCTTCGCGCGAGGCATAAATGACGAAACGTCAATAGGTCAGATTTCGCTGACCTACCTCGCTGTGCAACTGGCTGCCCTCGGGCCGGACTCCGCAGTCCTCGAACCGCCCGAGCTGGTCGACGAGCTGAAGGTGCTGGCGGACCGCCTCACCCGTGTGGTCGGCGCTCATTGCGCGGATCTGCGCCGATGAGCAGCCTGACCACATCGACCCGACGCGATGGAGTTCGGGCCTGTCCGATCCCTGAGCCAGCGGCACCGCCGGCCGGAGGGCACGATGAACGACCACCGCGAGGAAGACGACCTCAGAGCGTTGACCTGCCAGACCGAGAACGGTTCGGACACCGCCACATTCGGTTTCACCTTTTCGCTGTTCAAAGGCTATAAGTGGGGCGGATGGGGATCGAACCTACGACCGGCGGGTCATGAGTCCGATCATCGGCAACTGTCCGCAATGGACTTTAGCTGCACTAAGGATGCGGGCACTGGATCATCATGCTAGAGCATCCCGGAGCCCGCGTTCTTGAGCTTTTGACTTAACGGTTGTGACAGCTTGGATCGCGGACATGGTGAGCGAAGCGAACCGCCTCGGACGTGAGTGCCCTGTGTCAACCTCTTGTACCGGTGAGTTTTTGGAGTTGGCGGTGGCGGCTGGGGTCGTATGGGGTGTTGGTTGTCCAGCATTTCCAGATGATGGTGAGCCAGGCGCGGGCGAGGATTCGAACGGCGTGTGGGTGGCGGTGGCCGCGGTTGCGGGCTTGCTGGTAGAGGTGGGCGGCCCAGGGGTTGGCGTGACGGCTGTCGGCGGCGAAATCGCAGACCGCGTCACGTAGTTGCCGGTCGACAGCCCACCTAAATGTCACGATGCGGGTGCTGCCGGATTGGCGGGTTGATGGGGTGACCCCGGCGAGGCCGGTCAATGAAGCGGCCGTCGGGAACCGGCCGCGGGAGTCGCCGATTTCGGCCAGGAGCCGGGCGGCGCGGACGGTCCCGGAACGAGGCAGGCTCGTGAAGACCGGCCCATCCGGGTGAGCTGTGAGCGTGTCGCTGATCTGCTTTTCCAGGCTGCTGATCTGTTCTGCAACAACGGTTAGCGCGTTCAGGTAGGCGATGGTGATCCCGGCTAGAGCCTGCCCGGCCAAACCAGTTGGCCCAGCAGGTGCGCTGGTGAGGTGCTGATACAAGGCGTCAGCGGTTTTCCGTCCGCTATAACGGTTTTGGGTCAGCCACGCGGCTAAATCGCTGACAGTCAAAGCGTTGACGGCATCCTGGGTGGGAAACGCGGTCAGGAACTGGCGGCTGACACCGGTATCCAGCTGCCAGAACAAGCCGATCACCCCAGGCAGCACGATTTGCAAATGTGCACGTAACTGGTTACCAATAGCGATCCGGTGTCCGACAAGGTCTTTACGTGCCCGGCACAACTGCCGCAGCGCCACCGTGGCCTGACTATCACGCTGTAACGGGGTTAGCCGCCGCGCATCTGTGCGGACGGTGTCGGCCAGCACGAACGCGTCGAATCGGTCGTCTTTATTTCCCGCACTCCCATAGCGGCTACGCAACGCCTTGACCTGCGATGGGGCTATCACAAACACGGTCACGCCCGCCGCCAGTAATGTTTCCACGACCGGCCCGTCGGGCCGTTCTATTCCCACCGCGTCCACTTGATACCGCGTCACAAGCGCGACAAGCCGGCTGATACCCGCTTTGGAATGCGGAATCGTCAACCGCTGCAACAGATCTCCACCAGCATCAAGAACACAAACCGTGTGACTGCCCTCAGCCCAATCGATCCCCGCAATCATTCGCTGAAACCCAGATCCATAAGCGACACTTGACATTGCTCCTCCGCTGCCTAAATCAGTGAGGAAGCACCTGAAGGTTCGGGACATCACTGCCGGACGCTCATTGAAAGGCGCTCAACGGCGCAGTAGCCCTGTCGCCAGTCGGGATGTCCCGGACCGCCAAACCCCGCAGACACTCACGTAGGCCCTCAACAGGAGCCCGCAACGGTTGGCGATGGTTTGACGGCCCAGGCGCCACCCAGCCATCCTAAGCCGGGCAAAACCAGCGTCCAGCAATGAGCAGCGGTCAGGGCCACAGACTACGTATCGACATGATGTCCTTAAGGTTTGAAGGCTCTTAAAAAGCCTTTCCTTTCAACCACTTCCGGCTCCTCATCCCAGCCTGCGGACTGCACAACCGGCCAGATCCCGCCTGGCTGCAGCGTCGCCCGTGATGTCTCGCCCATCGGCGGACACAAGTCGCAAACCATCCATGTACCCCCTACTATGAGGGAGCCTCGAGCACGAACGCGCGCCGGCAGTCGGCCATTGCGGGAGGGACCGATCGGTGGGACAGCCACGACAACTGGATATCGTCGTCGAGGCAGCAGACGGCACGCGTATGCGTTTCCCGCCGCAACGAACGGTTGTGTTGGGCCGCAGTCGCCGTTCCGATGTTGTCGTCGATGACCCGAGGATCCTTCCAGCCCATGCCGTTCTGATCAACACCGACGCCGGATGGGTGCTCTATGACGAGAGTTCCAGCGGCCTCTGGTGGGATGGGAACTTAACTTCGCAGGTGCCAGTGCTGGGCTTGACGACCGTCCGGCTCGCAGCAGCCAGCAGCGGTCCGGCGCTCACCCTGTTTCCTGTGCGGCATCGGAGCGCCAGGAAGCAACCTCCAGCGGCCGAAGAGCCCGGCGAGTCCACAATGGTCCGCGGCCCCGTGCAGCCTGGCACCGCGCAGACGTTGATCGCGTGCCATCCGCTCGACCAGCCGGTGTGGATCGGCCGCGAGCCGGAAAACACCATCGTCATCGATGATCTACTGGTCTCGCGCCGCCATGCCCGCGTCAGCCGGATCGCCGGGAGAGTGTTCCTGAGCGATGCCGGAAGCCGCCATGGCACCTTCCTGAACGGGCAGCGGGTGCAGCGTTCGTTCCTTACCCTGGGGGATGAGTTCTCGGTCGGCCAACACATGTTCCGCTATGTTGACGATCAGCTACTTGAATACGCCGATAGTAGGCCGGGCAAGCTTCTCGCCGAAAAGCTGAGCGTGGTGCGGGGCGGCACTCGAGTGCTCGACAAGGTCAGCTTCAGCCTAGATCCCGGCCAGCTCCTGGCGATCATCGGGCCGAGCGGCGCCGGCAAGTCCACGCTGCTTGGGGCGCTGAGCGGGATCAGACCGGCCCAGTATGGCAAGGTCCGCTACGAGGGCGCCAACCTCTATCGGAACTACGAGAAGCTGCGCCGGCAGATCGGCTATGTTCCGCAGGACGACGTGATCCACCGCCGGCTGAGCACACGCCGCGCGTTGCGGTTCGCTGCCGCATTGCGCTGCTCGCCGGACACAACCGCCGAAGAACGGGAAGACCGTATCAACGCCGTGCTGGAACAGATCGGCCTCACCGAGCATGCCGACAAGCTGATCTCGGTGCTCTCCGGCGGCCAGCGGAAAAGGGCCTCGGTCGCGCTGGAGCTGCTGACCGGTCCGGCGCTGCTGTACCTTGATGAGCCGGCCGCCGGCCTGGATCCCGCGTCGGACCGGGATCTCATGACCGCCTTGCGCGCCTTGGCATGTGACGGCCGGACAGTGGTCCTTACGACGCACAACTTCCTGCATCTTGAGCTGTGTGACCGCGTGATGTTCCTGGCCCCGGGCGGCCAGGTGGTGTACTACGGACCGCCGGCGGGTCTACTGGCTCACTTCGGTGCGACAGGGTACTCGGATGCGTTTGACCAAGTTCGGCGTGATCCTGATTATTGGGTGCAGTGGTACCAACCAGATCCTTTGCCGCCGGCAGCGCCGGCAAGTCAAGTCGGTTCGCCGGCAGGTGCATCGCGGAGCAGACCATCCTGGCTGCGTCAGCTGTGGGTTTTGGCCACCCGGATGGTTGCGGTGGCTGTGGCGGACCGGATGTTTGCTGTGCTTACGGTGGGGTTGCCACTGGCGTTGGCGCTGATGGCGCACGCAGTGCCTGGTTCGGCCGGGCTGGGAGACCCGCATTCCGCCGCCGGCCTCAACGAGGCTGCCCAGCTTCTAGTGGTTTTTGTTACGGGTGCAGCGTTTATGGGCATCACGATCAGCGTCCGTGAGCTCGTCGGGGAGCGGCCGATCTATGAGCGGGAATGGTCGATGGGGCTTTCCCCCAGCGCGTACCTCGGCTCGAAGCTGCTTGTCGTAGGCGTGATCTGCCTGCTCCAGTCCACGGTCTTTGTGGGCCTGGGATTAGCCGGCCGAGCCGGGCCCCAAGATGCGCTGGTCCTGTGGGACCCCAACGTCGAGGTGATCCTCGCGATTGCGTTGACCGCCTTCACCTCGGCCACGTTCGGCCTGTTCGCCGGCGCGCTCGTGTCAAGTACGGAGCAGACGATGCCGGTGCTGGTCGGCACGGTCATGGCTCAGTTGGTGTTCTGCGGTGGGCTCTTTACTTTGGTGGGACGTCAAGGGCTGGAACAAATTTCCTATCTTGCGCCGGCACGGTGGGGATATGCGGCTGTCGCATCCATTGTGGACTTCCAGCGCATCGTGCCCACCGCACCACGAGACCGGCTTTGGGAGCACCACCCTGAGTCGCTCTGGACCGCGGTCGTGATGCTCGCAGCATTGTCACTGGTCAGCATGTTGGCCACCAGATTAGCGCTGGGCTGGCAGCAGCCCCGCCGACGCAAGCCGCGTGCCCCTCGCCGCTAGGCGCGCCGCATAGGCACGGGGTACTGGTCCGCGTACGCGACCGCTAGGGCTCGCCCCAGTTCCACCGGTGATGCCGGAATCCGTAGGCTGAGCGGTGGCGTCATGGCGGTGCGTGACTCCGGTCACGGCGGGAGGCGTAACGAGCGATGTTCGGGTGGGTCCTGTCAGACCCGCGAGCGACAGTGTTGTACATGACCTCTGAAAGCCGTCCCGCCGCCAACACCTGGCTGCCACACTTTGCGCTGCTAGCCCTGATGTGGGGCTCGTCGTTCCTGTTCATCAAGGTCGCTGTGGTGGAGCTGCATCCGCTCTATGTGGCCCTGTTTCGAGTGGCACTCGGTGCGATAACGCTGCTCATCATCGTCAAGGCGATGGGCGACCGGCTGCCACGCGACCTGGCTCTGTGGCGCCACCTGGCGATTGTCGCGCTGATCGGCAATGTCATTCCGTTCACCCTCTTCGCCTACGGCGAGCAGCAGGTGTCCTCCGGGCTGGCCGGGATCTGGAATGCCACCACACCACTGACGATGGTGCCGGTGATGCTGCTCTTCTTCCGCTCCGAGCGCCTGACCAAGGCCAAGGTGGCCGGTCTGCTCATCGGATTCGCCGGAGTGATGGTGGTGCTCGGGGTGTGGGCCGGCGTCGGCGGAGGGACCCTGGCCGGTCACTTGATGTGCTTTGCCGCGGCCACCTCATACGCGTTCACCGCGCCGTACATGCGCCAGCATGTCGCGGGCCGCCAGGAGTCCGGTGTGGTTCTCGCCGCCGGCCAGATCACCATGGCCACAATAGAGCTGTCGATCATCGCCCCGCTGGGCGCCGGACTTCCGGCCAACCCCTTCTCGCTGTCGTGGCAGACCGTCGCATCCATTGCCGCCCTTGGCATCCTTGGCACAGGACTTGCCTTCGTCCTCAACTACCGGGTGATCCGGATAGTCGGTGCCGGCACCATGGTCATGGTCACCTATCTGATGCCCATCGTGGCAGTGACCATGGGAGTTCTCGTGCTTGATGAGCGACTTACCTGGTACCAGCCGGTTGGTGCTTTGATTGTTTTGCTTGGAGTGGCTGTCGCACAAGGTGTTCCCGGACGTTTGCTCACCCGCCTCCGCAGTCGCCAGTCCCATCTGGAGGAGCGGCCACCCAATAACTCTCCTTCAACCGACCCCGCAGCTGACGATGCGAGAAAACAGGCTGTTTCGCTCTAGTTCAGTGGGCGGGTGTCATCTGGATCATGATGGGCATCACGAACGCTCTACCCGCACAGGGCGCGGGATACACTCCTGGCCGCAGTGCGTACGGCAGGGATGTAGGCCGACGGACTGCATCGCGCCGAGATGACGATCGAAAGCGCGGCCACCACCCGGTCCGACGGCCCAAATACCGGCGCAGCAACGGAAAGCGTCTCCATCTCGATCTGCCGGTCGCTGACCGCGACCCTCTCCTGCCGCACCACCGCGAGAACACGTCTCAGGTGCCGGGGTGACGTGATGGTCTTGGGCCCGAACCGGCGAAGCGGGGCGGCCAGCACTTGCTCTTGAAACTCATGATCGGAGTAGGCGAGCAGTACCAGGCCAACTCCGGTGGCGTGCAAGGGAAGCCGGCCGCCGACGCGCGATATGGCATTGACCGCACCGCGGCCACAGAGACGTTCAACATAGACCGCCTCGATCCCGTCCAGGACAGCCAACTGGACATTCTCGTGTGTTGCCTCGTAAAGGTCTTCGAGGTATGGCAGCGCGACCTCCCGCAAACCGGCAGAGCGCGGGGAGAGAGCCGCGATCTCCCACAGGCGCAGGCCGACGTGATAGCGCTCGTCACCATCACGCTCCAGCGCTCCCCACTTCACCAGTTCGCCGACGAGCCGGTGGGCGGTCGATAGGGGAAGGCCCGCCCAATAAGCGATCTCACTGAGCGTCATCCGTTGGCGCTCCACACGGAACGCTTCGAGCACCCGCAAGACGCGCGCGGTAACGGACGCGCCGGGTTCAGATGTTTGCGCCACTACGTCCTCCTTCCATTCAATGGAAGAGTGGAGGCCGTTGGGCGCCTGGACGGGAGACGATTAAACGCATGCGCACTCAAGTCGCCATCATTGGAGCTGGGCCGGCCGGTCTGCTGCTGGCACACCTGCTCTGGCAACGCGGCATAGACTCGATCGTGATCGAGGCACGCAGCCGTGCCCATGTCGAGCAGCGGGTCCGTGCCGGTGTGCTCGAAGATCCAACAGTGAACCTGCTGCGGGAGTGCGGAGTTGGTGCCCGGATGGACCGGGAAGGGCTGGTGCACCACGGAATCTCGCTGCGATTTGACGGCATGGATCACCGGATTGACTTCGGCGCGCTGACTGGCCGTTCGATAACCGTCTATGGACAGCAGGAGATCGTCAAAGACCTGATCGCGACACGGCTGGACATCGCCGGGCCCCTGCTGTTCGAAGCGGACGATGTAGCCGTGCACGACGTGCAGACTGACACGCCGCGCGTCACGTTCACCGACAGCGACGGCACCGGGCACGAGCTGCGTTGCGATGTCATCGCCGGCTGCGACGGATTCCACGGCATCACCCGGGAGGCGATCCCGGATGCGGCGAAGCAAACTTACGAACACACCTATCCGTTTGCGTGGCTCGGTGTACTCGCGCAGGCCAACCCGTCGCATCACGAACTTATCTACGCCTACCACGAACGGGGTTTCGCCCTGCACAGCATGCGTTCGCCCACCGTCACCCGGCTGTATCTTCAGGTCGACCCAGCCGAACGGATCGACAACTGGACCGATGAAAGGATCTGGGATGAGCTGGCACTGAGGCTTGCGGCACAAGGCTTTTCGCTTGCGCAAGGCCAGATCCTGGAAAAGGGCATCACCGCCATGCGCAGCTTTGTCGTAGAGCCAATGCGTTACGGACGGCTCTTCCTCGCCGGGGATGCCGCACACATCGTGCCCCCGACCGGCGCGAAGGGCATGAACCTCGCGATCGCCGACGTCCGGCTGCTGGCCGAGGCGTTGACGGCGCTCCTGGTGGACAAGCGCACGACACTGGCGGACAGCTACAGCGACCTCTGCCTCAGCCGGGTTTGGCGGGCAGAGCACTTCTCGTGGTGGATGACGTCGATGCTGCACCGCTTTCCTCACGCCGATCCCTTCCAGCAGCGGCTCCAGCTATCACAGCTGCGGTACACCACGACATCGGTGGCCGCCGCCACGAGCCTTGCCGAAAACTATGTAGGACTTCCTTACCCCACAACGGATTGAGGATCCTGCTTGGCGGCTTGGATCTGAGCGTAGATCCGGGCGCGTAGAGCAGCGAACTCCGGCGTTGACCGGGTCCCCAACTGATCTCGCTCGTCTGGAAGATTCACGGTCACCTCCTCGCGAACGGTGGTCGGCGACTTGGACAGCACCAGCACCCGCTGTCCTAAGTAGACCGCCTCGTCGATGTCATGCGTGACAAAGAGAATCGTGACCCCAAGCCGGTGCCACAGCTCGCGGATGAGGTCCTCCAACTCGGCCCGGGTTTGCGCGTCGACGGCCGCGAACGGCTCGTCCATCAGCAGCACCCTCGGCTGATAGGCAACAGCACGGGCAATGGCGACCCGCTGCTGCATGCCACCGGACAGCTGCCACGGATAGGCCTGGTGCCGGTCCCCGAGCCCTACCGCCTCCAAAGCCTCGCCAGCCAGCTGCTGACGGCGCGCCTTCGGCAGCCGCTGCTGGCGAAGCGGAAGCTCCACATTGGAGTAGACACTCATCCACGGAAACAGGCTGCGGCCGTATTCCTGGAACACCACAGCCATATCACGCGGCGGCCCGGTCACCCGGGAACCATGCACCTCGACCTCACCCGAGGTCGGTGCCAGCAAACCGGCGATGCATTTGAGCAACGTTGTTTTACCACAGCCCGAGGGCCCGACAACGCACGTCAGCTCCCCTTCCGCGACGGAAAAGGTGAGCTCGCGGATCGCCTCCACCTGGCCGTAGGTCTTGCGCAGTCCACGGACGTCAAGCATTTTCATCGATGAACCTCATGACCTCTGTGAGTGGCGCAACCCGCGATACCACGCGAGCACACGGCGCTCTGCCAACTGGAAAAGCAGCGATAGCGCGACCCCGAGCAAACCGAGCAGCAGAATGCCGCTCCACATCTCGGGAATGGCGAAGCTGCGCTGAAATTGCACGATGGTGAAGCCCAAACCCTCGCTGGCGGCGAACATCTCACTGATCACCATCAGGATGATCGCGATCGAAAGTCCTTGCCGCATACCGGTAACGATCTGCGGGCTGGCTGAGCGGAGGATCAGGTGACGGAGACGGGCAAAGCCGGTGACTCGATAGACCTGGCACGTGCTGTCAAGCACTTCGTCAACGGCGCGAACGCCCTCGACCGTGTTGAGCAGCACTGGCCAAACACAACCCGAGATGATGACCACCACTTTCATGCCGTCACCGATTCCGGCGAACAGCATGATGACGGGTACCAGGACCGGCGGTGGAATAGCCCGGAAGAACTCCAGCACCGGCTCAGCGGTGGCGCGGGCCTTCGGGAAAAGTCCAATAACGACACCCATGCCGATGCCCAGAAGCACGGCGCCGGTGTAGCCCACGGCGAGCCGGGCAAGGCTCGGCAGCACATCGGAACGCAACCGCGGCCAGGTCCAGGTCTCACCAAACGCCTCAAGGATCCGCTGTAGCGGTGGCAGATAGAAGTTGTCGCTGCCGGCAGAGGCATACCACCACAGCATGAACAGCGCTGCCGGCAACGCCACCGCCATAAGGATGCGGCTGACCAGTGTCCTCATTGGACGACGACCTCCCTGCTTACTGATGGGTGCCACCACAGAACACGGCGTTCCACAGCCCGGAAGCAGATATTGACGATCACGCCCAGCAGGCCGGTCACCACAATCAGCGCATACATCTCCGGCACCGCCTGAGACGCCTGCGCGACGGCGATGTGCTGGCCAAGGCCGGGCGATCCAATGATCAGCTCAGCGGTCACGGCGAGTACCAACGCAACAGTGGCGGCCAGACGCACCCCAGTCATCACATAGGGCAGTGCGGTCGGCCAGGTGACGTGACGAATGCGGGCCCACATGCCGAGCCCAAAACTGCGGGCCGTGTCCTCCGCGACCGGATCGACATCGGCCACGCCCGCCAGGGTTTGAATGAGCACCTGCCAGAAGGACGCATAGACCACCAGCATCAGCGTTGACGGCAGCCGCGTGCCGAAAAGCAGAACCGCCAGCGGAATCAGCGCCACGGACGGAATCGGCCGCAGGAACTCGATGGTCGAAGCCGTGAAGGCGCGCACAAAAGGCACCGAGCCGATGGCGATACCTAGCACCACACCGGCCGCGACCGCGATGGCCAAGCCCACCGCCCAGGCGACGAGAGTGTCGCGAACCGCGAACCAGAAGGTGAGATCGCCCGCCTGGTCGGCGAGGGCGACAGCGATGCGGCTGGCCGGCGGGGCAAACTCGGCCGGCACGAGCCCTGCCCTTGGAAGGACTTCGGCAGCGGCAAGCAATGCCACCAAGCCGGCAAGGCCGAGTGCCGTGCGGCTGGTCCGCCGGCCCCGCGATCGCGGGGCCGGCGAGCCAGCGGGGGGACGGGCGGTAGTCAGAGCGGTCACGGCAACAGGGCACCGAGGTCGGGGTCCTTGGTGAAGATGCCATCGGCCTTGCCGAGCCGCAGCAGCGTCTCGAGCGAACCACGGTTGATCTCCACCGGCCACTTTGGCAGGGTGAGCGAAGCACGAACCTGCTCACTGATCTGCGTGTAGCTGCCCAGGATGGCCCGCACCTCGTCCGGGTGGGTGTCCGCATATTTAAGGGACTCGATCATCGCCTCCGTGAATTTCGTTACCAGCGCGGGGTTTTCCTGCCGTAGTTTCGCCGAGGTGAAGTAGACAGCCACGGTCAGATTCGGTGCGGTATCGACGTAGTTCCAGGCGATAGCGCGCCCGCCCTGTGCCTTGACCGCTGACAGCGACGGCTCTACGACCCACGCGGCGTCGACCTGGCTCGCGGCCAGAGCGGCCGGCATCTGTGCGAAGGCAATCTCGACGAACTTGACCGCACCCGGGTCGCCGCCCGCCTTGCGCACGGACTCGCGCACGGTCGTGTCGCCAATGTTCTTCAGCGTGTTCACCGCGACGGTCTTGCCCGCCAGATCCTTGGCACTCTGGATTGGACTGTCGCCTTTCACGACGATCCCGCCGAAGTCCTCCCCGGCCTTGCCGGTTGAGTTGACTCCGTTGACAACCGCCTTGATGGGAACACCATTGCTCTGTGCCAGCATCAGTGACGTCACATTGCTGAAGCCGAACTGAAACTGTCCGCTGACGACGCCGGGGACGATGGCCGCACCGCCTTGGCCGCTTTCGAGCACGAGATCGATGCCACGGCTGGCGAAGAAGCCCTTTTGCTTGCCGAGATAGATCGGCGCCACGTCAACGATCGGAATCACGCCAACGGTGACCTTGGTCGTGCCACCGGACTCGGTGACATTGGAAGGCTGCGCGGAATTACACGCCGCGCTGGTGAGCATCAGGGCTAACGCGGCGAATCCGCCGACGAGCCGGTGCATGGGACCTCCACTCTCTGAAGAGCATGTATATGGAAGTGTTCGCTATACGAATTTCTGTTCTGTTAAGGAACGCTACTCACGCGAGCCGCCCGGGTCAACCCATACCTTGACCTAAACTCGGGTAGCCATTAGGTTCGGATAAAGAATTAATGTTCGTTTGCCGAACATCAGTCGGACTGAGAGGGGAGTCATGGCGCAGCTCATGTCGCTCGCCGACGCCGTCAGTGAGCTTGTCCGCGACGGTGACACGGTGGCGATGGAGGGATTTACCCACCTGATCCCCTACGCGGCGGGGCATGAGGTGATCAGACAGCGGCGCCGTAGCCTCACCCTGGTCCGGATGACCCCGGATGTCCTTTACGACCAGCTCATCGGCGCCGGATGTGCGGCAAAGCTGATCTTCTCGTGGGGCGGTAACCCCGGTGTCGGTTCGCTGCACCGGTTCCGCGACGCAGTCGAGAACAGCTGGCCGGTGCCGCTGGAGATCGAGGAGCACAGCCACGCCGGCATGGCCAACCGCTATGTAGCAGGAGCGTCGGGGTTGCCGTTCGCCGTCATGCGCGGCTACGTGGGCACCGATCTCGTGGCCCAGACGAACACCATCAAGCCGGTCAGCTGCCCGTTCACCGGAGAGATCCTCACCGCTGTGCCTGCCCTGCGCCCCGATGTCGCCATTGTGCATGCTCAGCGTGCTGACCGGGCCGGAAACGTCCAGCTGTGGGGCATCACGGGAGTTCAGAAGGAGGCTGTTCTCGCGGCCTCAAGGTCACTGATTACCGTGGAAGAAGTGGTCGATCACCTTGAGCCGGTGGCCGGCGCGATCGTCCTGCCGTCCTGGGTCGTGACGGCGATAGCGCACGTTCCCGGCGGGGCACACCCTTCTTACGCGCACGGTTACAGCAACCGAGACAACAACTACTACGTGACCTGGGACGCTATCTCCAAGGACCGGGAAACCTTTGCCAGCTGGCTTGCCGAAACCATCTTCAGCCGTACCGGGAGCCATCGATGACCGACTACACCACCGACGAGATGATGACGATCGCTGCCGCACGAGCACTGCGCAACGGCTCGGTCTGCTTCGTCGGGATCGGCCTGCCGAGCACCGCGGCGAACCTGGCCCGCGCCACCCATGCCCCGGACCTGGTGCTGATCTACGAATCGGGTGCCATTGGCGCGAAGCCCCGGACACTGCCCCTGTCCATTGGCGACGGTGAGCTTGCTGAAACGGCCGATACCGTGGTCAGCGTGCCGGAGATATTCAACTACTGGCTCCAGCCCGGGCGGATCGACATTGGCTTCCTTGGCGCGGCGCAGGTTGACCGCATGGGAAACATCAACACGACAGTGATCGGTGACAGCTACCGCCATCCCAAGGTGCGGCTGCCCGGGGCAGGCGGGGCACCGGAGATCGCCGCTTCCTGCCGGGAGGTGATCGTCGTGGTTAGACAGAGCACGCGCACGTTCGTCGAACACGTGGACTTCGTGACTTCGGTCGGGTATGGGTCTCAGCCGGGCGACCGGGAACGGTATGGCCTGACCGGCGCCGGGCCTCGAACGGTCATCACCGACATGGGGGTGCTGACACCCGAAGCCGGCACCTGTGAACTCGTCCTCACCCAGCTGCACCCGGGCGTGAGTGTGGATCAGGCCATCGCCGCCACCGGCTGGGCGCTTCGCGTTTCCCCCAATCTCAGCTACTCGCCTGCGCCAACCGAAATCGAGCTGGCCTTGCTGCGCCGGCTAGAAGCAAGCACGGTGGCGGCGTGAACGACGTCTATATCCTCGACGCGGTTCGCACCCCTATCGGGCGCTACGGCGGAGCCCTCGCGGGCACCCGCCCGGACGACCTGGCCGCCACAGTCGTTGGCGCACTGGCAAACCGCAACCCCACGATCGACCCCGGCCGCATCGATGATGTCGTCTTTGGCAACGCGAACGGCGCGGGAGAAGACAACCGCAACGTGGCCCGCATGGCGGTGCTTCTCGCCGGACTGCCGCCCACTGTCCCGGGAGCGACCGTCAACCGGCTGTGCGGCTCTGGCCTGGAGGCGGTGATTCATTCCGCGCGCGCCATCGCCTGCGGCGACGCGTCGCTGACCATCGCCGGCGGCGTCGAATCGATGAGCCGCGCGCCATGGGTGCTCCCCAAACCGGACAGTGCCTATCCCCGGGATCATCAGACGCTGCACTCGACCACCCTCGGCTGGCGCATGGTCAACCCGCGCATGCCGGCACAGTGGACGGTGGCCCTCGGCGAGGGAGCGGAGATTCTCGCTGAAAGCTATGGCATCAGCCGGGAAGCCCAGGACGCGTTCGCCCTTCGTAGCCACCGCCTCGCCACGGCCGCCTGGGATGAAGGTGCGTTCGCCGCGGAGATCACCGCGGTCCCCGGCGCCGGCCTGACCCGTGACGAGTCGATCCGATCCGGTACCACCATGGAGGCTCTGGCCAAACTCAAACCCGTGTTCCGGCCGGATGGCACGGTAACCGCGGGCAATTCGTCACCGCTCAATGACGGTGCCGCCGCCTTGCTGCTCGGTGATGCGATCATGGCGAGCGACCGTAAGCCGTTGGCCCGCATCGCATCCACCGCTGTCAGCGCGGTTGAGCCGCACCTGTTTGGCATCGGCCCAGTTGAGGCGGCGCGGCGTGCTCTTGCCAAGGCGGGCATCGGCTTCGCCGACCTCGCCGTGGCCGAGCTGAACGAGGCATTCGCCGCACAATCCCTTGCCTGCCTTAGGGAATGGCCCGACCTCGATCCGGAGATTGTCAATCCACGCGGTGGGGCGATCGCCTTGGGACATCCGCTGGGCTGTTCGGGTGCCCGCCTTCTCGGTTCACTCGCCTGGAACCTGCGCCAGCGCGGTGGCGGCTGGGGCCTGGCCGCGATGTGCATCGGGGTGGGGCAAGGGATTGCCGTTGTATTGGAGGGTTCAAGCCAGTGAACGACTATGTCCGCGATGATGAAGTTCATCCGCCACTTGACTCGCCGGGTTACCTGTCGACCCGGCTGCGGGCACCGGTTTCCCCGTTGGTGCCACTCCCCCAGGCGCTCACCGAGACTACCGGGCCACTGCTTGGCGACGACGAAGTCATAGCGCTGGACCATGACCTGACCCGCCAGCACGCCGGCGAACCGCTCGGAGAACGGATCATCGTGACCGGACGCGTCTTCGACACCGCTGGAAGGCCGCTGTCACACACACTTATTGAGCTGTGGCAAGCGAATGCGGCCGGCCGGTATGTGCACGACCTGGACCGGCATCCCGCACCGCTGGACCCGAACTTCACCGGAGCCGGCCGCTGCGTGACGGAAGCCGACGGAACCTATCGCTTTGTCACCATCAAACCCGGGGCGTATCCGTGGAAGAACCACCACAACGCGTGGCGGCCGGCCCATCTGCATTTCTCGCTCTACGGCCGCGCTTTCGTCCAGCGACTGGTGACCCAGATGTACTTTCCCGGCGATCCACTGTTCTATCAGGACCCCATCTTCCAATCGATCCCGGACCCCAAGGCCCGCGAGCGGCTGATCGCACAGTTCGACCTGGAGGCAACCGTGCCGGAATGGGCGCTGGGATACCGCTTCGACATAGTGCTGCGCGGCCCGCAAGCCACGCCACTCGACGAGGAGGACGAATGACCACACCCGGGCAGACCGTGGGCCCCTTCTTTCACTTCGCCTTGGCCTCGCCGAGCGGTCCTTATGCGGTCCCGCCGGGAACCCCGGGCGCGGTCACTATTTACGGCCGGGTATTCGACGGCGCCGGCGATCCGGTGCCTGACGCCCTCGTCGAGACATGGCAGGCCGATCCGGATGGTCGTTTCGATCACCCTGATGATCCGCGTGGCGCCGTGGCCTCACGTATTCCCGGTGCGCGCTGGCAGACCAGGTGCGCCACGGATGCCGGCGGGCGCTATCAGCTCGTCACGGTAAAACCGGGCGCGTTGCCGGGACGTGATGGCGGAATCGAGGCTCCGCACCTCGACGTCATCGTCCTCGCGCGCGGGCTCCTGCACCGTCTGGTAACCAGGATCTATTTCCCCGATGACGAGGCCGCCCTCGGCCTGGATCCGGTGCTGTCCAGCCTCCCTGACCCGGGTAGGCGGCATACGCTGGTGGCCAAAGCCGAGGCCGATGGCCTGCGCTTCGACATCTACCTGCAAGGCGAGCATGAAACCGTATTCTTCGCTGTCTGACGGCCTCTTCGAACCCATGTTCGGGGCGCCTGCCGTCAGCTCGGGCACAGATGCCAATGCCTGGCTGGCAGCGATGCTCGAGGTGGAACGGGCGCTCGCCGCAGCCGGCGCGGCCTGCGGCGTCATCCCGGAATCCGCCCCCGCCCCCGCCCGCGCGCGGGGGGGAGAGCGGAAGAGCGGCGTGTGGGGGAAAGGGGTAACTCCCGGGTAGATTTCGGTGGGGGCCGCGCCATTTAAAAAAA
>DPJL01000065.1 GCA_003543035.1 Micromonosporaceae bacterium | reverse complement strand
CCGCGCTGTCGCGCAGCGCCATTCGCACATACTGCATCGTCAGCGTGGAGCCACCCTGGGACACCGAGCCGGCCTTCTGATTGGCGACGAAGGCCCGGGCCAGACCTTGGACGTCGACTCCGTTGTGCTGATAGAAGCGGGCGTCCTCGGCGGCCACGATGGCGTCGTAGAGGTAGGGGGTCATTTCGTTGAGGGCGATGTACTTTCGGTGCTCCTCATAGAACATCGTCAACAGAGTCTTGCCGTCTGCCGCGTACACGTAACTCGTCCGCCCGGCGGCCGATTCGTTCAGGTCCGCGGGCATCGCCAGGAAGGTGTCGGAGCCCTCCTTGACGTGGCGTCCGCCCACCACGGCGGCGGGAACTATGACAGCCGAGATCCCGAGGCCGATGATCAGGCCCAAGCGCGCGAGATGTGGAAGGCTCCCCCAAAACCGTGCCACTCTATAGACGTTAGCAATTTGCACACGCCTTCACTCACCGAATCGAAATGGTCACTCTTCGAACAAGGATTGATCCATTTGACAGTTTTTTGACGGGGCTTGGCAGCCGACTCATTCAAGGAGTAGGCTCGCTCGCAGTGCTCGTCCCGGCGATTCCCCCCGTGATTGCCGGGACGAGCCGTTTCCACGTCTGGATCATTGCCGTCCGAAGAAGAGGTCATTCGGTCCGGATGATGGTGAAGCCTTCGACAAGACGGCCAGAGCCCATGGCGGCCATCCGTTCTCGCAACATTGATTCCAGATCGGACATATGACTGGTCTGCGAGACATGCGCCCGCAACGCCGCCAGCTTGCGAGCGAACGTCTCGGTCACGTCGACGAGGTGATCGGGGTCGGGGCCGCCCGAATACCAAACCTCGCGAACCGTCCAGGCGGGCAGATCCAACTCCGGATAGGCAAAGGGATTGCGGCAGTCGGGGTAGACCGCACAGGTCACCGACTCGCCAACGGCCAGGTGGTCCGGGTGACTCGGGCCGGTGATCCGCTCCCAGCGGCGTAGCGGCGAGTTGGTGAGAATGCGATCGGGGCGGAATCGGCGGATCGCGGCGGTGACGTCCTTGCGAAGATCTATCGTCGGGGTGACGGTCCCGTCGCGATATCCGTCAAGGAAATCGACCTGTTTGACCCCGACTTCAGCCGCGGCAGCGCGCTGCTCGGCTTCTCTTAACAAAGGCATCTGATCGCGTGGAGTGTCGTCGAACCCGCCGGCATCGCCCCTGGTGACGATCAAATAGGCCACCTCGAGCCCGGAGGAGACCCAGCCTGCGACCGTCCCGGCCGCACCGAAGTCGACGTCGTCGGGGTGGGCGAAAACGCATAGGACCCGCTGCACATCCGGCAGCGGGTCCGCTGACCTTGGAAAACCCATGCTCACAGCATAGGGATCAGGCGAAGCGCGGCGGGCTGGGTGGGCTCTCGTTGGAAAGCCGGTCTAGCGCCGTCGCCAGGTACACATATCGCTCTTCTGGCACAGCTGTGTTGTCGAGGAACGTGGTCTCGCGGCCGGTCGACCGGAGGATGCCGATCAGATTGCGCGCGTCATCGGACAGGCACGGCTCCTCGCCGAGCTTGAAACGGTAGACAGCGTAAGAAGTTATCTCCCCCCACAGCGAACGGATCGTCAGCTCCACCCCGGCCGAAGACCGGTGGGCCTTCTTGATGATCGGGAACAGCATCGGGCTCGACGGCAGATGCGGCATCCGCGGCACCAGGGCCGGCTTGGCGTAGTGGTCGGCAACGAACTTCGTCGATGACCCGATCGGATCGGCGATCACGATCTTCGCCCGGAAGTGCACGTCGCCCAGCACCGCTGGATAGTCATGGTTGAAGGTCAGGTGTTTGCTGATCTCGATCGGGTCGAACCACGCCGCGGGCTGCCCGGCCAGGGCGACCTTGTAGTTGGCCTGCCCGACGTAGAGGTGCACCCGGGTACCGGTGGCGACCTCGTTCCACCACGGCACGAGCTTGGCGTAGTCAGCGACGGCCAGGCCGATGTGCCAGTAGATCTGCGGGACGATGTAATCGATCCACTCTTGGATGACCCACTTACGGGTGTCGGCGAAGTTGGCGTCGTAAGACTGGGTGCCATTGGTGTCCGAGCCCAGCGGGTCGGCAGCCTTGTTGCGCCAGATGCCAAACGGGCTCACCCCGAATTTCACCCAGGGCTTGACCTCCTTGATGCGCTGGCCCATCTCCTGAATCAACAGGTCGATGTTGTTGCGCCGCCAATCGGCTTTGCTGGCCCAGCCTGCACCATGCTCGGCAAACGTGGTGTCGTCGGCGAAGTCTTGTGCCGCAACCGGATACGGGTAGAAGTAGTCGTCGAAGTGAACGCCGTCGAAGTCGTATTTGATGACCGCATCGAGCACGGCGTCTTGGACGAACCTTCGTACGGCAGGGATTCCCGGGTTGTAATAAAGCCTTCCGGCAGCATGGTTGACCGGGTAAGGCACTGTCCACTCTGGATGGTTGCGGACCGGATGGTCGGCGGGGAGTTTGGTGAGATCGACCCCGGCTTCTGTTGCCGATGCGGGCATGCTGATCCGGTAAGGGTTGAACCAGGCGTGGAATTCGAGGTTGCGTTTGTGTGCCTCGGCAACGAGGAACGCCACCGGATCCCAACCCGGGTCCAGACCGGCTGTTCCGGTCAGATAACGGGACCAGGGCTCAAGAGCGCCCGGCCAAAACGAGTCGGCGGTCGGGCGGATCTGCACGATCACCGCGTTCATTCGGGTGGCCACGGCGTAGTCGAGCATCGAGATGTACTCGGCCTTCATCGCCTCCACCGCACCGGGTGTCGGCCAGTCCAGCCGTTGCACCGTGGCGATCCACATCGCGCGGAATTGTCGTTTGGGGGTAAAGGGATTGGCCTCGCAGGCCGGAAGTTGTCCCGGTGATGCGGATGCGGGCACCGCGGATACGAGTGGCCCTAACACAGCGGCGGACCCGGCCGCCGCCAATAAGGTTCGACGGGCTGTCATGGAGGAAAGCTTCAGCGTCACCTCCCCCGATGTCAATAGTTCACGCCTACCTGAAAGGAGAGGTGAATAGTTCACACGGTGCGTTCAACGGGAGAGTCCCCTCGATCGCGGCCGCTGCCAGCGCAAGCGCACCGTCCACTCCGGACCCTGCGGCTTTTCGCAGCTCAGCGCGCTCTCCGACGGCTTTCGCGAACGACGATCGCACCGCATTGACCCGAAACAGGTTACCGGTCATGGCAATGACGCGCGCCGATCCCGGCACCAACGCCGCCAATGCTGTTTCTGCCAAATGCGCTCCCGCGTCGGAGAGGATGCCGCGGGCGATTTCGTCATCGGGAGCTGCTCTCTCCACGAACGGTACAAATCCGGCCATCGCCCCGGCGCGATCCTCCCGCAGTGCCAGATCGGCGACCATCTCGGTCGGCTCGCCAAAATGGTCCCGCAACGCCGCGAGCAGCAGCTCAGAGCCGCCCGGGCGGCCGTCTGCGCAGCGCAGCGCGGCTTGTAGAGCGGTGCGCCCGATCCAGCTCCCACCACCGAAGTCGCCAACGAGATAGCCCCAGCCATCCACCCGCGACCAGGTGCCGCGCAGATCGGAGCCGAGAGCCACCGCACCGGTGCCGGCCGCGATCACCGCGCCCGCCTCAAGACCTAAGGCCCCGGCGTAAGCGGAAAGCATGTCCGAACACATCAGCACGGTCCGTGCACCATGGGTTTTGAACATCATGGGGGGTACCTGTTCCCGAAGCGCCTTGCCCCGCATGAAGTATCCGGTCGCACCTATCGCCACGGCGTCCACTTTGGACTGTTGAGTGCGCGCCAGCAGCTCCCTGACCACGGCCTGAACAGCCTGGACACGATCCGCGACGCCCTCCAGACTGGTCTG
>DPJL01000215.1 GCA_003543035.1 Micromonosporaceae bacterium | reverse complement strand
GCGGGGGGGGGGCGAGGGGGGCCGGGGGGGGGGGGGTGGAGTCGGTCACGACCACTACGGACATGCGGGCACGGTAGCCGATCAGGCGGGCTGTGACGAGATAACCTCCAACACCGGCCCCATCTGGCAGATGGTCATCAGGTCGGTGCGGATCTTTCCCTTGACCGTGACGCGTGCTCCGGCCTTGAGAATCGCCGGGTCGCCGCCCTTGAGTTCGAAGGACTTGTTGGTGTCCACCCGCAGCACGGTGCAGCCGCCTTCGATGCCCACTCGCTCGACCGTGCCAGTGAGGGTGACCTCGCTGGCCGAAGGCTTTGTGGGCTCGGCTGAGGGGGTGAATTTGGGCAGACCCGACTCCGAAGAGGAAGGATTGGGACTCACGGTGCCCTCCGGCTGGGCCTGGGCACACCCGGTCACCAGAACTCCACCGACCAGGGCACCTGCAATAAGGAAACGCAGCTTTGTTGTAGTCATAGCAGATCGGACGCTACTCGCCCGCCACGCGTTGCGCGAGGCTCACACCCCGACGTTGTATGACACAAGCACCCAGCCACGCTTGGAATCCAGCACGAGTTCGGCGTAGTGGCAGTTGCCGATACCTCGAAGCGTCTCGGCCGCCTCTTCGGGCCAGCCCAGCAACGCAGCCACGCCCCACTTGACCGAGCCGCCGTGGGTCACGAGCACGGCAAGCCCATCTGGCACCCGCTCGGCTGCCTGCCGGACCGTCTCCGCTACCCGCTTGCCCAGGTCGGCGACCCGCTCGATGTACTCCGCCGGGTTCGGATCACCGGCTCGCCACCGGGCAAAGGCCTCCGGGAACTTCTGCTCCGCCTCAGGGCCGGTGAGTGTCTCCCACTCGCCGAAGCTGCGCTCGCGCAGCCGGATATCGCGCTCCACCGGCAGGCCCGTGATTTTGGCGAGAGCGGTGGCGGTGGCGACCGCCCGGCTGAGATCACTGGAGATAAGCAGATCCGGCTTGAGCAGGGCCAACTTCGCCGCGGCCGCGGCGGCCTCCGCGACGCCTCGCTCGTTGAGCGGCACGTCGGTCTGACCCTGAAAGCGGTTTTGATTGTTCCAGTCCGTGTTCCCGTGGCGCCAGAGAATGACCCTGCTCACGAGATGAGGGCCCGATCGACGAACTCGATCTGCGGGCAGTCCTTCCACAGACGATCAAGAGCGTAGAACTCACGCTCGTCGCTGTGCTGGACATGGACAACAATGTCGTTGAAGTCGAGCAGCACCCAGCGCCCGGCCCGCTCACCCTCACGGCGGAGCGGCTTGGCTTTCTCGGGAAGCTGGAGCAATGCCTCCTCGATGGCGTCAACGATGGCCGTCACCTGGCGCTCATTCGGCGCGGACGCCAGAACAAAGGCGTCGGTGATGACTAGATGCTCGGACACATCGAGGATGGTGATCTTCTCGGCCTTCTTGTCGGCAGCTGCCTGGGCGGCGGCGAGCGCCATCTCCACAGCACGCTCGGTTGCGGGCACATTTCTCCTTTGGTCAGTCCGGCTTGCGCTTCCAGCGTCTCACATTCCCGCCGCGGCAGGCTGGCGATAAAGGTGATGTTTGGTGATGTACTGCACCACACCATCGGGTACCAAATACCAGATCGGCTGGCCGGAGGCGACCCGATTGCGGCAATCCGTCGAGGAGATGGCCATCGCTGGAATCGGCACCAAACTCACTGTTTCAGCGGGCAGATGGGCATCGGTGAGCTGGAAACCGGGCCGGGTCACCCCGATGAAGTGGGCCAGCTTGAACAGCTGATCCGCGTCCTTCCAGGACAAGATCTTCGTCAATGCGTCGGCTCCGGTGATGAAGAACAGGTCGGCCTTATCACCATATTTGGCGTTCAGATCGCGAAGGGTGTCCACGGTGTAGGTGGGACCCTTCCGATCGATGTCCACCCGGCTCACGCTGAAGCGAGGATTGGAGGCGGTGGCGATCACGGTCATCAGATAGCGATCCTCGGCCGGCGAGACCACCCGATTGGACTTCTGCCACGGTTCACCCGTCGGCACGAAGATGACCTCGTCCAACGCGAACGTGTCCGCCACTTCGCTGGCGGCAACCAGGTGCCCATGGTGAATGGGATCGAACGTCCCGCCCATCACACCAATCCTGTGTCCCACCCCTCCATCCTATGCCGATCTTGCAGCTTGCTGGGCCGCAAGTGCTCGCCGGAGATCGTCGGTCTCGTCCACCAAGGACCGCCGGAGCTGCGGATGCAGGTCACCGGCGAGTGCCCGCTCGGCGGCGTCGAGTGTGTTCTGCGACACGGCATAGACCGGGTAGCCGGTGTGGCCGATCGCGGAAAGCAGATCGCCGGACCGGTCGGAGACCGGCAGCTCGGTGAAGAACCGCTCCACATAGGACTCAGTCAACGCGGCATGCTCAGGTTGCCAGAGGCCGTATCCGGCCGACTCCACGATCCGGTTCGACAAACCCTGCTCGGTGACGATGATCTCGAACGCCTTGGCCTTGGCCGCGGGATCTGGTCGCGACGCGCGGCAGCGGGTCGCCTCCTGCTGACCCCGCGCGCTGTTGTCGCGGGCGAGCTCCGCGTCGATCTCGGCCTCGCCGACCACGCCTAGCACTGCAAGGCGGCACAGCACCGACCAGCGCAGATCCAGGTCGATGCGCAACCCCTCCGGCACGCCCTCACCGGCAAGCCAGCCCCGCAGCCAACCCACATCCGCTGCGGTCGCGGTCGACACCAATCCCCTCGCCCCGGCCAGTTGCCGCCCGCTTCCGGCCGGCGAACCGTCCACAATGGAGCGACTGGCTTGCGCAAGCTTGCGCAACGACTCGTCATAAACACCAGCAGACTGGTACCGGGGAACGGCGACCACGCGCACGAGATTGAAGATGGATTCGACCACGGTCACCTCAGGCTCGTGTGGCAGAGCCACCCGCACCAGCTCCACGAACTCGGCGGCCGGCCACTCCCCATCGCGGGTGGCGTCCCAGGCGCAATTCCACATCAGCGCCCTCGAAAGCGTTTCCGGCTGAAGCCGCAGCAGCTCGGCCAACTCAGCCCGGGTCGCGTCATCCACCCTGATCTTCGCGAAGGTCAGGTCGCCGTCGTTGAGCAACAGACCACGCCCGGCGACCCCGGTCAGTTGCGGCACTTGGGTAACCGAGCCGGAGACCTCAACCTCTGTCCGCTCCCAACCGCCGGCCGGCGATAGCCAGCTGATCCCAATGCGGTGCGGGCGGAAGGCCGGAAACTGCGGTGGCGCACTCTGTTGCACCGCAACGGAAGCGAAGGTGCCGTCAGCGGCGCGCTCGATGACTGGCCGCAACGTGTTCACCTGCGGGGTGCGCAGCCACACCTGCGCCCACGCCTCGATGTCGCGCCCGCTGGATTCGGAGAGCGCGCCCAGCAGATCCGCCAAGGTGGCGTTGCCCCACGCGTGCTTGTCGAAGTACCTGCGCAGCCCCGAAAAGAACGCCTCATCACCGATCCACGCGACCAATTGCCGCAACGCGGAACAACCCTTGGCGTAGGAGATGCCGTCGAAGTTGTTGATCGCGTCATCGGTGTCCACCACCTGAACCGGTGCCACCGGATGGGTCGAGGGACGCTGATCGGCGGCATATCCCCAAATCTTGCGGCCGGCCCCGAACCGGGTCCACGCCTGCGGCCACTTGGTGACCTCGGCGGTGAGCCGGTAGCCCATGTATGTCGCGAACGACTCGTTCAGCCAGAGGTCGTCCCACCATCGCATGGTGACCAGATCGCCGAACCACATGTGGGCCATCTCGTGTGCGATCACGGCTGCCCGCTCGAGCCGCTCGGTGTCGGTGACGGCCGCACGGAACAGGTACTCGTCGCGGAAGACCACCAAACCGGGGAACTCCATCGCCCCCCAGCTGAACTCGGGGACGAAGGCCTGATCGTATTTGCCGAACTGGTAACGAACCCCAAAAAGCTCATGGAACCGGTCGAAGCACGCCTTGGTCACCTCGAAGATTTCGGCCGCGTCGCGCTCGAGCACTTCCTGATAACTCTTACGCGCCAACAATCCCAGCGGGATTCCGTCGTGCTCGTCGCGCATCTGGACGTATGGCCCGGCCACCAAGGTGATCAGGTAGGTCGCGATCGGTTTGGTGGCTTCGAACCTCCACCGGCCCGGTCGCTCCTGAACCCCATCGGAGTTTGCCCGCACCAGCCAGGCCGGGTCGGCGCTGACCGACAACGTGATCGGGGCCTTGAGATCCGGTTGATCGAAGGCGGCCATGAACCGGGCAGCGTCGGTAATGGACGGCTGGGCGTAGACATACACCTCACCGTCGGCCGGGTCGGCGAACCGGTGCATCCCCTCGCTGGAGTGGGAGTAG
>DPJL01000133.1 GCA_003543035.1 Micromonosporaceae bacterium | reverse complement strand
ATGTTCGACGGCACGTACCACGAGGACGGCACCGTGACCGCAGAGGTGCCTTCGGCGACCTACACCGTACTGACCGATCTCTATGACGTCGCGCTCACCCGACGCGCCAGGTACACGGCTCTATCCAAAGTGGACCTAGCTGTCAGGCGAGCAACCACGGTCGGCTTGGATGCCCGTAAAGCTGTGCCGATGTCGGTGGACGCCGGAGACGCCCAGGCACGCGTGCGCTTCGTTTCCTTCCACCGCAGTGTGCGAGGAGGTGCAGGTGTCACCATGGGCTGCATCTGCCTGAATGCCGAGGCCTTCGCCACTCCCACGCCCGCACCAAGGTATGGGTCGCTGAGCTTGCAGGACACATGGACCTTCGCCGACCGGATCAGCACCCTCGGCGTAGCGGCGCTGCACGATCCGTTTGCGGTGTCAGCGAAATTCCCGGGGCAACGATCCGTGCCCGTGGTCTGGGCCGGCGATGGGACCGACTTCACCGGCATCGACGTGGCCGGAAAGGTCGCACTCGTCGGCCTCAAGGTGCCGGAGAACTCTGCGGATCCGGTGTTCGACGCTTACCTGGCCGGCCGAAACGCCACCGCCAAAGCGCTCGCCGCCGGCGCCGCCGCGATCGCGGCATTCGTTGACGTCGAGGGCGCGGTGGCCCAGTCCAACTCCAGCAAGGAAATTCCCTATCTGGCCGTCAGCCGGGCCGACGGGCTGGCGCTCAAAGCGACTGGCAGCATTGCCTTCCAGACCAAGGCCAACCCGGAGTTCATCTACAACCTGCACTACTCGACGCCGAATGGCATCGCGGCAAACCTCTCCCACCGCGTGGACAGGTCGAAGCTGACGCGCGTGCGGTCGGAGTACCACGCGGACATTGCCGGGCTGTCACTTTGGCGCGCCTGGGTCGGGTTCCGCAAGGACGCGGGCGGGATGATGACGATGCCGGCGGTCTACCTGAAGGGGCCGGTGGCCCTGGACGAGTATGTGGGCGGCAGCCCCGATGCGGTCGAGAACGTGAACTGGACCCGGATCGGCGTCATAAGCGATGGCAATCGCAACCAGATCACGATGTACAACCGGCGGCCGTTCACCGGCAAGGACATTTGGTTCGCCGGCCCGAGCTCGCCGGGTGGGTTCGACCCGAACAGCCGCTCGTTCTATCGGTTCAATCTGCCCGGCGGCTCGCAACTGCTGTCGCCGAGCCATTACATGGGTGATGGATCGTCGGGGCATCTGCTTGATGTGGACTACTTCGGTTATCACGCGACCAGCTATCGGCTCTTCCGCGAGGGCACCGAGATCCCGGGACAATACCCAGGTTTCTCAAGATTCCCGTACTTCGCGGTGCCGAATGAGGCGGCGACCTATCGACTCGATGCGGTGACGGTCCTGCCCAAGTCTGGCCTTGGTGGTCCTACGCAAGCGATCCGGCGACTGTCGCACCGGGTGGACACGTCGTGGACCTTCCGGTCGGATCGCGGCAATCCCTTGCCGTGCTATGAGGGCTCGCCCTTTGAGTGTAAGAACGAATCGCTGCTACAGCCCTTCTACGACCTCGGGTTGGACCCTTCCAACAACGCACCCGCGGGACGTCATACGTTCGGGGTCGAGGTGTTGCGGACTGACACTGGGGCGCCTGCTGTGTTGGCCGGGCTTTCTGCCAGGTACTCCACAGATGAGGGTTTGACCTGGCACCAAGCTACGGTCGCGGGCAACCGAGTGACCGTGGACAACCCCAACGCCGGCTTCGTGTGGCTCCAGATCGAAGCCTGGACGGCGAACGGCGATCGCGTAACCCAGACGGTGCAACGCATCTACGGCATACGCTAAGCCGGCAAACCGGGGTGCCCCTTGCACGTAGGGCACCCCGGCCTCACCGCTGGGAATTAGCCTGCGGGGAACAGACTTCCATAGTCGGCGAAGGCCATGGCGATATCAGCCTGCGCCCAGAACCGGTGGTACTGGAAGGTCGGCGCGGGCCCAGTGCCGTTGATGTAGGCCTGCACCGGTGCCCAAGCCGGATCGGTGGCGTAGAACGGGCGGATGCTCATGAAGGTGGAGCTCGAGTTGATCTGAGCACCGCTGGGCATCACGCCGTTGTAGGTCGGCGGGATGTAGAGGCCCGTCTGGGAGGACGAGCTCCACACGTCGTCGAACCGGTTGTAGTCGTTGCGGACCTCCGGCACCACGATTCCCTTTCCTGTGGTGTCATTGGCCTTCAACAGGATCATCCGGTCGAGCAGTCCCTTGGCGGTGTTCTTCGCTTGGGTACCAAGGGCCGACGCGCCTTCCTTCGCCGCGTACCAGGTCAGCGTCCGCACATACGCAGCGCCCACGCCAACGTCGTTGGTGGTGTTCACCACGTTCACATGCAGACCCGGGTTCGCACCCGGCCCGCTGCCGCCGCCACTGTACGAAGTGGATGGTGCCCCGGTCCACGACATGTCGGACGGGAACGAATAGTTCGAGCCCGAGCCGAGTGTGGTGTTCGCGGTAGCCCAAGCCACCCAGCGATCCAGGATGGTCTTGGCCTTCGGATCGCCCGTGACGTAGTAGTACTCCGCCACGCGGTGCAGTGACCAGGCCTGGAAGCCGAACCACTGGTTCGACGGCGGGTCGTGGAAGACCGGCTTCACGTCGTAGGCGAGCCCGTAGAAGGTCTGTGTTCCGGCGGGCGGTGCCTCATAGTTGCCGTTCCAGCTGTTCGTTGCGCCACCGGCGATTGCGCCCTCGGCCGATTGCAGCCAGAGGTAGAAGTCGAGCTGACGCGAGAGGCTGGTGTTCCAGTCCGCCGCCGCGGTCGGCGACTGCGGCCGCAGAGCGGTCGGCCCGGAGGAGGACAGAATCCATGCTGCCAACGGGTTCTGGTATCCCTGATGCGAGGCGCTCGAGCCGATGCGCCACGACCATGCTCCACCGGTGTCGCCGCCCCACGAGTAGTACCACGAGAGCAGATAGTTCGAGCTGCTCTTGCCGCTACCCGGAGGGCACGAGGTGGAGGTGCAACCGGGGTTCTTGAAGTACTTGTCGTAGAACGAATACCTCAGGAAGTCGCCCATCTTCGCCGCCTTGGCAAGGGTGGCCGAGATCTGTGACTGGTTGCCCTGAGCCGTGGCCCATTGCAGTGCCCAGTAAGCGGCCTGAACCGCGCGGGCGTCCGCATCCGGAGCGTTGGTGTAGCGCCACTGGTTCGCGCCACCACCGGCGATGAACAACGGCGGATAGCCGGCGCCCGGCTGGCCGAATCGACCGGTCTCACAGGACGGGTGGGCAACGGTCTCCCACACGGATTCCTGCGGCCCACGCTGGTACGTGTTGATGTAGGTGACCCGTTGCGTGTTGTCCCCACATTCGGCTGACGTGCGCCCGGTGCCGTAGCCGTAGACATCGTCCACGTCCAGCAGCCAGTGCATGCCATAGATGTTGCGGTTGCCGTAGGTGCTTTGCAGCTCGTTGGCCAGCGGGTCCTGACCGGCCACCACACTGGTGTCCAAGGAAACCGGGTAGCTGCTGGGCTGCAAGTGCTCGCGGGCATAGTCGGCCGGGTCGCTCGGGTTGTAGCTGCCCTGGCCGGGCTGGCCCGCCGCGGACGGGATGATGTATTGCTCGGTCAGGTTCCAGGAGTTGTTGAACGGGGTCCAGTTCCCGGTGACCCGGCCGTATTGAGCTTCGAGCCAGATCAGGAAGCTGAACGCCTCAGAGGTGGTCTCGTGGCCGTGGTCCGGCGCTTCCACGATCTGGGTTTCGATTGCGTGGTAAGGAATCCCCTCCGGAGAGAGGTAGCCGTTGGCCGGGTTCCTAATCTTGTCGTACTGGGTGACGAACTCGGTGATGTAGGCGTTCTGCGAGGACTCGTCATCAACCTCGGTCGCGTTGACCGTTACCGACGTCAGCCCGGTGGAGGCGACCGTGATCGGGCGGGTGCCGTTGGTGGTGTCCGCATCCTGTGCTGCGGCAAGGGTGACGTTCTGGTTGGTCTGCCAATTCGTTGGCGTGAAAGTCAAACTGGCACCTGCTGAGATCGTGATGCTGGTGTCGCCAGTTCCCGCAGTCGAGGTGACAATCACGTTCCCGGATGGCTGAGCCGCCAGCCGTACGGCGTAAACGGCGGTCGAACCCTCCGGCACGTTCACCGAAGTCGGGCTGACCACCAGCGCCTGAGCCGCGTCGTTGTCCGCCTCGGTTGCGGTGACCGTCACCGACGTGAGACCTGTTGAAGCGACTGCGATTGAGCGCGTGCCATTGGCATTATCCGCGTCTTCGGCGGCTGCCAAGGTGACGTTCTGATTGGTGTTCCAGTTGGCAGGCGTGAAGGTCAGGGTCCCACCCGAGGACACTGTGATGCTTGTGTCACCGGCTCCTGCGGTGGTGTTCACGGTGACATTGGCGGAAGGCTGTGCCTGTAGCCGCACGGCAAATGTTGTTGTGCCTCCTTCGGGCACACTCACCGCAGTTGGCGTAACGACGAGCGATTGCGCGTTGTCGTTATCTGCCTCCGTGGCGTTCACTGTCACCGAGGCAAGCCCGGCCGACGCGACAGTGAAAACCCTTGTGCCATTTGTGGTGTCGGCGTCCTCGGCCGCGGCGAGAGTGACGTTTTGCGCGACGCTCCAATTGGCCGTGGTGAAGGTAAGCGTTGCCCCACTCGCGATCGTGAGGTTGGCGTCACCGCTTCCAGCGGCAGAGGTGACGGTCACGTTGCCGGCCGGCTGAGTCTGCA
>DPJL01000323.1 GCA_003543035.1 Micromonosporaceae bacterium | reverse complement strand
GGGTAATCCCTTGCTTGCGCCCTAGGCGTCGCCTTCAGCCAGTGACGCGCATGTGAACGCACGAAAAAGTCTCTCCTGCGCGGCCGCCATAAGCAGCCGCGTCGCTGGGAGGAGAGGAGTTCACCATGCGTGCACGTCTCGGACGTGTTTTGCGCTTAACAAGCATCGCCGCGGTCGCCGGACTTGCCGTCGCCGCCGTGGTTACGACAACCCCCGCCGCGGCCGATCCAAGGCCGACAGACGGCACATTGACCATGACCAACACCGCGGGCCGGGTGACCGGCATCGTGGCCCCGATAGGTAAAACGCTGCGCGTCGGCCGTGGCGGCGATACCGCCACTCAGGCGACTCAGCATGTCAGGGCCTACGCCGGCCGTTTCGGCGTCGACGCCAAGGCACTGGTGATCGAGAAGGCCACCGCACTTCCGGGCGGCAGCTCGGTCCGCTTCCAGCAAATGGTCGGGGGCGCCCCGGTGCTTGGCGGCCAAATGGTTGCTGTGCTTGACAATTCGGGTCGGCTACTCTCGCTGCACGGCAACCTCAGCGCTGCCGGCGACCGGCACGCCAAGCCAGGCAAGCAGGCTGACGAGGTCCGCGGCAAGGCAAAGCGGATCTTCGCCGCCGAGGCGGAGATCGCCGATGTCGAGCTGGAGGAATCCGCACCCAGGCTTGCTTGGTTCGACCCGGCGATCTGGGCCGGAACGCCGTCGCAGGGCCAGATCCGGCTCGTCTGGTCGGTGACGGTCGAGCCCACCTCGCTGATCGGCTGGGGTGGCGAGTTCCTGTTCGACGCCGAAAGCGGCGCCGAATTCCTGCGGTTGAGCCACAAGCACGAAATCAACCGCGCCATCTGCGACGCCAACAGCACCTACGTGAGCACCAGCGCGATCTGCTTGGGCAAGAACGCCAAGCGGCTCGAAGGCGGTGCTGTGTCCACGGTGGTCGACGTTAACGACGCGTACGACTACTTCGGCACGACGTCGTCCTATTACCAGACCAACTTTGGCTACGACCTGACGGCAAACATCGGGTCGACCGGTAAGGGCGACAACGTTCGCCGGCTCCGCGCCATTGTGCGGGCGTGCGTCCCGGGCTATGGCTGCCCGATGCAGAACGCCTTCTGGAATGGCAAGGGCATGACGTTCGGTACCGGATTCGCCTCGGCCGACGACGTGATCGCGCACGAGCTGACCCACGGCGTCACCGAGCACACGTCGGGCCTCACGTATTCCAGCCAGAGCGGGGCGATCAACGAGTCGCTCTCGGACATCTTCGGTGAGTTCTCCGACCTGACCAACGGCCGGGGCAACGACGCCGCAGGGGTGCGCTGGGACATGGGCGAGGATCTACCGGCCTCGATCGGCACCATCCGCAGCATGTCCGACCCGACCCGGTTCTCCGACCCGGACAAGGTGACCAGCAGCTATTGGTATGTCGGGACCAGCAACTCGGCGTACGTTCACATCAACTCGGGTGTGGGCAACAAGGCCGCCTTCCTGATGACCGATGGCGGGACTTTCAACGGGCAGACCATCACAGGTCTCGGTCTGGCCAAGGCGGCACAGATCTGGTGGCGCGCCCAAAACACGCTGACCTCGTCAGCGACCTACGCGGAGCTCAACACCGTGCTCCCCGCCAGCTGCCGTGCCCTGGTCACCGCCGGAATCGGTGGTCTGACCTCGGCCGACTGTGCAGAGGTGGACAAGATCGTGCGGGCTACCGAAATGCACATCATGCCCAGAGGCTGATCCGGTAGGAGCCGAATTCCGGGGAGGAGAACAGCCGGGTCTGCCGATATCACTGGTGGGCCCGGCTGGCCGGTTTTTAGGGCGCGCATTATGGGTAGGCACTGGTCATGGGTGTCTGTGAAGTTTGCGGCAACGAATACGATCTATCCTTCGAGATCCGGACGACCGGCGGTCAGACCCATGTCTTCGACTCGTTCGAATGCGCTATCCAGCGGCTCGCACCCATCTGTGAGCACTGCGGGTGCAAAATCATCGGTCACGGCGTCAACGTGGAGGGCATCTTTTACTGCTGTGCGCATTGCGCTCGTTCGGCCAACAGCGCGGAAGGCTCGAAGATCCGCGACTCGGTCGGCTCACATGCGGCCTGATTTCGCGGCTACTGCCATTCCGCCTCGAGTAGTCCGTAGATGACGTTGTCGGTCCACTCTCCTTTGGCCCAGCAGTCCTGGCGGAGGTAGGCCTCCCTTTTCATGCCGATCCGTTCACATAGCTTGGCCGAGGCAGCATTGCGGGAGTCGAGTTGGGCGATGACGCGACGCATTTTGTAAGTCCCGAAGGCGACGCCGATCAACGCCTGCACCGCCTCGGTGGCGTACCCGTGGCCCGCGGCGGCCGGGTGGAATGCCCAGCCCATCTCGCCCCGCTCGAGTGTCTCGTCAGCGGGCCACAGGACAACGTCGCCGATGACTCGCTGTGTGTTCGACGACAAACGCCAGCGCGGAGTCGGGCCTATCAATGCCCGTGCGTTGGAGGCGCTTCTGCAGGTGCTCCTGCGCCTCAGCGCGAGACCAGGGCTCCCAAGGGATGTAGCGGGCCACCTCCGGATCGGAGTAGTAGTCCAGCAACGCTTCAAGATCGTCCGGACGATGAGTGCGAAGAAGTAAACGCTCAGTCTGAATCGGGAGCGTGAGTCCGGCCACGCATGCAGACTAGTAGACGCCAAGTCAGCGCCGAGCTGGCTGTGGGAGGTCGGTGGCGCGGCCTTCCGCACGTGTTACTGGCTGTCGTACTCGTCGTGGCGGCGCCACCAGAAGCCGGTCTCGTTGCGACCGAGTGGCGCGCGGTCGAGCCACTGGTACATGCTCCAGAGGCTGTCCACCCCGCGCTCGTACGCCGAGTAGGTGTGGTAAACGACGCCATCCTCGAGCACGAACGCGCTCACACCAGGCCCCTGTTGCCTGTACGTCGGCCAGTCCGTTCCAACGCTCGACGCGACCTCGGTGAGGAAGGGAATCTCCTCGCCTGACTCCGACGGCCGCACGTCCATCGAGCGGAAGTTGTACTCAACAGATCCCGACTGCCACTCCTCCTTGGTGTGCGTCACGTGGAAGTCGTAGTTGAAGTCGCTTTCGAACGAAGACGCCCAGGGGAAGCTCCAGCCCATCCGCTGTTTGTATGCCTGCAGTTTCGCCAGCGGAGCCTGCGACACTGCGTGAAGTGTGACGTCGTGATTCGCGAGGTGGACGACTGAGCCGTCGAAGCCGTCCGCGATCGCCGAGCAGGACGGACACCCTGCCTTGTAGTCGGGCCCGAACATGAAGTGATAGATGAGGAGCTGCGAACGTCCTCTGAAGAGGTCCGCGAGGCACGCTGTGCCCTCGTCGGTCTCGAAGCGGTACTCCTTGTCGATTCGAACCCAGGGCAGCTCCTGTCGCTGTCGCGCCAGTTCGTCGCTACGTCGTGTCAGCGCCTTCTCGGCCTCGAGCAGCTCCAACCGGGCCGCAAGCCACTCTTCACGTGTTCCGGTCTTGTGATCGATCATGGTTTCTCTCTCCTTACTTGCCGTTACAAAAGGAGCTTCTGGGCGAGGACGGCGATCATGGTGCGCTTCTAGCTAGCGCGAATCCCGCTCCGCTGCCTCGGCGACGCGCTTGATGTTGGCCAACCGCCGGTCCCAGTCGGCCGCGAGTCCAGCCATCCACCGCGCAGTCACGTCCAGCGCCGCGGGCCGCACCGCATACAGCACCTCACGGCCGACCCGACCGCCGGAAACCAGCCCGGCGGCGTCCAGGACAGCGAGGTGCTTGACCACCGCCTGCCGCGAGACCGGAAGTCCTTCGGCAAGCGTCGTTGCGGTGGCCTTGCCCTGTGCGGCGAGGAGATCGAGCAGCTGACGCCGCGTCGGGTCGGCCAACGCGGCAAGGACACTGTCGATCGCCTCGCCGGTGCCGCGACGTTCGTCCGTCACACGGACGGCTCTTCGGCGCGCGCCTTGAGCGCGTCCAGCTCCTGGGGCCAGCCGCCGGTGTTGTCCTTCATCGCCTTGCGGCGAAGCTCCTCGGACCCGGCCAGCGCCGCGAACCCGCTCTCCACGACGCGGAGCCGCGTCTTGTCGCCTTCCGGGCTCAAGGTGAACTCCACGAGAGTGCTGTTGTCCTCGCGCAGCTCCTCTCCGGGGAACGCGCTGGCCCAGCGATACGCCAGGTACGTCGGCGGCTCGACCTTCTCCACGCGCACCGGGAAGTCGCCGTGCTCGGCGTTCTTCGCCACCATCGACTCGCCTTCCTTTGCCACGGTGCCGGGAAGGCTTGCCTTGTCGGCCACCCAGAACCCTGGTTCGGCCACCAGCGACCAGACCCGCTCCAGGGATGCCGCAATCAGAGTTTCGCGTTCGATCCGGTCCTCGCTCATGAGGAGCCTCCTTTTTAGTGCCGCCATCAGATGCAACTACAGAGTTGCACATCGACACCCCAGATGCAACTCATGGGTTGCGCCTGGATTGCGTGCCGCTTCGACCGGCCGCACGATGAGGCCGCGGCATTCGGACAACCCGCTTGTGAGAGGCTGATTTTGTGAACCGGCTCGGCAGTGCGACCTCGCCTTATCTGCTTCAGCACAAAGACAATCCGGTGGGTTGGTGGGAGTGGACCGAGGAGGCGTTCGCGGATGCGAAGCGCCGCGATGTGCCGATCTTGATTAGCGTCGGCTACAGCGCCTGCCACTGGTGACATGTTCGGTATATAACTTGGTGCATGGGGGGACCAAGAACGCGCGTTAACAGGGCAAAGATAACTCCAAAGAAGACCGGTCTGAGACGCGCTGTCGGTGGCATCCGGCTATCTCACTTGACCGATGAAACAACGAGCCCGGACACGCAGCGCCAGCTAATCACCAACGAAGCGGCATCTGATCCGTCGAGGCAGATCGAAATCGTTGCCTGGGCAGAAGATCTAGATATTTCGGCCGCCGACTACGCGCCGCAAGATCGGCCCGAGCTTGGGCCCTTTCTCAGCGATCCCGAGTTGATCGACAGCTACGACTTGTTGATCTTCGCCAAGATGGATCGTGCGATCCGATCGGTCATCGATCTTCATTGGCTACTTCAGTTCTGCAAGGAGCATGGCAAAGAACTCATCCTTGCCAAGGACAAGTTAGATACCAGCACACCGATGGGCGTTGCCTTCGCTACGCTCATCGCGGCGGTCGGCGAGATCGAGATCGCCAACATGGTCGAGCGACGCAGGCGAGCCAGTGAGTTCCTTCGCACGACAAGCCGGTGGCCGGGAGGGCCACCACCATTCGGCTACTTCGCCGCAGACAACCCTCACGGTGCTGGCAAGGTGCTGTTCATCTCCGCTAGCCACAAGGAGATCCTGGACGAGATCGTCAGGCGCGTCATCGATGCTGCTGGGCAGGAGGATGGGGAGTCACTTCAAAACATCGCTGACGACCTCAACAGGCGTGGTATCCCAACCAGTCGCGCGCGCGCCAAACCTCGGCAGCGAACGAACAAAAGGAAGCAGCTTGAAGTCAAGGGTTGGAGTAGCGCCGTTTTGCTCCGGATGTTGCGAAGTAGGGCACTGCTGGGGCAGAAGGAGCAGCAAGTAACAGATGAGTACGGTTTGGCTACCGGCGAACGGAGGCTTCTTTCCGACGACGCCGGCAAGCCAATTCTCATCGGCCCACCGCTGATGACTTTGGAGAGGTGGCAAGAGCTACAGGCAGTGCTTGACGCGAACTCGCGACCGGCGATCAAGGGCCGTGCCAAGGTTCCGAACCCGTTGGCCGAGGTTGCTCTGTGCTCGGCGTGCAAGTGCTTCCTCACACGGCATGCGGCATCGAAGCGTCCGGCGAGTACGCACAAGGTGCTGTGCTACCAAAGGAATTGCCGCAAGGTGTCGGCGTACCAGGATCAAGTCTGGGCGGCGGCAACGGACGCATTGCTGTACCGCATCGGTGACAAGGAGGTCATGACTCGCGTATACGTCAAGGGCGACAGCCACGCTTCGGACCTTGCCGACGTCGAAGGCCGGCTAGTCGCACTGCGTGAGGCGCGGTACGTCCGTGGGGAGTTCGATGGGGAGGAAGCGGAGTGGGACCGGCTCATGCGCCAGCTGAAGGAGCGCCGCGACGCCCTAGCCACGACTGTGCCGCGCAGGGCGGGCTGGCAATGGAAGGCAGAGGGCCGTACATATCGTGAGGTGTGGGAGTCCTATGGCGACGATCTTCAGCAGAAAGGGGACCTTTTGCGCAAAGGCGGAATCACGCTCGAGATCCACCCAGCGCCGTTGGGGATACTGCGGATGGACATGCATATCCCGACCGACCTCTTGGACAGACTGGGCATGAGGTGACAAGGCGGGCGTGACTACCTTGGTGCCTATCGGTATTAGAAACTGTCTGTCTGCTACGAGCCGGTTGGTGCCGTCCGCGACAGTGGCCATTCCGGCCGTTGGCTCGGCTGCGAATCCAGCATTGGCCCATCGGCCGGTATTTCTGGCAATGCGAGTCCTACGAGCTGTATGTGCTGCCACCAAACGAGAATTCTCCATCGCGGTCGATGGAGACAAGTGACGCTGTGATGGCGTCTTGGTCCAGAGTCAGGACCACGAAGCCTTGCTGCCACGAGCGCGGAGATTGGCCGTTGACCGCCATGAGTGTTCCGACCTCGATTCCGACAGCTGTAGGTTCTCCGCCTCTGTCAGAGGCGCGATCTACGATCATGCCAAGTGCTCTTGTGCCACCTACGATCGCGCCTGCCTGATGAATTCGCGCAAGGCGAATCGCGAGTAGCCCAGGGTAAGCCCAGGCCTTGGCTTCAGCCGCGCAACTGACGAACCAGCCTGGCGCGAACCTGTGCAATCCCACAATCTCAGCAATATCAAGGTCGGCGAGTTGCCGTTTGCGGCCGGCGAGCAGCGGAGTACGCGGCTGCTCCGACCAAATTGCGTTGTGCTGTATGCGGATCGGGCCGCCGTAGCCTGCCGAACGAATGGCTGCGACGGTTCGTGTATCGAAGAGTTGGAGGCCGTCCTCCTCAGGGCCGTGGCTACAAGTCCCATGGATCTCGTCCGGTGCGAAGTCGGCGATAAATTTGGCGAACGACGTGGTGACCCGGGGGCTGGGAAGGTTCGAGATCAGATCACTGGCGACCACAATCCGGCGGATGGTGGACGGACGAGGAGAATCCAACTCGGTGAAGCCGTTACACGGCACCAATTTAGGCGGCGACATAGCAGGCCCGTCCTACTGCACTGCTGGTGTACCGCTGGCGAAAGAGCTTCTGACTCTCGTGCATTTTGCCCCGCCCGAATCTCTTGATCGTGTACCCGGGCCTGGAGGAGGCGCTGTTCAAGACGGCGAGCGATTTTAGCGTGAGGTTGAGGGTCAATCCCGTCTTCGCATGAGTCCATAGCTTGGCGATGTGGAACGCCTGGTCGCTGTCACGTATCACGACCGTATCCTTTCGCGTTGCCGCTGGAATCCTCTTTGCGCTGGCTAGCCGTCGGAGTGGCAAGAGCCTGTCCTATTTGGAGTACGTCTTGTCGCCCGCGACATCACGTTCGGGGTGCCTGTCCTTATCCCAGGTATGCGTTGACATCGACCAATGTGTTGTGGGTATTGAGCATGATGTTAAGGGCGCCGTCGATGACGAGGTGCCATCCGCCGCGTTCGGCGATCCACCACCGGTCTTGGTACTGAACGTGATCGGTGATGAACCGTGACAAGGGTGTTGCGAGGCCTCGAGCGTGCAGTGCGCGCATTCGCTCGTAGCTGACGAAACTCTCGGCAGTTTCTGCGACGGTCTGATCCGAGGCGGCCATCGCTATGTTCCCGCCATCGCGGTTCGGAACCTGTGCGAATGTCCGCCGAGAGTGGGGACAAGATCGGCGAGCCTGCCTGTCACTTGAGCGATCTGGCCAAACGGCGGTCGTTGGCACTTCCGTTGGCGTCGACCGTGGGTGCTTGGTAGCAAACCAGAGTCTTCCGCTGCGGACCGACAGGTCAGTCGATTTGGAGTTTCCGCGACGCCGCCGGCTGGGCGGAAAGCAGACTTCGTGCCCTCGCTAACCGCCAGGACGGCCTCCAAGGCAGGTGGCGTCCCTTCCACCTTCGAGACCCTCGCCATCCTTGGAGGCGAGCAGCAGATGGTCAGCGCCGCTAGCGCTACTGCGCTTCTCTTGTTCATTGGTCGCATCCCCCCGTGGATGTGGGAAGGTCCGGCGCTCAGCGAGTGCGTTGACGTCGAGTCGGCGATCGCGGGCTCTCACGTCGACGACGAAGATTGCCGCCTTCCCAGCCCTCCCCTACTCGGCATCTGTAAGTTAACGTCGTTACGATAGCGCGATTAGTGTAAAGACGCTAACGCTACTTTGTGGGCCTTGGAGGGGACCTAGGTGAGACGTTTCCCGGCGAGCCCTGGGTGGTGACCGTATGTGGCGTGGCGAAGTGCTGGGGTACTCATGAACGGCCATGACCCGGATGATCTTCCTGTTGAGGTCACGACGGCTTACGGCCACTTTGCGATGGTGCCTGAGCTGCTGGTCAACTCGCGGGTCTCGGATGCCGCCATCCGCTTGTATGCCGTGCTTGCTCTGCACGCCGACCGCAAGAGCAGCACGACCTTTGTCGGATACAGGGCCATCGGTGACCTGCTCGGTAAGTCGAAGCGTTCGCTGATGCGGGCGTGCGCGGAGTTGGTGGAGGCTGGGGCGATCGTGGTGACTGCGCGCACGGTGGGCGGCCGCCGCACGAGCAACCTCTATCGGCTTCTGGTGATGACACCACCCGGTGACAAAAATGTCACCACCGTAGGTGACAGAAATGGCACCACAGTAACCAGAACCAAAGGAACCAGAAAGGAGCCGAGCTCTGCCGAGCTCGTTGGCGCCAAGCGCATCGCGGCCGTGATCTATGACCGCGACAAGTTGATCAACTTTGCGGCGGTGATGAAGCTTGCTGAAAAGGCTCTCAGAGCTGGTGAACCGGCACCGCGCGTCGAGGCGGCCTTGCACGCCATCGTTGATGCGGGTCGGCCGATCACAGGCGAGACCTTGCGGCTGGAGATTGCGCGGTTGAGACGGCCTGCTAATCGGGATAGCCCATGGGAGGTCCAATGACCTCGGGCTTCCAGGCGGAACTCGAGCCGCCGCATGACATCGCCGCCGAGAGAGTTGTTCTCGGCGGAATGTTGTTGCATCCCAACGCGATCGAGTTGGTGACGGCACGTTTGACGGCGGAGGACCTGTTCGATGGCAGGCACTCTCGCCTGTTCAGCCTCATCGTCGGCGAGTACCAAGCGGGCAGCGCGACGTCGATGCCGGCGATTCTTGGCAGGCTTACCGACACAGGCCTGATCCGTGTCATCGATGGACCGGACTTGCACCGGCTCATCAATTCGGTGCCTGTCGTGGCCAATGTGGAGTACTACGCCGAGCGGGTGCGGCAAATGGGCCTGCGGCGCAGGCTTTTGACCGTTGCCTTGCGGGTTGCCCAAATGGCTGCGGAGGAGCGGGAGCAGTCCGCGGAGTCCTGTGTGGAGGCTGCCCGTATCGAGTTTGACCGGCTGGAGGCTGTCGCGGCACACGATGACAGCGGGCCAACCCCGATTTCTGAGTTCCTACGGGCCACGGTGGACTACGACTGGCTGATCCCTGGCCTGGTCGAGCGTGGGGAACGGGTGCTGCTGACGGCTCCTGAGAGCTTTGGGAAGAGCACGCTGGTGCGCCAGATTTCGGTGTGCGTTGCCTCAGGTACGCATCCTTTCGACTGGACACAGACCTCACCCCGGCCGGTCCTGGTGATCGACTGCGAGAACCCGGTGACGTTGAACCAGCGGCGTTTCCGGCCTTTGGTGAGTGGTGCCCGCCGGCGTGGCTGGGCCGAAGACAACCTGTGGATCGAGTGCCGGCCTGATGGGCTGGATCTGGCCTCGCCCAACGACGCCGCGTGGCTTATCCGCCAGGTCCGCAAGGTCAAGCCGGATCTGCTCGTCGTGGGGCCGATTTACAAGCTGCACAACGATGATCCCAACGATGAGCAAGTGGCCCGGCGCATTACCAAGGTGATCGACTACATTCGCCGCAGGTTTGGCTGTGCGGTGGTGATGGAGGCGCACAGCCCGCACGGCGACGGGAAAGGCCCGCGGCCGGTGCGCCCGTTTGGGGCAAGCCTGTGGCGGCGGTGGCCAGATTTCGGGCTCGGCCTGCGGCCGGTGGCCAAGACCGATCCGAAGCGGCGCATCGCCGAAGTCGTCCAATGGAAGGCACGAGACGTCCGGCAATGGCCAGCCGCGTTACGTGCCGGCACAGACCTGCCCTGGGTCGGTATGACCGGCGAACAGCTCGAATTCGAGCGGGCGCTTGGGAGTGTGCCGTGAGCATCAAGGTGCCAGGCGTGACAGGCCGGCTCACCGGCGATCCCGAGCTGCGGTTCACCCCAGCGGGCCTGGCGGTGGTGAGGTTCATGGTGGTCACCGACACTGCCCGGCGCAAGGCCGATGGCTGGGTCAGTGAGGAGACCTCGCTGTGGCGATGCACCGCCTGGAACGATTTGGCGGTCAACATCGCGGAATCTTTGCGGCGGGGTCAGCGGATCTTCATCCAAGGACGGCTCAAGGAACACAGCTGGACCGACAAACATGGCTACACATGCCGCAGCGTCGAGCTCGTGGTGGACGACTGCGGGCCGAGCCTAAAATTCGCGAAAGCGAAAGTGTCCAAAGTAGATCCGGCAGGCCCTCGTAGCGTTGATGCCGATGAACCGTGGGCCATATGACACGCCGCCATTGTCGGGTCAAGAAGCAACGGTGCCGGCCGCGGACTGTTCCTGAGCCAGCCTGGTGCGGGCTGCTTGACAGCGGCTCACGGCCCAGCGTTGCTGGCGCTGTTCGCTCGGGAATCGTTGGCGGAATCGCTCCAGCAGCTTGGTACCGCTGAGTTCGACGCCGTCTTTCATGGCGGCAATCCAGAGGTCTTCAGCGGCGGCATTGAAGTCCGCATTAGACATCTGTGGCTGCGCACCTGCCGGGTTGCCGATACGCGCTTGGGCGGCCGGGCTGCTGCTGCCTCCTGATTGCTTAGGAATGAGAGCGAGGGCCGCCGCTGTCTGTGCCATGTGTCCGTTGCTTGCCGCCGCCGGCGGCAGCGATATGGCTAGGCCGGTGTGCGTGGCCGGTTCTGGCAGGCCCAAGGTGGCGTCGCGCAGCTTCTGGCTTGCCTGAGCTTTGCTCTGCTGCTCTTCAATCTTCAGGTTGTAGAGCTCCATGCGTTGAGCGCGGGCTGTGCGCTTGACGGCTGCCCAGTGGGCAAGGGCGTTGTTGACGGTGGGCCGGGTGCCTTCGGCTGGTGGGTAGACGATCCAGGCCCGGCGGGCCCACCATGTTGACCATGGTGCGTAGAACCAGCGTTGCCCGAATCGTGGGTAGCGCGCTTTGAGGGCGAGTTCGTCGTCGTAGCTGGCCATGAACTGGTCGAGCATTTCGTGGAACATGGCCATTCCGGCGAAGGAAAGGAACGCAAGGTAGATGCCGGCCCAGATCGACCATTCGTCTTTGCCGTGCACGAAGTTCAGCAGCGAGGAGATGCTCGCTGCGGCGAGCACAATCTTGTAGGCGCGGCCTGGGTGCCTGCCGCGTTTGACTGCCACGAAGGCCCATCCGCCGAAGGAGACGCTGATGCCGTCGAGGCTCAGCGGCACCAGGATGTTGGTCCAGTGTTGCCATTTCATGACGGCGGCGGCGAATCCGGTGAGGCCGATGAACGACACTCCCATGACGGCGAGCCAGACCAGGATGCTGGGAGCCAGGGCGGCGAATAGCGCCAGCCGGTCCTTGCTGCTGGCCGGCTGATCGCCCTGCTCTGGCCGGGCTAGCTGTGCCGCGCGTGCTCCGGCCTTGCGTGCCAGCGGAATGCCCACCAGCAGGCTGATGGTGAGTACCGCGACGACAGAGCCAGTAAGCCAGGCCGGCAGGTGGCCTAGCTCATTCAGGTCGATCATTTGTGGCTCCTCCCCGAGGTGGCGCTTGTCTTGGCCGCTCCTTCGCGGCGCGGCCAATCAAAGCGTATCCTAAAACATATTCTAAAACATAGACCTCGCCTCGTGTTTCGCATACGTTTTCCGATACGGTTTGTGGATGGCGGATGGCGGCCGGCGATCTCTGGATGCCCGCAAGGCAATCGCTGCGGGTATCGCTGCGGCGCGGGAACGTGGCGTTCGCCATGGCCGGCCTGCCACTGCTGTCCCGGTGGCTGGTGAGCGAGTCAAAACGCTGCGGGAGCAGGGCAGGTCGCTGGCCGAGATCGCGGACGTGCTCAACGCCGAGGAGATCCCTTCTGCCTCAGGCCGGCCATGGACCAAGGCCAGCGTTCAATATGTGGTGCGCCGCCTGCAGGAGGCGCAGGAGCAGGACACGTAACCCCACTGGCCGGTGGAGCAGCAGGCCTGCGCAAGCCGATGGCTTCGGGCCAAGTGCGACGCTGCGCCCTGCACAATTCATCGGTCCCATCAGCTCGGCGCCACGGCCATCCGTGCCCGCAGGAGCAGGCAGCCCGCAGCGGTAATCAGGCCGGCGATGGCTCCTGCCACCCACAGCAGGGTGGTGCCCCCGGCGGCAATGAACGCGGAAGCGAGCAAGGGAGCGGTAACAGCGGCGGCACCCTGGCAGCACCCCCACACTCCGAAGTAGAGGCCGCGCATGCCTTCCGGTGCGATCCGGGCGACCACACCGGCGGCCGGGGTGAGGAACGCCACCTCGCCCGCGACCCACAAGGGGATGGTGATCGCGAACCAGGCGACGGTCGAGCCCATGCCGGTGATCGCGAGTCCGATCCCGACTGTGGCGACGCCGGCTGCGCAGACGGCAAGCGCGCTGGTGCGGTTTATCCAGTGCTGCAGGAGCAGCTGGACCACGGCGACGGCGAGTGGATCAAGGGCAAGCAGTAGGCCGAAGGTCAATGGTGTTGCCCCGGCCTGGTCGATGACGACTGGGAGTGTGATCACGCTTTGCATGTGGACGGTGTAGAACGCGAAGGTGATCAGCGTGAAGGCGCGCAACCTGGTGTCGGCTAGTGCGGTCCGCATCCGCAATTTCTGTGCTGGCGGTGTCACTGCTGGTGCCGGTTCGCGGATGACCAGTCGGACAGCGATGCCGAATCCGATGTTGACGATCGCGTTGATGACGAACATTGCCCAGAAGCTGTTCTCGGCGAGCAGGCCACCCAGGACGCAGGCGACTCCCCGGCCGGCATTCATGGTGAGGTAGAGCAGCGCAAGTGCTCTGGCTTGGCGTGATGCCTGCACGACGTCGGTCATGAGGGCCTGGACGGCGGGGCGGTAGGCGTCGAAGCTCAGCCCGGCGAGCAATCCGGTGATAGCTAGGAGCGGCAGGGTGCGCGCCGAGCCGAAGGCAAGGAAGGCCAGCGCCGAGGCCCATGCGCTGGCGATGATGACGGTGCGGCGGCCGAGCCGGTCGGCGCACCATCCGCCGACCGGCTGTGACAGCGCCCATCCGAGTCCAAACGCGACCATGACCAGGCTGGATTGCACCGCGGTAAGGTCGCGTTCGTGTGCCAAGTAGTAGGTCCGGAAGGGAATGACGAAAAAGGCGAGCCTGGCCACGCCGACACCGCCGAACAGCAGCCAAAATGTGGGCGGCAGGCCGGAGAAGCGGCGGCTGGCCCAGGTGTCGCGCGGCGGGCTGTCCTCGGCCACCGGTGTTGGTGTTTTCATGGCATCCCGACCGGTACGGGGCGTTCGACCCGGATCTCGTAGCGGTCGGTGGCATCCGTCATCATCGCCATGACCTCGGCGACGCTTTCGCCGCGCAGGAACACGTAGCCCGCCAGGCCACCCCACAGGCCCGATCCGGTGCGGCCGCCGAGCTGCCCGACTTTGACGGCGACGGTGGCGTCGATGACCCCGCGCCCGCCGCGGATTTTGTCCAGCGCGGCGATCTCCACGATGCGGCCCGGTGGTACCGCAGGCCCGGCCCAGCCGACGACTCCTTCGCGGTGTTCCGGTTCGATGTGGACGTCGGCGCCGCGGGCGACTTGGCCCTGCAGACGCATGACGTCAACGCCGAAAGCATGTTTGATTGCTGGCTGGATGCCGCCGCCGCCGGGCCGGGCGGCAATCTCACCGAGTAGCCACCGCCCGGACTTCGATCGGTACACCTCGGCGTGGGTGAACCCGGTGCCGATGCCCAGGGCCTTCGCGGCGCGGATCGCCAGGTCGACGACGAACTGGCCATCTGCGTCGCCGCGAGGCAGCAGCACGGAGCCGAGCATTCCGCCCATTCCTACCAGGGGTGGCGCGTGATAGACGCCGGGGATCTGATAAATAGGCCGGCCATCAATCCACAGGCCATCGCAATGGAACTCCTGCTCGATATCGACGAATTCCTCAACCAGAAAAGCGCGCTGCTTGGCCAGCGGCAGGAACGCCGGGTCGTCCTCGTAGAAAGCCGAAGACGGGACCGCACTGTCGAAGGTGCCGTCGGTGGCGAAGTCGGCCAACTCTTTGGCCGATCCGATCACGTGGGTGTTGATGCTGGCGAACCCGCGAAGCGGCTTGACGACCACGGGCCAGCCGCCGACATCGTAGGCGGCGGCGATCACGTCGCGGGCTGTGTGGACAACCCGGTGCCGGGCAACGGGGACGCCCCCATGGCGCAACCGCTGCTTCATCACCGCCTTGTCCACGTAGCCAATCGATTCCGAGAACGACTGACCAGGCAGGTCGAGGAGATCGCGCACGAATCCCGCTGCAGGGATTGCCCCTTCCCACCGGGTCGCGACGTGTGTGACGGTGCCGCGCAGATCTTGGGCGATCCTGTGGAGCTCGCCGAAAGCGTCCCAATCGCTGACGGTGACGACCGGGTAGCCAAAGCGGCCACTAGGGCTGCGCAAACGTGCGTGTTTCTTGGTCATTGCGACGACCACGGGCTGACCGGCCGCAATGAGCGCCTGCTCGATCGCCGGAACGTGGTTGGACAGCACAAGAGTGGTCACTGGTTTCCTCCTGCTACTGGACACACGCCGGTACCGGCAGCCCGACCGGGCCATGCGGGCGGCCGGGCCTTCTCGTCCGTTGTGGACCCTGCGGCTCGGCATCCTGCGCTTGATCAGGCACGGCAGCCTCGGGCGTGTTCTCCGGCGTATTCGGCGGTTGCTTGTGCTGCTTGGTGCGCGCGTGCTCGGTGTTCGTGTTCATCAGCTGCCCCCCATGGCGTCTCCGCAAAAAGTCGTTTACCGTAGATACGGTAATCCTGTTAGCGTCTTTACGCTATGATCGACTCGATGAATCACGGGGGAGACATGCAGACCACTGATCGACACACCGGCTCTGGTCAAGGCCGGGCACCCAAGCCCACCACCCCGGCAGCGCCGGTGCCCGGGCCGAGAAAAGGCGTCGCTGCCCTCGCTACGGTGATCCTTGCCGTGGCCGCCGCGGTGGCGATGACCAGCTCGCCGGCGAGCGCGGCAGCGCCAACCTGTAACCGCTATGGCGCATGGGACATCGCCAACGGTGGCCGGATCCACGGCCCGGCCTACCTGCCCGACTCGGGCGCGCTGCCATATCAGTGGGCCTGCACGCTGCGCTACGGCGCGCGGGGAAACCCGGTGCTCGCCCTTCAGGACAACATCAATGACTGTTACAGCTCGGTGCTGCGTTACCGCATCGACAGTGACAGCAGCTTCGGTAACCAGACCCGCAATGCGCTGATTGCGATACAGCGCCACCACGGCATCGCCGCCGATGGCGTCTACGGCCCGCAAACTGCCCGCACGATCAGGCACCAGGGCTGGATCTGGACACCGTACGGCTACTACTGGGGCTGCACCACGCTTCCGTGACGTCACCAGCTGATGCCTGCTCACGAACTGAATGCGGCCAGCGGCCCGGCCGCCCGCGGGGTGGGCCGCGTGGCAGCCGCGCCCGCCATCACAGGAGACGCGTGATGTCGCGTTCCCGGCTCAAGCAGCGCCTGGCCTACCGCACCGGTTACGGCCGCGTGGCCTATCCAGCACTACGCCACCGGTGGGTGGCCCCGGCCACCCACACCAAACGATCAAGAGACACGGGGGAACCGCCAATGAACAGGACCTCTACTGACGCGACTATCCATATTGGACGGAGGTCGGGTCGATGACTTCCGGGCCTTTCCGTCCCGCACGCGAGATCAGCGTTCACGCCCGCCGGGAGGCGCTGCGCGACCCCGCGAGCTACGACCCGAGCCCATACGGACAGGCGCCGCCGTGTTCGCCTTCACGGTGGCCGCTGCGGCTTTTAGCTAGCGTGTTCATCGCTGCCGCCGCGGCGCTTGTCTTGCTGTCCTGGCAACTGCCAGCTCCGTGGCGTTATCCGGTGGCTGCCGCCGCGTGCGCCGGGGTGTGGGCATTCTGGCAACTTGTCCGGCCGCAGCGGATCGCCGGCCGGCACCGCGCCAGGGCGGGCGGTGGCCGCCAGGAGCAGATCGATGAGCTGGAGGCGATGCTCGCACCAGGTACTGACGTGATCGAGTTCGGCGGGCTTGGCCGGGCGGTCAGTAAGACGGCCGGGAAGCATTAGCGGTGCACGCCAGTATGTACCGGGCCCGGCTCGCGGTTCTCACCGTCGGGCTTGGGCTTGGCGCGGTGTTCTTCGGCTTCGCCACGGTCCTGGCGTGGGGACGGTGGTGGGCGGTCCTGTCCGGGCTGCTGGTAACCGCCGCGTTTACGGCTACGGCGATCAGGGTGCCTTTCACCCGCGTGGTGGCCACCGGCGACGGGATCACCATCCGCGCCATCGCACGCAATGCCTTCTACCCCTGGCACGCCATCACGCTGATCGGTGTGGTGGTCAGTGAAACTGAAGGCGGGCTGATCTCGGTGTATACGCCTCGCCTGTCGCTTACCGACGGCCGCACGGTGCAACTCACCCCAGCTGGGTGCTACCGGCGGGCGATGGCCGCCACGATCGGTGCGTTCCTCGACGCGCAGCGGCGCCAGCAAACCGGTCGTCGATGAGGCCGGCCGGAAGGGACTTGGTTCCCCCTCCCCAAGGCGGGCCGGGCGAGGTGCTCTCGTCCGGCCCGTGGGCATGCGCCAGCAAACCCAGCCCGACGGTCTGGGGTCACCACATTTCGGCAGCTAGGGATTGCGCCTGCCGGAATCCGCGATCGCGGCATGCCACGCCGGATATCCCGGCGCTGGCCGATCACACCACGGGGAGTTTTCATGACGCATTCTTCTGGCCCGGCTGGGCACCGACCGGGCGCACGTCACACATGCAGGTCCATCGCCGGTATCGCGGCGCTGGCAATGCTGGGTTTCCTGAGCGCCGGCTGCAACGACGACAAGGGCAGCACCGGCCCGGCGCCCTCGTCGGCGCCGGCCGTCGCGGTCTTCCCGAAGCTGGCCGCGCCGTTCACCTACACACTGGACTCCCCTCCGACACGATGGCAGGTGACTTTTGCCAACGGCCGGGTGCAACTGCGTGAGGGGCAGCAGTTCCAGCTCGGCTTCCGGGTGGACCCGGCCAACGCTGCCGAGTCGCACGTGGTGAACAACAACAAGGCCACCGGGGACAAGGACGGCTGGGTGATGACCCCGGTCGACGTCGACGGCGGGAAGGGCTACCGGGCCGAGTACACCAGCAGCACCGGGGACAAGCGCTTGTTCTGGTTCTTCGCCAAAGGCATGGTGTCGGTGACGCTGTCGGTGAACCTTGGCGCGCATGGCGATCCGGCGATGAACGCCGCCGCGCAGGCTCTGATCGCCTCGTTGAAGTTCACCGATCCGGTCCTCGAGGGCACCACGTGGCCGATGCCCGAGCCGGTGCTGCCGTTCACCTACGAGATGCCGCAGCCACTCGTGGGGCAGAAGCAGTCAGCGGTCCTGCGCGACTACATCTACAACCTGTGGTGGTCCAAGCAGTCGGTTCAAGTCGTGACCAGCATGGGTGAAGACACCACGGCAACCAAGAAGTTCTACGAGGAGAAAAAGGCCGGGCTGGCCGGCGCTGGTGCCACGATCCGCCGGTTGGACGACAAGGCCTCCCACGATGACGACGGCCTGCTGGAACTGTCGAAGAAGGTCGACGAAGGGTTCGCCATCAAGGTGACCAAGGATGGCATGCCGTCAATCGGCGCGATTGTGTTCTACCGCAAGGCTTTCTACTGCCTCATCTCGGTAAAGGCAATACACGGACAGGACCTCGACAGCCTGCCCGCGATGGTCGCCCCATTCGACATCGGCGGCACCCTCAAATTCACCGGCGCAAACAGCTGAACCCCAAGGTCACAAATCCGGCGGTGACCATCGCCTGTGGACAGTTGGGCGTGTCATCCACAGGCAAGCGATCATCGCTGTTGGGCAAGTCCCGCTTAGTCGATCGTGTGCTCATGGATTTTGACTTTCACCGCGACCCGCTGTCCGGGCTGTATGCGGTCCAGATAGATGAGTACTGCTATGTAATCGATGATATGGAAGCCCACCTGTTCCTTGACCGGATCGAAGAGATCATGCTTGTGTGGGCTGCTCCCTCGGTTGCGCATGTTCTGCTGGCGCTCTACCAGGCGACCGGCCGTGATTGGCGGACGGGCTAAATCACTTGAGAGAGCACGCGTGCTGGATCTGGACTATTGCCAGTCGCGAGGGTGGCTGGCGTGCCACACCGCCTCGTAGGCGCGGCGTTTCATGACCAGCTCATACCAGGCGATCACTGTGTCATGCATGGCTTCGCGCTGCTCTGACGTCCATGCCTCGGGTGGGCGGTTCATCGGCCCTGGCTCGATGATGACATTTAGCTCCCGGAGCCGTTGCATCGCCGCATTGATCCGCAGCACAGCGCGGTGATACTCCGAGTAGCTCCGCCGCTGCTCGGTTCGGTCGCTCGGCCCTCCCATGCCCGGATCGTACACACGTTCGGATCAAGGCTGGAGGTGGTCGCCAGCCGCAACGAGCCGCGTTTCTTGCTCCGATGTGGATGGTGATTTGGTGGAATCGGCCGGATCATCGGTGGTGGCGGTAATGCCGAGCGGGATGCCGACGGCCACAAGCAGCACTCCGGCGGCTTGCGCGCCGCCTAGCCACGACTGGGCTTGTATGGCGGCCACGGCGAGGGTGGCGACAGGTACCAGGCCGATGGTCATGCCCGCCCGCTCGATGCCGAGCGTATTGCCCAGCAGGCCAGAGGAGCCAGCAACGCCGCCGCCAGGGCGTACCGTAGCGCTTGCCCGGCTGCGGCTGGAAAGTGGCTAGGCGCTGGGTCAGCGGCACTGACGCACCCAAGGTCAGCATCGCGGCTGCGCAGCACATGTGGCCGGAAGTGCTGCTGCGGGTGTTCATTGGACGCCCGCAGTAGCCGGCATCGCCCGCGACAGCCTGAGCGACTCTATAAAAGCGTCGACCTGGCTGGTGCTGACGCCGGGCATGCAGATCAAGTGGCTCCAGTCATCGGAGGACGGCAGCGCCCACCGTTCAGCGAGCTCGTGTGGCGGGCGGCGCAAGACGACGGTGAAGGCGTGCTCGTGTCGCCACGACGGCCAGCCGATCTCCAGCAGGCGCGAGTGTGCGTAGGCGGCGCGTGCGCGTGCGCTTTCTGCTCGCCTGCGGAGCCCGTCGACGCCGTGACGCGCCAGGGCGTGCCAGAGCAGCAGCGGGAGATGGCCGGACCTGGATCCGCTGATGGTCGTGTCGTGGCTGGCGAGGTAGTCGACGTGTGGCCCGTGGCCGTCGTGCGGGTTGCGGGACAGGTAAATGCCTGACGGCATCAGGGTCGACAGGAATTTGTGTCCGCTGGTGGTGATGCTGTCGGCGCCGTCGGCCAGGTCGAATCCGGGATTGCCGGGAAGCGGGGCCACGGCCAGGGGGATGCCGCTCAGTGCCGCGTCGGCGTGGATGTAGCGATCGGATGCTCCGATGCCGAGCCGGTCACAGACTGCGGTGATGCGGCGCAGGTCGTCGATGGCCTCGGTCATGGTGGTGCCGATGGTCGCGACGATCACTGGGCGCCGGTGCCGGTGCTGGGAAAGGACACCGGATAGGGCGTGGTAGTCCATCTCCCCACGGCGTGTGGCTGGCACTTTGGCCGTGGGCATTGCCAGCAGGTCAGCCGCTTTGGTCACCGAGTAGTGCGCGCAGGCGGAATGCACCACGACGGCCTCAGGGAATATGCGCCGCGCGTTACGCAGCCCCAGCAGGGTGCCTTCAGAAGATCCGCTGGTCACGCATCCCCACCAGCCGCCGTCCGGTGCCCGGAACAACTCCGCAGCCAGATCGAGCACCTGCACCTCGAAGGCGCGGGTGTGGTTGGGCACAGCGCCGGGGGAGAAGGGGTCGCCGATGTTGTTGAGGGCGTAACGCGTCAGCAGATCGGCCAGGGCAGTGTGGTCCACGTCGGCGGTCCCAGGAAATCCGATGTGGCGCTGCCACGCATCATCCAGCCGGCTGCGCAACCCGCTGATCTGCCTGTCGATTACCCCCTGCCGGACCGGCATGATCAAGCTGCGGTCCGACTCGTCGGCACGGTGAAAATCCCCCATCATGTACACCCCTGCCCCTCGTGGCGTCTTTACAGTGACAGCTTAAGCGTCTTTACGCTTACGTTGGGGATCGCTGGTGAGCGGAGACACAGTGGGTTGTGGCCCGGCCGGGCCGGGAAATGCAAGGCCTCGTTGTCCTACGGCAGAGAAAGTCCTACCATGGCCGTGTAGTTACACTAAGGCTCATTAGCGTCTATACGCTTTGTGCATGTTGGGGGTCAACATCATGCCTAGACCGAACGCCACAGATCCTGACACATCATCGGATCGCCGGGTCGGGCGTCGTAGGGTGCATTTCGTCTCTGGCGACATCACCCGCGATGCAGTTGTGGAGCAGTCTGGCCGTGCACGGCCCGGGCAGGCGGAGGATGCCCGGGACCGGCGCCTGGTTATCACCGAGATCTACGCCTCCGCCGCGGGAGACGATGCGCTGATCGCGGAGCTGAAGGCGGCCGGGTTTCCCGCGACGCTCAAGGAAGCGCTCGGCGATCAGCGGCTGGCAGGAGAAACATTGCCCGACTGGCCACATGCGCTCCCTTCACCAGGCCAGCTGCCGGGAGAGTCTGCGCCGCTGACGTTTGCGGCGGGCCGGAAGGCTCCTGTTACCCCGGAGGAGGCGCTGGGGATTGCCCGGCGCCGCCGGCGGCGGGAGCTGATCGAAAAATACGCGGCCACGGTAGGCGACCCGGCGAAGCTGGCGGCACTGATGGCGGCCGGGGCACCGCGCACCGTGGCCCAGGCGCTGGCCGACCCGGATCAGCTTCCGGCCGAGCTTCCACCCTGGACAGCGAGTAAGACCCTGGCAAATCTCCGTTTCCCGCCAGCCGCCAAGGCCCGTGCCGATGCCGCCGCTGAACTGGCAGACAGCAACTTCACCACCATGACCGAACTGCTGTGGTGGAGGTATCTCAAGCAAAGGCCGCTCAGCCCGCTAGAAGTCGAGGACCTCACAGCCGAATATCTTGCCGAGACCCTTGGGGCCGACCTGGCTGCCGACCGCGCTGCCGAACGCTCCACCGACCAGTTCAGGCCGCGAAAACGGTGAGCTCTCCATCAATTAGGGGCTGTCACCGCCTAGCGGTGACAGCCCCCATATCTGCCGCGACTTTCAGGACCGCGACCAGGACGGCTGGAGGTCCGAGAAGGGCACGTCGGCGAGCAAGGCCTCGCCAGCCTGCAGCAGCTCGGCAAACTCCGCTGCCAGCAGGTGCGGATTACCGCTGGTGAGCCCCAGCGTCAGCACACCGACGGTGCACTGGGTGGCGTGCAGCCACTCGTCTTCGTCTGCCTCGCTTTCGCCGCTGGCGATCAGGACTCCGTTGATGAGCAGCGCGGCCCCCGTAGCCGTGCGCTCGATGATGCCCCTGGGGTGAAAGGGAGCCACCAGATGATCGCCTGTCCACCGGGCAAAACCCGGCGCGAGCACCTTCACTTGTTCCGGCCGCAACTCGGCGACGATCAAAAGCTCGGCGCCGCTGGGCCATCTCGTCACCGTCAGGCGTGGCGCCGGAGGACCCGCCATTGCGTATTCACGCGGCATCGCCGAGGCGGCCTGCACCCACGAACTGTTCGCCGCGACCCCAAAGCGCAGGTCCGCGGCAGCATGCAACATCCGGATTCTTGGTCTTGGTCCATGTTTACCCCGGCCCGGCACCGGCAACGCCCCCCGTCATCGTTTACCTCCATCAACCGGTCCCCCTTTGACACGCCGCCGATGGTGGCGTGCCGATGGTGGCGAGCGCCGGCTTCCCCCGAAGTCACGGCGGACAAGATGAACCCCTGTATCTGTGGGCCCTTGACCAAGGCCTTGCCCTCATTGACACATGGAAGTAGGTGAGCCTGCGTGGCGGGCTGTCCACAAGGGCACGTTAACGCGAATCTCGTGTCCGCGCCGCACCCAGTTGATACTCGAAATGCCGTTTCCACCACACGACGTGCATAGCCGTGCTGACCCGTCAAAGGCACAATTGGCGGTGATCCAGGGCAGGACCCAGGGACGGCGAATTGCGAACGTAGAGGCCAGAAGTGATGAGCACAAGCTCGGTGGTGGTGTACAAGACAGGTTCTCAATGGCGGTCAGAGCTGCCGCTACAACAACAGGACCACGTATTCGGGCACATACGCTTCATCCGCTCGATTCTCGAGTCTGGGGTCGCGGATGTTGCTGGGCCCTTTACGCGTCTGGACCAGCATGTGAATGGCGACACGGTCGGAATGATCGTCTTCCGCATACCGCTGGACGACGCACTGGCCGCCGTCGCGCAAGATCCGGCAGTGCGGCATGGCCTTTTAGTGCCAAGCGGATACGAGTTCTATCCGGTGGCCTAGGCAATGCCTCAAACACTTCAGGGTTCTCCTGCTTGGGGCAGCCAGACAGAAAGACGTTGGGACAGGTCAACGGCACCAGCCGGCAGCAGCTGCACCACGGTCCTGCAGTAGCTGTTGCCGGCGGGACTTCGCAGTTGATAGGTCTTGCAACTTGGCTCAGCCCCAACGTCTATGCCCGCCTCCCATAGCGTGCGAGCGTAGGCGTCCATGCGCACGAGCTGGGCTACGACGGACTCAAGCAATGTGGAGTCTGCGAAGCGGGCGTGCATCAGCCGCAGCCGTGCGACGAGTTCTGCGGCCTGCTCGCTCCAGTCCACGAACAGGCGCCTGGCGTCCATCGTGAAATGCCACAACAGCAGATTGCCGCCGCTAGCCGCCGCAGGGAAGGCAGACCGAAAGGCGCTGTTGCACGTCAGCACTTGCCACGCGTGGTCGTACGCCACAGCGGGTTCGCGGTAGCTGTCAACAAGAGCTTGCACCTCATCGGCCGCCAGCACCGGTCTGGGCTCGACACAGCGGGAATTGGCCAACAGGCGCATATAGGCAACCTGCGCTGGTGTCATCTGCAAAGCGGCGGCGATACCGTCAAACACCCGCGGCCCCGGCACGCGAAATCCCTGCTCCACTGCCTGATACGCGCGCGCTGTCAAACCCGATAGCCGCGCCACGTCCACCTGGGTCAGCCAACCGGCACGCCGGCGCGGACACGGCGACGACACGAGATGATCTGGGCTGAGGGAACGCCGCAAAGCGGCAAGCCAGTGGCCCAGGCGTGGATCCACCTGCCGACGCTCAACCTGCAGCGGCGTAGCCACACCGTCAGGCGGCATCGGTGGACCCGCCGCAGACGGCGCACGCCTGGCTGGACAAGACATGCGGCCGGTGGGATTCCGATGGCGGCAAAAGAAATACCACCAGCCGCCGTTCGTCGTCAGGACGAAGAGGACCGAGGATCACCATGTCAATCGGCACTTGATGTTGCGCATCATCCACCTGCTGTGGGTCGGTGTAGCCCGGCCGGCGAAACAACCGAGTCTCGGTCGGCGGATCGACATACACATCCGCCACGGCATGCCACTGGTGATCAAAATATGGGCTACGGCCGCACAACTCATCGATCAATGCGTTGAGGCGCGAGTCCTCCGGCAGCCGCGCCGTGATCGCCCGCATCCGTGCCAGAAAAACGGCGGCGAAGTCTTGCTTCCACTGGACAAAGACATGCTGCGCATGTGGATCGCAGAATATCCACTTCGCGATGTTCCGATCCGCTTCGGCAAGTTCGCCAAAATCGACAAACCACTCTGCGACTGCGGCGTTGTACGTTTGCACGTTCCATACTGCATCCGTGACGTAGGCGGGATGCGGATACATCAAGTCAACCAGCCTCGTCAGCCCGGCGTCCGGACTGGCCACATAGGACCCTGGCGGCGGCATGGACCCTGCCGCCAGCAGCCACAAAGTGCGCCTCTCATCCTCGCCAAGGCCCAGGCCCCGCGCCACCGCCTCCAGCAAGTGTGGGGACGGATTGTTCAACCTGCCGTGCTCCAAACCGCCGATCATCCGCACGGCGTACCCGGACAACTCCGCCAGATCTTCTTGCGTCAGCCCGCCTCGCGCCCCACGCCTGGGCGGCAAACCCACGTCGGCCCGCGTCATCTGCGCCCGCCGCCATCGCAAGAACGCGCCGAGCAGTTCAATTCTCCGATGGGGCTCGCGAAGCGCTGTCGCGACTGTCCTCATCGCATCCTCGCCCGAAGCCCAGCACAGACCATCCACCCCAACGCGATCCACCCCCCGTGGCTGCGCCCAAAACCATCAAATCGGACAATGGTCCAATTTGGGCGAACGTCCATAAGAACCCGATCGAGGACCTGGAGTCAAGGCAATTGCGAGATCCAAATAGACACATGGCAAGATTGACAGTCTTTGTCCGGGTATGCACAGCTGCAATGCTTAGTCGACAATCAGCTGTTGAGCCATGACCTTGAGCGCTGGTGTGTCTGACCGCCGATCCAGGGCGCCGTCTGTCAGTTCTGTCGGAGAGACAGCCGAACCCCAGACCTGACAGCTCCTAGGCCCTGATTGTGTCGCGCTCGGGGATGGATTGTTCGCCGGCGATAGCCATAGATGTATTCGTATCCCTGGTTCCCGTGGCCAAGCCGGAAATCCGCGTCACCACGGTCATCCCGATCGGCGGCTATGTGCCCGAGAATTGCACCGCGAAGATGCCGGCAGTGATCAAAGACAAGATGACATAGCGTCTTTACGCTGTTGCTGGTTAGCGTCTTGACACTTAGCGTCCGTCGGTGAAGGATCGAGACAACCGCCGGGCGATCCCCGAGTCACCACGCGCCTGGCACACGGGGGGTGTGAGCAGTCACGCGCTGGCCGGCTTAACGCGGCGGCGCAGACGCTCACCGCGTGCAGAAGCGCTCTGAAGGACCGGAGCGCTTCTGTACTTCCCGACGTCACTGGGGCGGGCAGGAAGACGCTTCCCTAGCCGGCGGGCATCTGCGGCGACCTGGCCGTCGTGCACCGGCGGGCCCACTGCCTGGCAGTGGCGGCGACGTGACCGCGATGATCGACGGCGCCGGCTCCGTCAAAGCGCATAGTCCACCTGGGCGATCCCGGCTACAGCCACGCAACGATGCCACCCGTCGCTGGCCCGTTCGCCCTGCTTCTCGGCAAAGTCGTCACGGTCGTCCGCTGCCTCTATCAGCCCACGCTGCCAGCGGAGCCCCGTCGGCCAACGAGCATCAGCCATCCGGCCAAACAGAACAGGTCTTAACGTCTTTACGCTTACGTAGTTTCTGTATGTACGCTTATCGCGGTCTGGTGCCGCCGGGAACGCGAAACTCCTTCCCGCGCTCCGCGGCACCGGCGACCGGCCCACGGGGGGAGTAGCAGTGAGCGGAATTGCGGGCGTGATCGCCTGGACACAACCGCCGGAAGCGACGGCCCAAGTCGTCCGGCTGATGACGGCGACACTCGCGCACCGCGGGCGCTGCGCTGTCGCCACCTGGAGTGGCGAGCGGGCCGCGCTCGGGCAAAGCCGCCTGCCCCTGACCGGCCTTGAGGCCGGCGCCGAGCCGCTGCGGGCACAGGTTGGCGACGGCCACGTCGTGCTCACCTTCACCGGCGAGATCTACAACCACGCCAGCCTGCGCCTGCACCTCACGTCCCGCGGCCACACCTTCACCGCCCGGTCGCAGGCCGAGGTCATCCTCAACGCCTACCTGCAATGGGGTGAGGCATGCGTCGAGCGCCTCGAAGGCATGTTCTGCTTCGCTGTCTGGGACAGCCGCAGCCAGGAGCTGCTCCTGGCCCGCGACCGGTTTGGCATCAAGTCGCTGTACTACGCGCTGCGCCCGGCCGGCATCGTGTTCGGGTCAGAAATCAAGGCGCTACTCGCCGCGGGAGTCCCCGCCGAGCTGGGGCCCGACGGCCTCGCCGAGCTGACCGCGATGGTGCCGATGAGCACACCTGGCAGCGCCGTATTCCACCGAATCGGCGAGCTGCCAGCGGCGACCGTCCTGCGCTACGCCCACGGCGGCCACACCATGCGCCGCTACTGGGCGCTGCAGGCAGCACCGCACACCGACGACTTGCACACCACGGTGCGCACCGTCAGGAGTCTTTTGGCCGACAGCGTTCGCCAGCAGCTCGCCGGGGAGACCCCGATCGCCGCACTCAATTCCGGCGGCCTGGACAGTTCTTCGGTCGTAGCGATCGCCGCCGGCCTCCTGCGCGACACGGGACAGGACCTGGTCACCTTCGACGTCGAGCACACCGGCGAGACAGGCGCCGGCCAGCCGGCGTTGCCCTTGCACACTGAGGCCGGCCGACCGCATGCCGTGGTGGCCGCCGGGCATTTCGAGAACCGCCACCACACCGTGACGTTAAGCGCCGGCGACCTCCTCGCTGCCCAGTACACGGCACTTGAGACACTGGACCTTCCGTCGCTGTCCACCACCACGGTCTCGCTCGGGCTGCTGCTGGAGCGCCTAAGCCAGCACGCCCCCGTCGTCCTATCCGGCGAAGGCGCCAACGCGCTCTTCCACGGTTACCACTGGTTTCACGACCACACCGGCTACGACCACACCGGCTGGCCGTGGCACCAGACCTTCCGCCCCGTCGCGAGCCTGCTCAACAGGGCAACCCTGCAACACGCCAAGCCACGCTGGTTCGCCTTGCAGCACTACCACGCCGCCCTGGCCGAGGTTCCTAGCATGCTGGGCGAGGACCGCCAGGAACGGCGCATGCGGCAAGTCTGCACACTGACCATGCGCTACTACCTGCCATACCTGTTGCGGTGCAAGGACCGCCTGTCGACGCGCCACGGCGTCCAGGCCCGGATGCCGTTCCTGTCCCGGCAACTGGCTGAGTACGCGTGGAACATCCCCGCGCACATGAAACACGCCGGGGGCATGGAGAAAGGCCTGCTGCGTCAAGCCGTCGAGCACCTGCTGCCGCATCAGACCGCCTCGCGCCCTAAGAGCGGCTACCCAGCCCGCCTCCTTCCCACCTTCCAGAAAGCGCTGTGGGCCCAAGCCCGCGAACTTCTGGCCAGCCCCTCATCGCCGCTGCTGCCGCTGCTGGACACCGCCAAGGTCACCGGGCTGCTCGACCAGCACGACGGCGACCTCAGCGGCTGGACCGCGCTGCAATCTGTCGCCTACCTGATGGAGATCGACACCTGGCTGCGCCACTACCAGGTCCGCATCCTCTGAAGTCGCCGGCGGCCCTTCGACTCCCGGGCCGTGTGACCCCACGGCCCGGGGCCACCCCAACCCACCACTCAAGGAGAGATCTTGAAGACGAAACTGACCCGCACCCTCACAGCCACAGCACTTTCCATCCTCGTGGCCGCGCTACCGGCCGCATGCAACGACAAGGAGCCGCCAAAGCCCAATCCGCCCGCCAGCACCGGATCCAGTCCGGCCGCGAGCGCGTCGCCCTCGGCGCCGGCCGCAGCGTCGGGCCATGTGGTGAACAACGGCCCGTCGTACAAGATGCCCGCCGAGGCGTGCAAACTGCTCACCGTCGAGCCGTTCGCCGACCTCTACCCGGGCGCGAAGACCAGGCTCGATCCGCTCGGCCCTGGCAAATGCAACATCACGATCGGGGAGCTTCCAGGCGGGCTCATCATCAGCACGACGGTCGAGATCGTCAGGGGCGGGCGCGGAGCGGCCACCGGGCAGTTCGAGGGCCTCAGGAGCATCGAGGAGCGCGACAACCCCGGCAAGGTCAAGAATTTCGCCGGCGTGGGCTCAGCGGCGTACACCTACGACGGCATGCTAGGCCCGGTGCTCGTCGTCGTGCACGGCGACGCCTACGTGCGTGTGGTAGTGGCCAAACTCGGCAGGTCCGCGGTGATCCCGCCTGACACGGCAGACCGGGCCGCCAAGATTGCCCGCCAGATCCTGGCCGGTTTGCCCGCGGCGTAGCCAACCCAATGCCGCAGCCAATCCCATTGGGCGCGAGCCGGGATGGGTACTGCGGCCCACCGGCCACACAGCACGCGACCGACAGAAGAGTATCCACATTGGACCGGCCTACGGGGGAACCTAATGACATTTCCTGCACCCGAGACCACCCACGACGGCAGCTTCTGGAAAGGCCTGCGAACCTTATTCTCGCGGGGCTCATGCTGGCCGTGGCCGTCTTCGGGATCTGGTACGCCCTGCACGGCGACAGCTTCCGCCGCGCCAATCCCGGCGACTGCCTCAACGTCGCTGTCGGCCTGGGAATCATCCGCGACGCACAAATCGTTGACTGCACCCCGGCGCAGGCCAAATCGAAAGTTCTCGGGGCCGTCAAAGACAAGCACTGGAACGATTTTAAAGACGGCGGATGGCAGACCCTGTGCAAACCATGGAATGCCAAAGGCGCGATCTTTCACCACGAGCCCGACTCCGACCAGGGCGACGTGCTGTGCCTGGAACCGCTGAACAAGAAATGACCTTCCGCCGCGGCCTGCCCGCCCTACTGGCACTTGGATTCCTGGTGGCCGCGTGTGACGCGGCCACCAGCCCCCCGCCGGCCGGAAACACAGCCACACATGCGCCGTCGCCGGGCACGCCAGCCCAGACCTACACGGCGCGCGACCACGACCTGTGCACCATGACGGATCTGAGCGTTCTGCAGCCGACACTCGGCCTCACCGTACGCACGACCCGCAGGGAACGGCCCTACAACGGCGCGGGCGAGGCCTGCGTCTTCGAGCTCAACACCCCTTCCGGGCATCCGGCCACCTTGCGCATAGAAGCAGCCGCTGGCGCTACTGAGGGCGAAGCCGAACAGATCTACAAGGCCCAAGTCACCGGCCGGATGCCCGTGGAAGGCGCCGTCGCCGGGATCGGGGAGCGCGCCGAGGCGTTCGCTCTGGAAACCGAGTCGGGGTTCAAGTACGCCGAATACAAGATCCACGCCCGGGAGGACAACCTCGTGATCGAGGTATGGCTCGCGGTCGGCGGCGACACTCTCCCGCCCAAGAGCCACACCGGCGGCATCGTTCGCCACATCAGCGACAGCACCTACCGAGCCCTCTACTTCTTGTGGCGCACCAAAAATGGAATGACCTTAGCTGGCGCCATACACTGAATCTCTGCGAGCAGCCGTGGCGCGGCCAAGGATGCGCTGAAGCTGGCCGGCGGGGAGAGCCTGGTGCAAGGCCGCTTGCCGTCCTCGATGCCTTCGGCGAGGTAGTCAGCTGGCCAGCCCACGGCGGCACAACGCGCAGTTGCCGCGGCTTACCGCAGCGCCGTCAGTGACCTCCAGCGACGGGGGCAGTGTCCTATATGGACGAAGCGGTGGACTGTTCGGCCAGCACGCGGCCGCTGTGGGCGATCCCAGAACGATGACCGCAATGACGTAAAAGCCCGTATCCCGGTGAAACGGCCCATTGATCGATAGCATCGGCATTATGGCGCAAGCAACCAAGCCAGGTTTCGCTGATGTCAAGGTGGTTCGCGCGCTCGCCAGCGAGATGCCAGACGAGTATCTGCAATGCCGCGACCTAGGCCACAGCTGGCAATCCCACTCGGCAGCCGAGGCGTCGGCGAAAGCAAGGAAAGCCGGTGTCTGGTACGAGCGGACACTGCGGTGCCGCAGGTGCCACACCATGCGCGCCCAGCAACTGAGCCGCCGCGGCGAAGTCCGCGCCAACCAGTACGACTACCCGGCTGGATACCAGACCCCAGACGGCACCGGCCGGATCGCGGGCGCTGCCCGCGACGTCCTGCGCATCACCGGTGTTCTGCGTGAGGTCGCGGCAGCTGGCGGCCACCGATGAGGACCATCGTCCGGCACTGCGCGGGGTGCCATGCCAAGGGCATCCGCACCGAATTGGCCAACCAGCAGGACGAGGTCACCATCATTGTCGGCAAATTTGGTGCCCATACCGATCTGTGCGCCGACTGCCAGGCCACGTTGCTCGAGCCCGTGCTGCAGGCGATGGCCACCGGAGTTGACCTATCCGAGCTCACCCTCGCGGAATGGGCGAAGCTGGGCACCCAGGTACCCAAGCTCCGCGCTGCCGCCCGGCGCACCGATAAGCCGGAGCCTGCCGCCGAAGCACCCGGACCGGAGAAGACTTACACGTGCACCGGATGCGGCCGTCAGTTCCACAGCGCATCGGCCTACGGTGGGCACCGCAGCCGCTTCGGGGACAGCCCGCACACAGCCGAGATTCCCGTCCGCAAGCGCAGACGCCGGGCTTCGGCCCCGGCGCACACGCAGACCAGCCAACCGGAGGCCGAGGCAGGGCCCGGGCAGGCGGCCGCCGAGTCGGCGAGCACTGCTGCGCAAGCATCCCCGAAGCTGATGTCCGCTGCGGCATAAAGCCGCCAGCCCGTTCACGATTCCTGGACTATGGGCCCGTCGAGCCGATGTCGAACGCGGCGATCACCGGGTCTCGCAGCCAGTCGGTTGCTCTGCCGGGACTTGCCACAGTCGTCGCGACGGCCGGCGCGACCGGGATCAGCCTGTGCTTTCCCGGGCGCCGAGGCTGGCCGCATGCAAGATGCGGCGAAGAACCGATGCTTGACCGAGCATGCTCGGCTTCGACTTCGGCGCGGGATCCGGCGGGTGAGGCGACATTGGAACTGTCTGAATAGGACATATCCTTGCCAGCATGTCAATGGGGCGGTAGCGAATCGTCTGCCTTCCGTCTGGCAGGGCGGTGGTGTACTCAGTAGGCATGGATTCGGCTGTCATTGCGCTTGCTGGGCTAGTCGTCGGGCATTTGCTCACCCGCAGCGGCGAATACCGTAAGTGGCTCCGCACCGAGCGGCACAAGGCGATCGCGGAGTTGCTGGCGGCAGGTGAAGTTGCGCGGCGACATTCTGCCGAGCGAGTGATCATGGCTTATGGGCGTAACTTTGATCCGGCTCGGACGGGTGAGGCTGAGAAGCCGGAGGTGTACCTTGCCGATTTGGAGAGTCTTGGTCTGGCCTTGGAGGCGGAAAGAACGGTGTTTCCGCATCGGGTTGGGGTGTTGGCTGAAAGGTTCTGCGACAGAGCCCGCGCGATTGCGCGTCGCGGGCTGAGCGATCCGGAATCGGGCGAGAGCCTGGCGAGGAGTACAGCGCTGCCCGGTCCAATCTCACCAGCGCCGCCCGACTGGTGATCGCTCCATCCATGAAGGATTGGGTCAAGCTCCGCCAGCGTCGCTAGGTCGGCTCTCAGTGATGGCCCGCCAGCCAGCAAACTTCGACCTGCTGACCGGGTGACATCCTCGATGACGGCCCCCTTGCGGACTCGTCTTCCAGACGCCTCCAGCAACAAAGCCACCCTGGATCGCTATAGCCGCGCCCCTGGCGCAGGCTAGGAATGCGGCGGCCGGGTTACTTGCCCGGCGTCCTTATCCAGCCTCTGGCCACGCCAGCTCGGATGCCGGAGTGTGCCTTCATCCGTCCAGTTTCTAAATTGGACCTCACCCACCAGCACTGGCTTACACCAGTGAGCGCGGCGCAGGTACTCGCGCGGCACCGGGCGGCCAGTAGCAGGCGAGGCCGCAATCTCCAGCGGTCTCAGCCGTTCCAGCATCTCGTCGAGCATGCGATCGGTGAAGCCTGTACCGACACCCCCGATGAAATCGAGCGCGCCAGTCGGGCCATGTGCAGCCAGCAACAGCGATCCGAGAGTGCCGGACCGCCGGCCCTCGCCTTCGCGCCACCCGATGATGACCGCTTCCTGCGTCTCGAAGACCGGAATCTTGGTCCACGCCGTCGTACGTTTGCCCGGCTGGTGCGGAGCGTCGATCCGCTTCGAGACGACACCTTCAAGGCCTTGCTGCGTAACGGCTTCCATCACCAGTTGTGGATCGCCATAGAAAACCGGCGACACGGCGATCGGTGGCCGGTTCAGCGGCAGCTTCTCCAGCGCTGCACGCCGATCCGACCACGGCAGCCCGACAACGGAGCCATCGAGGTACAGCAAATCGAACACCATGTACTGCACCGGCGCTGACGCGATCAGTACCGCACTGGGCTTGACGACGTGCATTCTGCGCTGCAACGCGCCGAAACTGGGTGCCCCTCGGGCGTCTAAAGTGACCAGCTCCCCGTCGAGGACGACCGCATGACCTTGCAATAGCAGTGGAAGGACACCGATCTCAGGGTAAGAGCCGGTCATATCTTTGTCGTTGCGAGACAGCAACCGAAGGCCGCCCGCCCGGCTCACGTAAGCGACCGCTCTGACACCGTCAAACTTCGCCTCATGAGCCCAACCCGGACCAGTCCTGAAATCTCCGCCTTGGGCCAGCATCGGCTTAATCAGCGACGGAAACCCAGCTCCGCCCATCACATGATCATGCCCTGCGAACCACCCCGCTGGCACGCGAACACTGGACACTGGTCAGCAAATGAACTGGCGACACAACTTGAGCTCCGCCCACCATGTCCCGTCGCCCGACCGCGCCGGCTCCGGCGCAGCACCGCCGGACACGTACACGGTGGCACGCCTTTGAACCCGTGCCGCGAGGGGGCCTGCCTCGATGCGAGGGGCGATAGCCGGCGGCCGGAGTCCCCTTGCACTGGTCCGGGTGGTAGGACCCGTGCGTCTTCAGCTCATCGCGGTTGAGCTGAAGACGGTGGCCAGGCCTAGGTCCGTCGCCAAGAAACGAATTGCTGTTGCTTCGCAGCCGGACGCCTGAAGCCAGGCAGAAATGCGGACTCAGGCCTCTGCTGCGCGCCGCCTCATCAGGCAGCACCCCACGCGGTGGCGCCGGTCAGGCTGCTCAAGGAAGTGGTGCCGGCGGGCCATTGACCGCCCGCGGGTGCAACGAGTTTCCAGTCGTCGCCAATCCACGTCAGGGTCAAGATGGTCTGCGCGAATGAGCCCTGCGGGGTGCGGCGGATCAGGCCGATCACCGCGGTGTCGCTGGTATAGGAGGTGTACCGGAAGGCGGCCACCTGTGAGAGCTCGCCTGGGGCAGCACCGGGCTGGCCCTGTACGTCGGCTTGTTTGAGTAAGCCGAGAAGGGTGTCGCGGTCGGCTGAGGCAACGAATTGCGCGGTGATGGCCGGTTCCCAGCACGAGCGACCGGCATAAAAGCCCGAGCGCGTAGAGATCTGCACGGCGGCGACGAGCGCTCCGATGGGGGTGTGGGCGTAGCCGGTGGCTTTGCACCCGGTGACCTTCGCTGGGCCGTCGGTTGCGGAGGCGGGCACCGCGGTCTGGCCGACAAGCGACCAGGTGATCCCGGATGGCGCCGAGGTCGGGATGACCGTAGCGGCCGGGGCGGGTGGGGAGGATGTCGTCCAGATTGGCGGCGTAGCCGTTGGCCCAGCCGTGTCCGGCTGCATAAGGAACACGACGACCGCAGCGAGGGCGAGTAAGGCCGCTAGCACCGCAGCGCCGAGCAACAGACGTGACCTTCGTGCGGGCGCTGGGGTTTGAGGGAGTGCCATGGATCTTGTCCTTCGTCTAGGGCTTGGAGGGCTAGCTGGCGTGCCGTTCGTTGTGGGTGCGGATCAGCTCGGCGGCTGTCGCATCGGCCTTCTTCTGCGCGGCGGCACGCAAGTCCGCTGTGCATACAGTTCCGCTAGCCAGAACGACGAACGCTGCCATTGCAAGGAATGCTCTCTCATCACGGGCAAACAAGTCGTCCCGAGCGAGCGTGACGAGCCACGCGGCGAGGATCACGATCCCGCCGGGCAGCCCAGCAAGCGTTCCACCCAAAGGCAATCGCGCGCTGGAGCGGCGCATCGGGGTGATGTCCATGGGACTCTCCTATGTGGTTACCAGCGGCCGGGAGTGCCGAACAGGTAGCGGCTGGTCACGTCGTTGCTGAACAGCACTTCGCTGAGGAGGTTGGCGAGCCGGTGGTAGGCGGCTTCATGGTCGTTGAGGACCAGGGCGGTCACGTTCTCCTGCCTGTGTAAGCGCGTGCTGGAGGGCCTGGCTGTCGTGGTCTGCGGGCAGGATCAGTAGCCGGTAGATGGAGACCAGGGGGCGGGTGACTGCTTCGCGCCCTCCAGAATTCTGGTACTGGCGCCGGTTCTCCTCTACGCGCCGGTCGAGCTCGTCGTCGACGTTGCCGTTCAGATTGTCGCCGGTCAATTCGGCCACCACAGCGCCGATGAGGTCGACGTCAGACGCTGGTACCTCGACCGAGGAAAGATTGGTGAGCTGGTAGGTGCCGTCGCCGGCAATACACCGCGGCCCGGTGTACGGATCGGGGTTACGTCCTTGCTGGTCGCTCTGCGTCGGGCGGAGCAGGTCCCATATCCGGTGCAGCGCCTCCAGCGCGGCGCGATCGCCCACGGGCGCGGGTGTACGGGCGTCCGCAGGGACATCGTCCCAGTTCTGCATAGCTATCAGAAGTTCCTCGGCGGCGCTGAGGCACCCGAAGATGTGCTCGGGCATGTCGGGCACTACAACCATGCGGGACCTGCTCATCATCTTTGTTCCAACTCCAAGGATCTGGAACGATGACCACTCGGCTAGGTGGGTACTTCCTGGGTATGTCGCTGGGTACTTTCGGGGTGTCGATGGTCTACTGGAGACATGACGCCTAACAAGAGCCCTGCGGCGGAAGATCTTCGTCCGTTGCTCAAGCGCGGGCTGCCGGCGGCTGCTGACGTAATCGCCGGTCATTTGCTGGAGTTGTCCGGTGTGGCCGCCCGGGCTACGACCCGCGATCGCGACAGCAGAGTGGCGGCGTTCAACGCGCTACTAGGCCAGCTGATACGCCGCATGACCGATCCGGGGCAGGCTGCCGCAGCAGGCAGGTTGTTCGGCGAGCGGGCTACTGCCGGGCACAACTTGACCGAACGCCGGGCGGGCGCGGCGCTGTCTTTGGGCCGCGACCCGGACCATTTCCGCAAGCACATCGAGCCGCGCATCCTTGCCGATCTCGCTGCGGCGCTGGCCGCCGACAGTGATCGGATGATCACCACTAGGGCGACGCCACCTCAGCTGATCCCGGTGCTGCATCCTCGGGCTGAACTGCCGCAGGACATGTGGGCGTGGGAGGCCGTCGAGCACGAGGAGCACATCAGCAGGCTGTGGGCGGCGGTGTACGCATTGCGCGCCGAATTGCTGGCGTGTGAGCGTGTGGCCAGCTTCGATCCGCTCAGCGTGGAGCTGCGCGACGCGGCAGACGCCGCGCTGTGGCGGCTTGGGCAGCTGCATGTGGCGATCCGCACCTACCGGCGCGCTTACGGCAACCGGCTGCTGCACGGCGACATCGCCCCGGAGACGCTGATCGGCCTAGCCGGGTGGAGTCCGCCGCTCGGGCCTGGCGAGGTTGACGTGGTGTGTCACCTCGGCCCGGACACCGAACGGTGCCGCATCTTCATCACCGACCTGATCGCTACCGAGCCCGGCGCACGCATCCACGCGCACTGGTTCGCTCGCCTGTCCATTCACCCGCACAACACTGCCGCTGAGGCCGGGAGCACCGCATGACCATCACCGACATCACCACCGGACCGGCTCGCCGGTTCGTCATCACGGGCGGCCCGTCTGCTGGCAAGGAAGCCGTCATCGAAGCGGTCATCAAAGCCGGGCTGCCATGCTCGGCCGAGGAAGCTGCCCGCGAGATCTACCGGGCACACCGGGCCCGGCTGGGCCGCCATCTTCAGCGTGAAGACAGGCGCGCCTACTCCCGCGAGGTGCTGGAAGCATTCATCGACGAGTACAAGGCCCACACTCAGGGTGTTCGGTTCTACAACCGGGGCATCCCGGACGGCTACGGCTGGGACCGGTTCTTCGGCCTCGAACCGTATGCAGAACTTGAGGAAGCCAATCGGCTCTACCGCTACGACTCGGTACTCGTGCTCGACCCTCTGGACACCTTCGAGGACGAGAACGACGTGGTGTGGGCCCAAGACCGCGAGATCCGCCGCGTGCATGAGCTGATCGTGCAGGGCTACTACGACGCTGGCTACAGCCCGATCTTCGTCCCGGCCGACGCCGCGATCGAGCGTCTCGATTTCATCTGCGCCAACCTGCGCCTGCCCCGACCGAGCCGGGAGGAATAGCCGATGTCCACCACCCCCGACGCGCCGCCGCAGGTGCTCTCACCCAACAGCGTCCTAGCGAATGCGCTGCTGCGGTCCATTGACATGATCCGGCCCAAGGTCGTCGCGACCCGTCCCAAAAGGATCGTGTTCGTCGTCGGCACCCAGATCAACGGTGCACCGCATCTGGGCACCAACATCGTGCAGAGCTCGGCGTTCCTCCTCGCGAAGCTCGCCCGGCGTGCCTTCTCCGTCGACACCACCGTGCGGTTCTCCGCCTTGGACAACGCGCCGTATGAGGTGACGCTGGACCCGGAAACCCATAGGGCGTACCAGATCACCTACTTTCACGCCCTCGGTGAGGACGGCGTGACCGACCTGATCCACCGCTACTACCGGGCGTTCTTCGACTCCCTGTCCGATGCGACCGACACCGAATACGAGCTGGACACCTACACCGAGCAGCAGGAAACCCCGGCCTACCGCACCGAGTTCCTGCGCTCGCTGGAACAATTCGACCAGATTCGCTGGTGGCTCAACCCATCCACCGGCATAGTCCACACCAGACTGCCGTGCCCTGCTTGCGGCTGGGCCGAGAAACGCGCCGAGCAGACCCGGCTTGTACGCGTCGATGAGGACGGGGCGATCTTCACCGCTGTCTGCTACGAGCACGGCGACTACGAGATGTGCATCGACCCGGTCAACGGCGGCTATCTCGACCTGGCCACCCTATACCGCAACGTCATCAAGGAACGCGCCCTGGTCCGAGAGCACGACGCGCTTTACGTGATGGTCAAGGGTGGCGACTGGTCTTTTGGCGCCCAACTCGTCGATGGCGCGCTCCTGGCGCTGGGCACACCGGCCACCGACATGCCCGCCCGAATCTTCACACCGATGGTGCTGTCTGGATCCGGAGCCAAGTTATCGAAGTCTCTGCTGCGAGCGGCACCGGACAGCCCGGCCCACACCGGCATCGAGGAGTGGATGCTGTCCACCACCAGCTGGCCCGGCAACGTTGACCAGTACGCCGACGCGTTGCTGTGGCTGGTATCCGGCCTGCTCGTCGACCCGAAGCACTTCTACCGATCGTTCACCACCAGCGAGCTAGGAGCACTCATGGCACAGCGTCCCGCCGACCTCGCGACCCGGGAGCGGGCCCGCGAGATGCCCATCTACAAGCGCTATTTCGACCTGATCGCCTCGGGGAAAAAGACTGTGGAGGTCCGGGTCGCCTACGACTCCAACAAACGCCTCAAAGCCGGGCAGCTGCTCAAGTTCACCTGCCGTGGCGAGGAATGCCTGACCCGGATCACGAAGATCGCCACTTACGAAACGTTCGACGACATGTTCGACCACGAGAACGTCGCCACGGTCAACCCGACCGCGAACCGCGCCGAGCAACTGGCCAATATCCGGCTGATCTACCCTGCTGAGAAGGAATCCCTCGGCGTCATCGCCATCCACGTCCAGCGGGTCTGACCCCAAAGACTCAAAAGGGCGGCTCCCCAACCGGGATTGCCCTTCGCACACAGTGCGCAGGACCTCTGACTGGATCCCGGTTTGGGCCCAGCTGATCTGGACCCATCCACCGGGACCCAGTCACCTCGGGTCATCCGTGCACAAGGAGTACGGACCCCGACACTTGCGAGCGGCGGTGCTGCATCGGGTGATGTCGTTGTCGAGGACGTCACGAACCGCGTTGCCGTGGCGCAGGCTGCCGGCCGCCCCCATTTCTCGAAGCCCTGCCCAGGTTGTTGAGAAGCACCGAGAATGAGCAGGAATGTCACACGGTGAGATGGTCAGCGTGACCGGTGCATGTCAACCTTGGTACGTGTCACCACAGCGAGGACCTGGCTGCCATACGGGTCGACTCGACCATCGGCGATTGTTGGTCTGCAAGGTGACGCGCCGCCTCTATTAACCATGTCCATCCGATGTGGATGATTACCGAGGGATGTGTCCAACACGAGTTGAGCCTCGTCAGCCGGGGCGGGCTGTTGTAGACAATGCTGCACAAGCATGAGGGGAATTGCCATATGTGTGGAATTGGGGAAGATTGCAAGATCCCGGCATGGGCCGTCACATCGTCAGGTCCCGACCGGGCGTTGCGTACAAGGACGTGATGGGGGCTCAACGAGAACGTTGGCGGCCATGCGCGGAATCAGTTGGGCACGTTGCCATGCGTGTGCGCAGTCGCGCAAACGCGGCAAACTAGTACGGCGTATGCCTGTTCGGAGAACCCTTCATTCACCGCAGTGGCACAAGAAGTCGTTCGGAGGCTGACAGCAGGGCATCAACCTCGTTGATACATGGATTCCCGAGGCGGAGCTTGATAATCCAGGCCGCAGCATCGGTCTGCATCGCTTTGCTTTCAACTCATCAGCCTCGACAGGGCGACGATTGCGATTAGGAGGCCACCGATTCCCATGCCCGCGAAAACGACGACTTTGATGATGAGCTGTAGGCGTGGATCGCGCTGTCTGGGGTCCCGCATGAGTGGCAACGACATTCCTTCAACGGTCCTTCCGGCTTGCTTCACGAATTCGTCACGTGCGGGAACGAGTACTAGGTCTACTATCTCAGGTTGTTCGGGCGCGTCTGCGAAGATGTGAATGTCGTAGTGACCCGGTTGCACGGAGGCAGTGACGACTGTATTCCGCTCCACGTCGCCAACCACGAGTGTCCCGCTAGGGATGGCGAGTGTGAGCGATGTGTTGAGGCAATGGGTGCCCAGGCTGTTTAGGTCGTTGGCGTCGTCCCAGATTCGCACGAGGACCTCGCCCTCAAAGGCGTGCATGACGCGCAGCACCTGCGGCGTCGCGTGAGGCGCTTGTGGGTACTTCGCGTGAGGCGAAGTCGGGTACCTGCAGATCAGATTGCGCGTCTGAGATGACGAGCAGTCCCCACGGGAATTCGCTTTCAAGAATGCCAATCTGGGTCATTGCGGTGGTGCTCGAAGACTCGACGTGACCGTGTTCGAGCGGTCCTGGGTCATGGGACGACAGACTTGCGAAACGGATCCCCAGCATCAATTGCTGCCTGCTCGAGTCGGGCTTCAAGAGCCTCGAATCCATGTTGCCGGGCATAGTCAGCCTCAGCCTTCGAGATGGGAAGAGCCCACAGATACCTGATGTGCTTCTCGCCGATCACGGCATGTTCGAAGTCCGGGCCGAACGGGTAGGGCAGGGAAATCAGAATGTGGTCCAGGTCTGAATTCTCACCCCACGGTTTACCGATGTTCAAGACTTTTCCGACGTCGAGACCGGACCGAGGGTCGCCGTAGAAGAACGTAATCATCGCCAACAGTTCGGCATTGATGTCGTCACGCTGCTCACTAGATAGCATGAAGAACTCGAATGCGTGACTGTCTTGGGTAACCTCCCAAGCGCCGTGCGTGAAATACGCCCAGGCACCTTTCAGTGGAGCGAGTTGGCCAGCCATGACGCGCCAGTTAGGAAGGTGCTGGCCGATTGGACCATGTGGCCAGGTCAGCTCACGGAAGGCGGCCTCGGGGAAGAAGTCAGAAACATGCTTAGCCAACCGTCCATGATAATCGCCAGCATCCATCGTGTTTATCCTCCGTGCGTGGGACAGTCTGTTGTGACCGGCGAACGCCGGTCACAACAGACGTCTGATTCGACAGGTCAGTCGCCGAATAGTAAAGCCTTCATCTTAGAAGAATATCGACTCAATGCCGCTCCTTCTTTTCGTTGGCATGTGGCACACAGCGAGCCGTTGATTGCCTGAGGGCTCTGCGCATACTGGCGCGCCACCCACGGCGGCATCTGCCATCCCCCGCTGTAGTAGTGCTGCACGAGCGGAGGCTCATGCGACGGCCACGGGGCAGTCTTGGGATTGCCTGAATTCATGATGTTCGTGCATGCAGGCCCTGGACAAGGTTGCCCTTCCGCAGCCGCCCTCGCCGCGTCAGCGGCGGGACCACGCGTAGTGTCGCGTCCCCCATAGAAGGCGCGAGAATAGGGAACCTGGGGTTTCAGCGGCGCCACGGCCTCGTCAGCGAATTCCGCCGGGCCGCGGCCCCCGCCGAAGACACGGCCAAGGCCGGCAGAGACCACCTTACCGGCTACGATGCCCGCGCCAGCGAATCCTGCCGACATGATGGCGTTTTCGTTGATGGTGCTCAGGGCGCCTTCGACCGTGGGTTCTTTGTCGCCTTGGACCACATCGAACGTGAAGTCCGTGGCTCCGGCGATCATGCCTGCGGCTAGCGCGGCGCCGATGACACAGCCAGCGCCGGGTGGTACAGCGCACATGCCGACGAGCACGACAGCGGCAGCGACCGCGACTGCCGCGACAGCAACGAATTGGAGTGTTTCGTTGATGGCTTCGGCGTTGCGATCAGCCCAATCGGAAACTGCGGTGCTGGCGTTGGAGACCGCATTGCTGACTTTGTCGACGGTATTGGAGACGGTCGTGGTGACCTTGTTCCAGAGGCTGCCGAACAGCAAACCTGTGGGGTCGGTGAAGGTCGGTGGTGCATTGTTGCTGTAGGTGTAGCCGTGCATCTGTTGCGGATCGGTGATGTCTATGACCGGATCAACTGAGATGAAACGGCCGTTCGCGGATTCATAGAGGCGGGCGCCGAGCTGAGTCAGTCCTTCGGATTCCTTGGTACCGCCAACAAAGCCTTTGTCTCCTGCCCACATGGCGGGTGGTGTGCCGCGGGTTTCGCCGAAGGGCAGCGTGCGTTGCCGTTGCACTGTCAGGTCGGAGGACTTGATGTTGGCTTCGCTGGTGCCATGGTGGTCGCCTATGACGAAGGTGAGCCCGGCCGCCGCGGTTCGGATGCCGATCAGCACATCGAAGTGTTTGTAATACCGGGCGCACTTGGCCGTGCTGGACCCGGCCGCGACGTTGACTTCCACGCCGCCTGGCAGATAAAGCGTCGTGCCGGTGCCTTGCGGATCGCGGCGGATGAGCCGCTGCCCGTCGGCGTCGTAGAGATAGCTGACGCTTTGACCTGGCTTGCTGGTGGAAGCCAGACGGCCTTCGTTATCCCACGTCAGCGTTTGGACAGTACCGGCGAGATTACGTTCACGCGTGTTGCCGTCGGCGTCATAGAGATAGCTGTCCACGGTGTCAGGCCCGGCCGGCCTGTCTGTGGCTACCGTGGACAGAGCGTGTGGTCTCGATCCGGCGGTGCCCGCTTGGTTGGGATACGTGTACGTCCGGACGGTGTCACCGGCTGCGGCGTGCCAAATGTCCTTGGTCCGGCTGCCTGCCGTACCCAGAGCACCGCTGTACTCGAAGGATTGCCAGTACGGTGCCGGGCCGCCCAGACCTGCGGTGGCCGGATTGGCTACGCAGTCGGCATTGCTCGGTGTCCAGGCGTCGACGAGTCGGCGCAGATGGTCGTAGCGGTAGCACCGGGTGTCCGCGGGTTGGCCGTAAGGGGTGTCGTGAATGCGCACAAGGTTGCCGGCGTCGTCATAGCTGTAGGCCATCTGCAGTGGAACGGGTTTGTTTTCGGGCGAGACAGTGGTCTGCATGAGACGGCCGGTGGCTTCCTCGATCGCATAATCGATGACCACCTGCTTGCCAAGCGCACCCAAGGTGCGCTGCGTGAGCACCCCGTTCTTGGCGTAGCCGACCGAGCGCATGAGCGTGCCCATGCTGGAAGTCATGGTCGTAGGTGCGCCGACATCGTTGTAGTTCATGGCAAGCTGCTCGGACCCGAGGTCACCCGCCTTAGGCAGGATCGTGGTCGATAGCTGGCCATCGGACTTGTAGGTGCTGCTGTAGGCGTAGCTGCATGGTGTGAGCGCAGTCGCTGCGCACAGTGCACCTTCAGTCGACGGAATGGTGATCTTTGTGCCGGTGGTCAGGCCTGAAATGTTGTAACCGGTGACCTCGTTGACATATTGCTGTCCGTTGTTGTCGTAGCGGACCGACTTGGTGACTTTGCCGATTCCGTTGGTGAGGCTGTCGTAGAACCATTCGGCTCGAATCAGCCCCGTGTCGCTGCCGTCGCGGATGGTCTTGCGGCGGCCGAGTTCGTCAAAGGTGGTAGCAATACTGATCTGGCGCGCATCGGTGACCTTGACAGTCTGACCGGCAAGATCAAATTCGGTGAGCGTGACGCCCTTGTCCGGGTCTTCGTCCCGGACCTTGCGGCCACGCTGGTCGTAGAAGTACTTCCAGATGTTGCCGGCCGGGTCGGTAACCGTGGCTGTCAGCCCGCCGTCGGTGAAGGTGTAGCTGGTGGTATCGAAGGTGGTTCCGCCGGTGCGCTGGTGATAGCGGCGCACCTCGGTGATTTCGCCGCGTGCGTTGGCAAGCGTCTCGGTCTTTGTACCGCCGATTGGCGGGGTGACAGTGGTCAGGTCTCCCGCGCGAGTGGTGACGGTGCGCCATTTCTCCTGGCCTGTCGCTTGCAGGATCTCTGCGGTGACCTGGCCCGCTCCGTCGTATTCGTATTCGGTGACCGCCGGGATGCCGACCCGAACCTTCGAGTACAGGGTCGTGTTGGGTTCGGTGGTGGGGTTTTCGGCGTCGTGGTAGCCGCCAGAGGTCCACCAGAGCAGGCCGCGGGAGTCGTAGTGGGTTTCGTTGAGGAGCCGTCCCCCGCCTGGTGCCTCGGTTTGGGTTTGCCGTTCGCGCATGAACCCGTCGTAGAGGGTGACCTGGCTCTTGTAGCCGGTGCCAGTGGGAAGCAGTTTGCGGGTGGTGATCGCGGTAGGGGCGTTGTTGCGGAGCAGATAGTCGAATTCGATGCTGGCAGACGAGGTCTTGGCACGCCCAGGCGTCCAGATCTTGATGACGCGGCCGAGTCCGTCGTAGGCGAATTCGGTGGACACACCGTTTTCGTTGACTGTCGTCAGCGGCAGGTTCCACGCGGTGGCGAAGGTGGAGGTCACTTTGTGGTTCTTGGGATTGAACACCTCCACTTGGGTGACCGGCCCCGCCAAGCCGGGAGTGATGACGGTAGTGGTGGTGCGCCCAAGCGCGTCCGCTGCGGTGGTGGTCCGTCCGTTGGCGTCGTAGCCGGTGGTGGAGGTGGTGCGCCATTGGGGCGTGCTGCCGGTCCAGTGGTCTATTTCTTCCGTCTTGACTGGCAATCCGCGGCTTGGCAGATCCGTGTCCCAGTTGCCGTTCGGGTTGTCATAAGTGGTGCGACTGCTGCCGACCATGTCCTGTGGCAGGTTTGGCGTTGTGGTGCAGTTGACGCCCACGGTCTCCGTCTTCTTGGCCTTGTCCAGGATCCAAGTGGCGGGGTTTCGGGCGTACCACGTTCGGGTGCATCGGTCGTCGCCTGTGGTGGTCTCGTCGCCGAGGTCGTCGACTTCGTACGGGAGGTTGTCGCCGTTGAACTTAGTGATGGTCTTGGTCCAGCGGACGCCGTCGGCTTCTTGGGTGGTGCGGCTGTAGTTGCGGACGGTGCCGGTGTTGACCATCCACGCCTTCAAGGCCCCGGAGGTGGCCGTGTTGATCGGTGTGGTGGGTGTGTTCACCGTGCCCGATACCCACAATCCGTTGGCACCGTTGACGGTTCGTTGTTCCAGCGCGGTACCGGAGTAGGCCTGATGGTCTTCGATGCTGTTGCCCCACGCGTCGGACACCCATACGTCGCGAGGGGTGCCGGAGGGTTGTTTGTCGCCGTCCATCCCGCGCAGGAACCACGACTCGTTAGTCAGCTGGACGCCGGTGGTGAAACCTTTGCGTACCCGGACATGACCGAAGCCGCGGTATTGGCCCCAGGTGCGCTTGTCTTCCTTGACCAGTTCGCTGTCGTCGTAGTGCCAGGCCGGGGTGTCCAGGTAGTCGTAATAGGTTTCCTGCGACTCCGAACCGGCGGCGTTGTCGTTGGCGGTCACCTTGGCCACGACGTACTTGTGGAACCAGTCCAGCGTCGGTGTCATGCCTTCGGGGGCGTAGTACTGCGGGAAGCACAGCTTGTCGTTGCTGTGCGGGGTAGGCAGGGCGCCGCTGGTGCACTCGGCCGGCTTGTAGCCGACGAGTATCTGCGCGCCGGTTTCGGTGGTGATTGTCTTGATGCGCCAACGGTTGAGTGCGGTGCGGTTATCGTTGGGGTTGTCGACCCGGTTGGGTAGCGGGTCAGCGCCCGGGTCGAAAACTACCTCCGGATCGGACTTTTCGACGCCGCCTGCGGTGGTGACGTGACCGGTGCGGGTGATACCGCGCAGGAACATCGGGATGCCCTCACCGGTGGCAACGCCCGCGTCGAGGTATTCGTGGCGAAGCGTCCACGACTCCACATCGCTGTAAGCGCCACCGGTGGTGTGGACCTGGGTACGAATCTTCGCCAGCCGTTTCTGGGTCCAGAACGTGGGTGACAGCTTGTCGGTACACGGTGTGGCATAGCAGTACTGGTCGAAAGGAGTGTCCGGGAACGATGCCTCGATAGCCTTGCCTTGTCCGTCGAAACAGGTAGCCCCAGGGGTGCACCGGTCGGCGATGTCGAACACCACCTGGGCTGTGGCGTAGGTGGATGCGGAAGCGTCGGCGCGGTTGCCGTATTCGATGCGGGTCAGATAACCGCCGCGGTCGTAGGTGGTGCGTTTGTTCACGTCCAGTTCCCGGCCATAGGCGCCGGTTTCCTTGCCGTAGAACATGGTCATCGTGTTGCCGTGCGGATCGACCACATAGGACAGATTCCAACGCCACGCCTGCGTCTGCCGGGATCCGGCGAAGTTTCCTGCCACATACCCGGGATCCCCTGGGTGGTTACCGAACACCTCCGTGGTCCACGTGGAATCGGTGGCGGTCGCCGCCGAGGCGCCACCGGCCCCGTACTGGCGGCCGAAGAAGTACCGGGTTCCATCTATGGTGGTGACTTTCCAGTACTCGCCGTCGTTGTCGCCGTTGCCACCACCGGTCAACAGCTCCACCTTCGACCCGTCGTCGGACACGCCCTTCCAAAGACCTCCGCCGGCGTCCACGAGCTCTGTGGAACGTCCGTTCAGCGACATGGTGGCGTTCTGTTTCCACCAGCACTGGTCGCCGGTCTTGTTCGTCTTGTTGTTGGGGTCTTGGCCTCCCTGCGGGCCGGTGTCCTCGGCGCACGACTTGTAGCTGCGCTCGACGAACCCGGGCCACATGTCGAAGCCGTCACCGATCCACGAGCCTTGGGTGTTGTTGCCACCCGTCCGCCCGTCCATCGTCTGCGACGAATACGCCATGGAGAGGGTGGGTGTCGGCCCGCCCACGCCGGGCACCATCCGCAGCGGATACGACCAGCTGAAGGCACCGGTCTGCGGGGAGACGTCCCATGTGGACGCCGGAGACAGCGAGGTGGCCGTGTAGTCACCGTTGTCACCTGACGGTGCCGACGAAAGCATCATCACAGTCCCGCCACCATCAGCGGCCACAGGTGCGACGGCGGTGACGGTCTGGGATTTGGTGTCGTTGCGCGATTCCAGCGGTGTCGCCGTGGAACAGCCGGCCGCCTGTGGTGTGGTCAGGGCGCAGGCCGGCAGCTGCACCAGGCGCAGGCGCGAAGACCAGTCGCCACCACCGGCTTGCGCGAAGCTGCTGTAGTCCACGCTGACCGCGGCCCGTCCGCTCGAGCGGACCCCATCGGCACGGCCGACCTGCAGCACCAAACCTTGAACTCCCACTTGCTGCGCTGCCGAACGGTCATGCACTTGAACGGCCAATTTGGACAGCGACGTAGCCGCCGACCGGTTAGGCAACACATCAAATCCATCAGCCGCCACCGGTGTCACCCACACCGGGGAGGTTCCAGCCTTGACACCAGCGCCCTTTGCTGAGCGCGAGGTTGCCGCCAACTCGCTCACCACCGCATTAGCGACATCGACGGTGAGGCTTTGCGCCGCCGGCCATGTCGCTTGGCGATCGCCGCGCATCACGTGAGCATCGGCTGTCCACACCGGATACTGCTTCCAGGCGGCGGGAACGACCCCCTTGACGTGGGTGATGTCGCCCGCGACTGGATGTGTCCAGCGTGGTTTAGCCGCAGCAGGCGTCCCTTGAAGCAGTGTGGCCGCCAGTGCGAGCCCGAGCGCGCCGGCCAAGCGGCGGGCGAGAGGCTTGCTGAATCGCGGTGATGTCTTCGTAGCTGTTGCTGTGACACGCACGGTACGGTCCTCCCGCCTGCCGCCCCGGTCATGCCCGGGGCGGTCCGAAAACGACAGTTCGGTGAAACGTTGACTGGTCGAGCAGAAAAGCCTTTAGACGCTTGCGCTACGGGGCTACTTCGAAGGCGCCGCCCAGTTGCGTACGTCGTCTTCGGTGGCGGCGTATTGTGCGGCGTACACCTCATCGATCATGCCCTTCCACGGAGCACCGTTGGCGCCGTTGTAGCCACGGCCGATCGCGAAAGCCCCTGTGGCGGACCAGGTTGAAGCGAATGACTCGGTCGCCATCACCCTGGTGTCGACGTCGATGAATCCAAACGAATTAAGCCGGTGCACATAAAGGGTCATGGTGTCGGTGGCGTCGTCGTAGACGCCGGCCAGATGCACCCATTCCCCGGTGACCACGGGTGTCGTCGCGCATGCCCTCGTGCCGGCCACACCCACGGTGTCGCTGGGGAACATGGTGAAGCAGAAGTTGTCTTCGGCACCCGCCTGGTAGCCCAACTCGAACAGGCTCTTATTGTTGCCCTGCTGCGATACCGCGGTCCGGTACCTTTCTTCGGCTACCGTCCCGTCGAAGCGCACCCATGCCGCCACGGTGAAGCTTCGCGGCACCGTAGGCGTAGCCGGGTTCGGGTAAGTGGCCAGCACCGGATGCCCGATCGTGATCTCACTGGTGCTGCCGTCGAACAAGGCACCCCGGAACTGTGGACTTTGTCCGTCACCGGCCACTGTGGTGTCTGGCCAGGTGACCGCGGTGGCGGTGCCATCGTGGTGTATCGCGTTGGGTTTGCCAGTGAAGTCACGGCTGTCGGTGGCGTTGTCGCTGTTGAAGTTCCACATACCGGCTTCCGGCTCCGGCGAAGCCACCCGGAACGTGTAGATCTTGGTGCTTTCCCAGCCGACATGGTCTTTAGCCTTCACCGTCAGCGTTCTGGTCATGTCGATCAACGGCACCACCGGGATGACGGCGGTGCGGGGGTTCGTACCGGTGGCCGCAACCGGGTTGACCGTTCCGCCGTCAAGCTGCCACGTGAACGAGTCGATCGTGGCGTCACCGGACAGCGTGAACTGCCCTGAAACCCCAATGCCTCCCGACGAGCTGCCCGATCCGTCGTCGGCGAAGTACAGATTCGGATTCACCGGGGTCACCGTGGGAAGCGGCGGCGGCACAGTGTCCACCGTGAAGCTGAACCAGCCCGTTTCCGTCGAGCAGTCATAGAAGTCGCAGGCCTTGACCCGCCAACGGTAGTCACCGTCCGCAGGCAGCGCCGGGGCGATCCGCCACTGCCCGGTACCGCCTGAGGTCACGCTGACCGCAGGTGAAGTAACCACCGGGGTGCCGTCGGACTTCTGCACCTCGTAGTACAAGTCCACATTGCCCGCGTCAGGGTCGGTGGCAACTGCCTTGAGCTGCGGATCGCGCCGTGACACCGCCGCGGGTGAAGCGCATTTCACCGTGCAATCGGTGATCGATTGGCTGGTGGGGATATTGGGCGGGTGGTTGTACGTGACCTGCAGGTAGCTGGTGTTCGCTTCGAACTTCTTCCAACTGTCGATGGTCGACTCGTTGGTCGCATACAGGCCGAAGGTGATCGTGGAATAGTTTGGCCGGTCAGCGAACCACTGAATCACCGAGGCCACATAAGCGTCGCCCCACTCGACCCACACAGGCTGTTTGGGACAGGCCGAGGCATTGGCAGACGGCGGACTCACCATCTTGATCACCCACCCCCAGTAATCGCTGTAGCTGCTGGTGTTGTTCCAGGTCACCGATGACGCCGACGAAATCCACTGCTGCGTGGTGACCGACAGCCGGATCTCCGGCGTCGGGCTGGCACACGGCGAGCTGTGCACCATCTTCGAAAAGAACGACGCCGTCTTGATCAGGCTGCCGGTCAGCTCAGGAATGGCGATGTTGACAAATGCCCGGCGCTTGCATCCGTTGTCCGGGTTACGGCCGACCCGCATCACATCACGATCCGACGTCCAGTACGACGAGTTCGCGTTGCAGGAGTTGGTGGTGGTCCAGTTAGTGCTCGACGCCCGGCTAAACGGCGGATCGATGAACACCGGATACACCGTGCCCGGATCGGTCAGCATCTCCTGCACCGGCCGGACCGCCAACTCGCTCCCGGTCAACTCCACCGGCATCGTTTCTATCCGGGTCGGCGCATCAGGGTCCTCCGCTGCGGCCACATCCGCTGCAGTGAACACGCCCCGCCCAAACTCTTGCGTAGCCTCGGCCGGCGGTGACGGCGAGTCCCACATGTATGCCCCATCCGAGACGAACACCGGTTCACCGGAAGCATTGATCGCTTCGATGCGGCCACCGGAACCCGTGTGCAAAGCCAACCCCGTACCGGTGACCCGGGTCGCGATGCGCGATAGGGCCGGATTCGCGGCGGCCTCACGATCCTTGACCACGAAGATCTGCTGGAAGCCGTCCACAGACGCCGAAATCCGCAAGTCAACATTGGGGAAAACATTCGCATAGGTGGCGGTATTGGCCGTCAACGTCGGCGTGGGAAGGACAGCCGGCCACGCCAGCTCCAGCCGAGACGCGCCCTCGTTCACCGTAACCAGGGCAGTGTTGCCGCCACCCGATAACGTCACGCCGATCGGAAGCGCGACTGGGCGCACCAGGCCGTCAGACCCAACGCGCAGAGTCGCATCGACAGGTACCCAACCGTCGCCGCCGCGGACCCGTTGCGGCATCACATGGCGGCGCAACGTCAATGTGCCGTCCGCGTTGGCGAACACGTCATCGTTCTCCGAACGCTTGGAAAGTATCTCCACCTGCGTCTGGCAAGCCTTCGCCATCGCGATCGCCGCCGACTGATCGCGGGCCTCCGTGCCACATGCCGGGTTGGAGGCCACCGCCGGGCCCGACTCGGCGACAAAGACCATCGATGTCAGCAACGACAGCACCGCCGCCCGGACAAACATCATGCGATGTGGACTAACCCGCTGTCCTGCCAACACAAGCCTCCAACCCAAGCCGGGGAGCAGTGTGGATCTCGCCCACGCGTCCCCGTGTGAATGATCGAAGGCGCACGATAGCGGCAGCGGCCGACATTCGCTGCAGCCCAAACCGGACAGACCGCCGATCAGTCGACTCGCACAAAGGGTCACGGCACGCAGATCCTCGACGCGTGGCCTCAATGACGTGGAACGATCACCCACCGTCACCGCGCACAGAACGACGACTATCTGTTTCGACGGGACAGCAATTCGGTTCGCGACGTTATCAAAGAGTTATATTCTCGCCTGATCAGGGGAAACTTAACTCCCACATTGATATCAATGCTGTCCAGCCGTGCCCAGTGACCGGTTGCGGCCACATTGATGTAGAACTCTATCCTGCGATGCGCAACCCTAGATCATGAACGCATGTCGACCGATCGGCCGCCCATCGGCTTCGGCCCGCACGCGACCAGAACGCAGACTTGGACGCTTCGTGCTCGCCTAACAGGCCAAATTGGAACCCTGCACCATCGGCAGTATCGAATCCGGTTGCAATCACGGCCCTCGTGGCGAGAGCATGCGATCGATGAACACCTTGCCTTTGCCGCGCACCTGCGCCGGACCATCGACACCGTACTGGGCACCAGCGCGGACGCACCCGGGCAAACAGCGCAGCGGATCGCCGAATGGGTGCGCAACGAACTCCGCCAAACCACCGATGAGCTGGTCCCATAGGCGGACAGCTCAGGCCACACGAGTTCAGAGAAATCTGCTGTCGCACAACATCGGCGGCAACTCGTCCAATGTGGTCAGCAAGACGGTGTTCTTACGGCTCAAGGTCGCCCGGCACAACGAGCGCTGTCTAACCTCCTCTTCGATGCCGTCCTCCCGTACGTCGATGATCGAATGTCACGTGGCGAGCTGGTGGAACATGACGACATCCACCTGTTCTTCCCAACCAATCGCAGAGTAGGGACTCCTTCGTAGGCCGAAGTCGCACTGCCGCGCTGTCACAGCTGGCCGCCCAGCGTGACGAAATCGCCCGCCTGCGCAGCCAGCTGCTGCAGCAGGGCAAAATGCGACTGCTCCCACCGCCACGGTAGGAACCCCCGCCAGAAACATCGACGGCGCTCACATGCGTGTAGCCACAACCTACGCTGCGCACAGGGCCACCGGCCGGCCGCGCTTTGTGACATGCGATATTTGCATGAGTGTTGTTAGTGTTCGTGGGAGGCAGCGGAGATGGCAGATTCTGGTAAGCCCGGCTACGCCGATGTGAAAGCGGTGCGGGCATTGGCAAAGTCGATGCCTGATGCGTTCCTGCGGTGCCGGGATCTGGGCCACAACTGGGAATCGCGATCAGCATCCGAAGCCAGCGGAAAGCTGAAAAAAGACGGTGTGTTCTACGAACGGACGATGGTCTGTGCCAGATCGGAAGAGC
>DPJL01000473.1 GCA_003543035.1 Micromonosporaceae bacterium | reverse complement strand
ATGCTCCTACTGAACGTGAACTCCTCGGTGCGATTCATGGTCACCGCAACGGTTCTCGTGCTCGCCGTCGGCATCGACTCCCTCGCCCGCAAAGCCAGCAGCCCTGCCTAACCCCCGCCTGCCCGCCCGCGTTGATCATGAACTTAAGGTCTTGCTCGACGGCGTGTCGACGTTCCCAGCGTCTTGATCGTTTGCAGTTAAGCTGTCGCGAGGTCCAAACGGGCATCGAGCATGACAGTCGTGGCCCGGACGAGTTGCGCGAGCCGATCCACCTCAGTGCCGTGGAAAGCCGCCACCGGCAGCTCGTCATCACCGCATCGCGCGACGGCGAGCACCAGGCCGCCGCGGCCGAAGGGCACCAACGCAAACCGGGCCCCATCCATCGCTGTCGACGCTCGTGGCCGCAGCGGCGTGATCTCGGGCAGCAGCGGAGGCTTCGGCATCCGCCAGCTTCCATAGACGACGGAGGGCTCCATCCGGCGGACCGCCCAGTCGGCCGGCACTTCCAGGATCGCTGCCCAATCCGCGGCGAGCAGCCCCGGAACCGCGTCCACCAAGGTGCCGAGGCCGTCCTCAGGTTTGGCCGCGACCTGCGCGAGCAGCTCGGCGTCGAAGCCTCCCGCAACCGGTGCGCCGATCGCGCGCCAGATGCCGTCGACCCGCACGCCGGGCATCGCCGCCAGGCCTGCTCGCAGTCGTTCCACTCCGGACCCACCGGGCCACACAACGGTGAAGTCGTCGACCGCGCGCCCGCCGAGGCGCTCGAGCACCACGACCTGAACGATGTCGGCGCCCGAGACGCCCAGCGTCCGAGCGACCTGACCGAGTGAACCTGGACGATCCGGCAGCGCGACCCTCACCCGAAGCAACATGTCGCTAAGGATGCCCGTTCACCGTTACGTCCGGATTTCGTCGCCGTGTCGTTGTAGGATCTGAGGCTAAGCGCCTCCTCCTGTCCTCACTTAGCCTTATAACTGAGGATAGCTTTATCAATCAGGTAGACGACGCCTGCCGACGCGTGCCGCGAAGGAATCAAGCGCAGCCAGTATCTCGACTGATCGCCAGGCCTTGTTGCGCTTCCTGTCGGTGAACTCAGTCAAGACACCGACGCTCTCTAGCGGATCGATATAGCGATGGACGTTGTTGGCCGCTATGCCCAGCTCCCGTGTGAGCAGTGGCGCGTTGATTACAGGATGGCGCATCAGAACGTCGGCGACCCGCCAGACTTTGGAATCGCGGCGCGCTGACACACGCTCATTCCATGCGGCGCGGATCTCGCGCATCTCGCCAACCAATTGTCGGCCATTGGCGACCGCGATGAAGGAAGCGTCGGCAAGTTGTCTGACCATCACCGATGGGTCACCGGCTCGATAAGCACCAAGGGCATGGAAGTAAGCGGCAGTATCGGTGAGCAGCCCCGCAGAAACCGGCACGGTTACATTGCGTGTCAAGGCTTTGTTCCGCAGCATCGCATGTAGCAGAGCACGCCCCGTACGACCGTTGCCATCATTGAATGGATGAATGGTCTCAAACTGAGCATGAGCTATCGCGGCTTGCACCAGAACCGGCAGATCGTCGCGCTGTATGAAAGCTGCCAGGTCTTCGATCGCGGCCTCGACCCGCGAGTGGTGCGGCGGAACGAACATCGCACCGTGCGGCCCAAAGTTGCCGCCGCCGATCCAGTTCTGCTCCTCACGCCACCGGCCTGCGGTAGCAGGCTCGGAGGCTTCCATCAGAGCGCGGTGCATAACCAGAATCGAATTGGCGTCAAGCTTATCGGCTAGAGCGACAGCAGCTTCCATGGCGCGTGTATTGGCAACAATCTGAGTGGCATTGCGCCGGCCAGTGTCACCGATTTCGGCCTCTGCTATGGCTCGCGCAGAGGCTGTCAGGTTCTCGATTTGAGAGCTGGCTGCGGACTCCGATCGCAGTAGCACAGCACCAAAAGGGGCGATCTCACCGCCCATACCTGCATCGAAACGAGCGATCTCATTCGATGCATCGTCGGCGGCGGCGAGCACATCGCTGGCAAGGATGAGTCGCCTTGCTGATATTTCGGGAGCAATGGCAGCCTGATAAGGACCCTGATGCCTTCTGAGCTGGCTCCGCGACGCAACGCCAGGCGCAATGGTGCTATTCCAGGGCAAGCTCTCGTATTGCAGCACCGGCCAAAGATCTGAGGTCATGCCGCCATCTTACCCTCACTTAGGACAATAAGTGAGGGTAAGAACGTTTTTACGTGGAGTTCCTGAGATCGCCAAGATCCTGTGTCCGGAACCGCAGGGCGCGGGAGAGGCGAGAGCGGGCGAGAGAGACGGGCGAGAAGCCAGGTGGCACCAGGACTCAGCTGGAGGCGCGCTTGACCAGGTGAGTGTCGAGCAGGACGTGCGAAGGGTCATCGTCGCCACGCATTCGTGCGAGCAACAGTTGCACCATCTGGCGCCCCATCTCCTCCACCGGCTGGTAGACCGTCGTGAGTGGAGGGTCGGTCTGAGCCGCGATCGGGGAGTCTTCGAAACCGACCACTGCCACATCCTGCGGGACGCGGCGGCCGAGCTCGCGAAGCGCGCGAAGGGCACCTGCCGCCATCAGATCTGAGGCGACGAAAACGGCGTCTATCTCGGGATCGCGTGCGATCAGCTCACGCATCGCCTCGGTGCCGCTCGCCTCACCCCAGTCCCCATACGCGATCAATTGCGCTTTCGAACCCATTGCTTTCTGGTACCCGGTAAGCCTGTCAACGCCCACCCCCATGTCCTGCAGACCGGCGATGGTCGCGACCTTGCGCCGCCCCGACTTCACCAGGTGCTCGACCGCAGCCCGGGCTCCCCCGACGTTGTCGATGTCCACATAGGAGATGTCCTGCCCGGTCCCGATCGGCCTGCCACCGAGTACGGCCGGAAGCCCCCGCTCCCGCAGCAACTTGGGCAGCTGGTCGGATTCGTGCAGCGATAACAGCAGGACGCCGTCAACGTGCTGGCTGGTCAGGTGATGCTCAACCCGCTGCTGCTCGGCCGGTGATTGAGCCATCGCGAGCCAGAGCTGTAGCGGCGTGTCCGTGAGCGCAGAGCTGATCCCGCGCACCAGGCCGGCGAAGTAGGGCTGGGCGAAGACCCGTTCCTGCGACTCGGAGACCACCAGGGCCACCGAGTCGGTCCGCTGGGTGACGAGCGCCCGGGCAGCTCTGTTCGGCACGTAGCCGAGCTCTTTGATGGCCTCCTGCACGGCCGCCCGAGCCTCGGGGCTCACCTGTGGCGAGCCGTTGACCACCCGGGAGACCGTCCCCCGGCCGACCCCGGCCAGCGCCGCGACCTCATCCAGCGTCGGCCGCCCGGCCGATCGCGTGCGCTGAGTTGTCATTCCTTACGCCCCCAAACCACCCCGACGGATCACGTCCGCGTACCAGTGTGCACTGGCCTTCGGAGTCCGCGCTTGCGACTCATAGTCCACATGGACGATGCCGAAGCGTTTCGAGTATCCCCATGACCATTCGAAATTGTCCATCAGTGACCAGACGAAGTAGCCCCGAACGGGGATCCCGTCCGCGGCGGCCTGCTCGCAGACGCGAATATGGGCCTCCAGATAGCCGATCCGGTCCTGATCGTCGAGGGAGTCGGGGTAGGCCGCGCCGTTCTCGGTGA
>DPJL01000467.1:417-5482 GCA_003543035.1 Micromonosporaceae bacterium | reverse complement strand
TCGAGGTAGCCGACACAGACACTATGAATAGGGTCGGCAGAGCTTTACGGATCATTCAGGATCTGTAACGTCCTCGTCCTTCGGGCATTGCTGACGGAGATCTTCCGCCATTGGGGCGAAGATCTCCGTCAACGTTTGTACCTGGTCCGGGCTCAGCCGATCGATAAAGAAAGCCCGCACCTGCTCCACGTGCGAAGGCGCGACCCGGCGGATGGTGTCCCAGCCGTGCTCGGTGAGAACGGCGAACTGCCCCCGCCGGTCGCCAGGGCAACTTTCCCGGCGTACCAAGCCCGCCCGCTCCATCCGCGTGATCTGGTGGGAGAGCCGGCTCTTCTCAAGCAGCGTTCCCTTTGCCAACTCCCACATGCGCAGCCGCCGCTCGGGCGCCTCGGAGAGATGAACCAGCACCTCATAGTCCGAACTGGACAGCCCATGCCGCTGATAGCCCTTTTCCAACTCCAGGGCGAGCAGGCGGTTGGCGGCAAGATAACTGCGCCAGGCCCGCTGTTCGGCGTCGCTGAGCCATTTCGTTGCTCTGATTGCAGGGGCTGTCATGGGTTCCACTCTAATTACCGGTTCTTGGTCTCCTCACCATGTTACCTGATTAGTTGAAACTTCAACTCTAAACGGTCGCATGGGCGAGACTCGGCACGCGCTCCACCAGCACCCGCCGGCGCAGGTAGCACCACCACGTTACGGCCAGGCAGGCTCCGTACATCACCCCGAACCAGGTGAACGCGGTCTCAATACCCCCGGTTGCCTTGATCGAGTCGCTGATCGCGCGAGGCAGGTAGAAGCCGCCCAGCGCTCCGATCGCCCCGGCAATGCCCAGGGTCGCCGCCGACTCCCGCTTGGCGGTCGCCAGATCCGGCGACTTCGCGGCGAAGATGGCCGGGATCATCCGGTAGGTCGACCCGTTGCCCGCTCCGGCGGCCGTGAACAGCAGCCAGAAGGATGCGAGGAAGAGAGCCATGTTCTTGGCTCCGGTGGCGGTGACGACCCCGTACGAGCCGATCCCCATCATCAGGAAGCAGGCGGCAGTCACCCGAGCACCGCCGATCTTGTCGGAGAGCCAGCCACCGAGCGGCCGGGCCAGTGAGCCCACCAGCGGGCCGGTGAAGGCCAGCGTGATCATCGCGGTAGCGCCCAGCTTCCAGACCGGTGCATTCGGGAACTGCAATTTGAGTACCAGGGGGAAAGCCGCCGAATAACCGAGGAAGGAGCCGAAGGTACCGATGTAAAGAAAGGACATGATCCACGTGTGCGCCCGCTTGACCGTCGCGAACTGAGCCTTGAACGGCGCTCTCGCCACCGCGAGGTTGTTCATGAAGAAGTAAGCGCCGATCGCGGAAGCGAGCACGAGGGGAAGCCACATCAGCCCGCCATAGACCAGCCCCGCTGAAATCACCAGCGGCACGAAGAGCTGCATCGTGGAGATGCCGATGTTGCCGCCGGCCGCATTGAGGCCCAAGGCGGTGCCCTTCTCCTTCTCCGGATAGAAGAACGAGATGTTCGTCATCGAGGAGGCAAAGTTCCCGCCGCCGAAGCCGGCCGTGGCCGCACACGCGAGAACGACCCAATAGGCGGGCTGTGTGGTGACCGCGAAGATCAGCGCGCCCAGCGGGATCAACAGGAAGAGTGCGCTGAGCGCCGTCCAGGTGCGCCCACCGAATCGGGTGACCGCGAAGGTGTAGGGCAACCGCATCAGCGCCCCGATCAGGTTCGGCAGCGCGACCAGCCAGAACTTCTGATCCACGGTGTAGGGAAAGAGCGCCGGCGGCAGGGCGACGACCACCACACTCCACAGCGTCCACACCGAGAAACCCAGGTGCTCCGCGAAGATCGAAAAGATCAGGTTGCGCCGGGCGATGCGGCGGCCAGTCGACGCCCAAAAGGAGGCGTCTTCCGGGTTCCATTCGGTCAAAGTGCGTGCGGTCATGGCGGCGAAGTTACGAACATGTGATTACCGTGGTGTTCCGCGGTATGTACCCGCCAGGTGAAAACTGCCGCACCGAAGCGCAATGTAGGCTGTGAGCCGGGCCTCGCGGCCCCGGTTTTGCCCTGTGCCTGCGACCCAGGTATCGTTAACCGCTGTTGCGCGAGCGACACGCGCTCCCCCGGAGCGGCAGAATTTCTGTATTCAGTCCGACGACCAGACAAGGTAAACCTGTGCGTACGTTCAGCCCGAAGCCGGGTGATATCGAGCGTCAATGGCACGTCATCGACGCTTCTGACGTCGTGCTGGGCCGGCTCGCCACCCACGCCGCGACTCTCTTGCGCGGCAAGCACAAGCCCATTTTCGCGCCGCACGTCGACACCGGCGACTTTGTGATCGTGATCAACGCCGCCAAGGTGGCGTTGACCGGCAACAAGCGTGCGACCAAGTTCGCCTACCGCCACTCGGGTTACCCGGGCGGTCTGCGCGCCACCTCCTACGAGGAGCTGCTCACCAAGAACCCGGCTCGCGCCATCGAGCTCGCGGTCAAGGGCATGATCCCTCACAACAAGCTGGGCCGTCAGGTGATCACGAAGCTCAAGGTCTACGCAGGCCCAGAGCACCCGCATGCCGCGCAGCAGCCGAAGCCTTTCGAGATCAAGCAGATCGCGCAGTGAGCGCGGACGAAGGAAACACCATGACCGAGACTGCCGTGCCGAGCCCGGCCGCCGTCGCTGAGGCTGCCGACGCTGTTGCGACGACGCCCACGCCCGCGCCCGCTCCCGTCACCAAGGCCCCGCCGAAGTTCCGTGGCGAGCGCCCGATCCAGACCGTGGGCCGCCGCAAGCAGGCCATCGTCCGGGTCCGGCTGATCCCCGGCACAGGGAAGATCACCTGCAACAGCCGGGAGCTTTCCGAATACTTCCCGAGCAAGGTGGCGCAGCAGTCCGTGCGCGAGCCGCTGGTGATCTCGGAGAAGGCCGAGCAGCTCGACGTTGTCGCCAACCTGCACGGTGGCGGCATCACCGGCCAGGCCGGCGCGCTACGACTGGCCATTGCCCGGGCGCTGATCGAGCTCGACGTCGACGACCGCCCGGCGCTGAAGAAGGCCGGTTTCCTCACCCGTGACGCGCGGGTCAAGGAGAGCAAGAAGTACGGTCTCAAGAAGGCCCGTAAGGCTCCCCAGTACTCGAAGCGTTGATATACGCCAGCTGACAGCCGGGTCTGCTCCTGCCACAAGCAGGAGTGGCCCGGCTTTTGGCATTCATCCCTTCCAAAGCTCCTCCCCAGAAAGGTGGCTCGCGGTGGGTCGTCTCTTCGGCACCGACGGCGTTCGAGGTCTGGCCAACGCCGACCTCAGCCCGGAGCTCGCCATGGCCATCGCGGTGGCCGCCGTCCGCACCCTGGTGGCCGCGGACAGCAGTCACACGCCGCTGGCTCTGGTCGGCCGGGATCCGCGGGCCAGTGGGGAGATGCTGGAAGCTGCCGTGGTGGCCGGGCTGACGAGCGCGGGGGCCAATGTCGTCCGCGTCGGAGTGTTGCCGACCCCGGGCGTCGCCTTCCTCACCGGTGAGGTGAAGGCCGACCTCGGCGTGATGGTTTCGGCGAGCCACAATCCCATGCCCGACAACGGAATCAAGCTCTTCGCGGCTGGCGGGCACAAGCTCCCCGACGACATCGAAGACGCCATCGAGGTGCTCATCAACAGCGGTGGCAACGGGTGGCAGCGGCCCACCGGCGCGAGCATCGGCCGGGTGCACGAGCTGATGGATGGTGCCGAGCACTACCTGGCTCACCTGGTGGCCGCGGCCTCGCATCCGCTGGACGGTCTCAAGGTCGTGCTCGACTGCGCCAACGGTGCGGCGAGCGACATAGCGCCGGAGGTGTTCCGTCAGGTCGGTGCCGAGGTGATCGCGATTCACGCGGAGCCGGATGGGTTGAACATCAACGACGGTTGCGGCGCAACCCATCTTGACTCGATCAAGGCCGCCGTGCTTGAGCATGGTGCCGATCTGGGTCTGGCCGTCGACGGCGATGCCGACCGCTGTCTCGCGGTGGACGCCTCCGGGTCCGAAGTGGACGGTGACCAACTCATGGCGATCCTGGCGCTGGCCATGCGCGAAGCCGGGACGCTGACCGAGGACACCGTCGTGGCGACCGTGATGAGCAATCTGGGCCTCAGAATCGCGATGCGGGAAGCGGGCATCAACCTCGTCGAGACCAAGGTCGGCGACCGGTATGTGCTGGAGGCGATGAAGGCCGGTGGTTTCACCCTCGGCGGCGAGCAGTCCGGCCACATCGAGGGCGTGGGCTTCGATCTGTACGTCCGGATGGTGGGCGAGGCGGTGCAGTCCTTCAAGGGCGAGCTGCCCGAGGACGAAGGCTCCGCGGCGGACGTCCGGATCGACCTCCCGGTCGACGCCAACCTGCCGCACGAGTACATCGGCGTGGAGCGGCTGCGGCTGGAGATGTACCGCAAGCTGGCGTCCGCGCGCACCCTTGAGGGATTGGCGGAGGTCGTCGCCGAGATGACCGACCGGTACGGCGATCCGCCGGCTCCGGTGTCGAACCTCGCCGCGGTGGCCCGGTTCCGCCTCCTCGTCCGCGCCTACGGGCTGACCGACGTCGGGCTGCAGGGCCGGCACATCCGCTTCTCTCCGATCGTCCTGCCGGACTCGAAGCAGCTGCGGCTGAAGAGGCTCCACCCCGAGGCCGTGTACAAGCCGGCCGGCGAGACGATCTCGCTACCGCGCCCGGGTACGCTGCGCGACACCGCGTTGCTGGACTGGTGTACGACCCTGCTGCGCGATGTGCTCGGCGATGGCGTCCGGCAGCTCGATCGGCAGCGGCGTGCGCACCGGCATCGGCTGGCTGCCCCGCACCACGACCGTGCCCTTGACCAGATCCCGCAGGGCGACGGCGCTGTACCTGGCGCGGTCCGGCGGGCCGGCCACCACCCCGCGCAGCATCCACCGCGACCCGTCGACGCCGATGAACCGCAGAGCCACCTCGCCCAGCGCGGCAACCAGCTCCTGACCCCACTCGCCGGCCTCGCTGTGCACGGTCGCGCCGTCGCCGCGCAACTGCTCGGCCAGCTCGCCGCACACCTCCTCCCACAGGCCGCCGGAG
>DPJL01000467.1:0-344 GCA_003543035.1 Micromonosporaceae bacterium | reverse complement strand
TGCTGCGCGATGTGCTCGGCGACCCGGGCGGGCCGGCGCGCGACGGGGCATGAGACAGTGTCGGGCGTGAGTGGTCGCGTTCGTGTCCTCGTGTTTGTTGGGGCGTTGGCCGTCGCCGGGCTGGCCGGGTGCCGGTCCGAGCCCGGTGTGGCCGCATACGTGGGCGACACGACGATCACCGAGGACCGGGTGACCCAGGTCTACGACGACGCGCAGGCGAAACTGGACGAGGCTGTCCGACGGCGGGCGGACGAACAGGCCGCCGCGGCCGGCCAACCCGCGCCGACCGCCCTGCCCGAGGTCAAGCTTCCCATCACTCGCAAGGACGTGCTGTCCGCCCTCGT
>DPJL01000470.1:5490-11841 GCA_003543035.1 Micromonosporaceae bacterium | reverse complement strand
GTTCCCAGCGTCTTGATCGACGGGAAAGAAGAGCAGCATGAGCATCACGGCAGTGGACGTGATCCGGACCAAGCGGGACGGCGGTGCGCTTTCCGACGCACAGATCGACTGGGTGGTTGACGCCTATACCAAGGGCGTTGTCGCCGACGAACAGATGTCCGCGCTCGCGATGGCGATTCTGCTGCGTGGCATGGAAGATCGCGAGATCGCCCGCTGGACGGCGGCAATGATCGCCTCGGGCGAGCGACTCGATCTATCCTCGGTGACTCGGCCGACCGTCGACAAGCACTCAACCGGCGGTGTGGGCGACAAGATCACGCTCCCGCTCACTCCGCTCGTTGCTGCCTGCGGTGGTGCTGTGCCACAGCTTTCCGGCCGTGGCCTGGGCCATACCGGGGGCACCCTGGACAAACTCGAGTCCATCCCGGGCTGGCGTGCGGCGTTGAGCAACGACGAGTTCATCCGCCAGCTCGCCGACGTCGGCGCGGTGATCTGCCAAGCGGGCGAGGGCCTGGCTCCGGCCGATCGCAAGCTCTACGCATTGCGCGATGTCACCGGCACTGTGGAAGCGATTCCCTTGATTGCCAGCTCAATCATGAGCAAAAAGATTGCGGAGGGTACCGGCGCACTGGTGCTGGACGTCAAAGTGGGCTCGGGCGCGTTCATGAAGTCCGTTGATCAGGCGCGAGAGCTCGCCCGGACGATGGTGGAGTTGGGCCGCTCGCACAACGTGAACACGGTCGCCCTGCTCACGGACATGAACACGCCGCTCGGGCGAGCCATAGGCAACGCCGTTGAGGTTCAAGAGTCGGTGGAGGTGCTCGCGGGCGGCGGCCCGGCCGACGTAGTCGAGCTGACCCTCGCCTTGGCGAGGGAGATGCTGACCACCGCTGGTCTGTCCGATGTGGACCCGGCTGACATGCTGGGGTCCGGCAAGGCGATGGACTCCTGGCGTGCCATGATCCGGGCGCAGGGCGGCGATCCGGATGCGCCACTGCCGACGGCCAAGGAGACCGAGCTCGTGCGTTCGGTCGCGAGCGGGGTCGTGGCCAGCGTGGATGCGATGGCGATGGGTATGGCGGCCTGGCGGCTTGGCGCCGGACGGGCCCGCAAGGAGGATCCGGTCAGCGCCGGTGCGGGCGTGATCCTGCATAAGCGCCCGGGTGAGCGGGTCAACGCCGGGGATCTGCTCTTCGAGCTGCGCACCGACGATGCTCAGCGGATGCCGGCCGGGTTGCAAGCGGCCACCGAGGCGGTGGTCATCGACAGCCTGCCTGCCCTGCCCCGGCCATTGATCATCGATCGGATCGGATGATCTAATTCGCCATGCCCGTGCCCGCCCCCGACCCCCTCGCCGTGCGTGCCGCCAGCCTTCAGGAACTGGCGCGGCTCGGTCTTGCGCTGCCCCCGGAAACCTTCCCGCTGGTCTGGGATCCCGACGATCAGGTGGAGTTACGCTCAACGATCGATCTCGAGCGCCGCGCGGTAATCCTCTTCGTAGTGCTGGAGCGCACCTTCGGTATGCCGCCCGACAAGGCCGAATCATGGCTGGACCGCAATGATCTGACTCCTGATGTCACCGAGCCGGAGTGGGCCTGGATCACCGAGGAGATCGGCGATCGGCGGTCGTTCGCTCTGCACCTTGATGCGCTCGCGGGGCTCGCGTGGACACTCGGCCTGATCAAGTCGCTCGATCCGCTAGCACCGCCGCAGTCGCTGGTGGAGCTCTTTCCCGATCTGCTCGCCGAGGAGTCCTTTGCCGACTGGCAGGGGCGTACCTTGTCCGCCCCGCGCGACCCGGCGGTGGTGGCCGCCGCGTTGGACCTGCACTACTGCCTGGACTGGGCCTTCCTGAAACTGAGCACAGACGAGCTACCCGGGGCGGTGGACGCCAACGCGATCGGGCAACGTCGCTGGGCGCTGGAGTGGTCGGCCGTTTTCATTGGGCCGCATCACGATCCGCCCGGGGGTTGGGAAGAGGTCGACCTTTCCACGTAGACAGCCGCACGCTCCCCGTCACCGCGAGGTTCCGGGGACTCTTCGCGCGACCGTGGAAAGCGTTGGGCCCCATGGCAACGAGCTGTTCGGCATCCTCGGCAGACAACTGCATCTGCCACCTGATCCGGTTGTCCTGGTCCATCACGAAGTCGCGAAGCGTATTCGACAGTCGCTCCTGTTTGGACTCATCCACGGTGAGCAGTCCCAGCTCTTCCCGCAGCTCGATCAAGTGATCCTGCTCGGGGGTCACCACGATGAGCAGGCCGTCGGGGCGAAGTACGCGCCGCATCTGGACTCCATTGCGGGGAGCGAAGATGTTGAGTAACACGTCGACGCTGTCGTCGGCCAAGGGCAACTCACCCCAGGTGTCGGCGAGCACTGCCCCGGCCCTCGGATGGGCGCGGGCGGCCCGTTTCAAGGCGGGCTTGGAGACGTCGAAGGCGATCCCTTGGGCGTTTTCGTGCTCTTCGAGAATGGCCGCGAGATAGTGGCCGGGGCCGGCACCTAGATCGACTATCAAGCCCGCTGGCGCGGTGGCCGCCAATGCGGTTTGCAGAGGCGCGAAGTGTCCTTTCGCGAGGAAGGCGCTCCTGGCTTCGATCATTTGGGCGGTGTCGCCCTCGGGGAGCTTCTTCCCGGTACCCAGATGGACATAACCCTGCTTGGCCACATCGAAGCTGTGGCCGGCCGCGCAGCGCAGATTGCTCCCAGCCGGTTCCAGGGGTTTGTGGCACAGCGGACATCGCAGCGCGGCGATCATCTCGGCGGAGAGCACAGGGATATCTTCGACGATGTGACTCTGAGCCTCGAGGAAATCGCCCGCGCACCCAAGGCACTTCTGCACGATCATCTGGATGGTGGGCTGCGCCCGGCCACCATCATCGATCTTGCGAACGAGATCGGGCACACCTTGCCTGCCAATGATCCGGAGGCACTTGGCCACTGGTTCGCCGAGGCGGCCAACTCCGGCTCGCTGGAGCGCTATCTGGAGACCTTTGCGCACACCGTGGCCGTGATGCAGACGCCCGAGTCGCTGCGGCGGGTGGCCGCCGAATGCGCGCTCGACCTGGCGGCCGACGGGGTTGTCTATGCCGAGGTGCGTTACGCGCCCGAGCAGCACCTGACCAATGGCTTGACGCTGCCGCAGGTGGTCGAGGCGGTGCAGGTCGGCTTTGCGGAAGGCAGTGCACTGGCGGCAGAGGCTGGGACGCCGATCAGAATCGGCACCTTGCTGACCGCGATGCGGCATGCGGCCCGCTCGATGGAGATCGCCGAGCTCGCGATCACGTACCGGGATCACGGCGTGGTCGGCTTCGACATCGCGGGGGCGGAGGCCGGGTACCCGCCGACCCGCCACCTGGACGCCTTTGAATACCTCAAGCGGGAGAACTACCACTTCACCATTCACGCCGGTGAGGCTTTCGGGCTGCCGTCGATCTGGCAGGCCTTGCAGTGGTGCGGTGCGGACAGGCTCGGCCACGGCGTACGCATCGTCGACGACATCACGTCGGACGGGCGGCTCGGCCGGCTCGCCGCTTATGTGCGGGACAAGCGAGTGCCGTTGGAGCTGTGCCCCTCGTCGAACGTGCAGACCGGTGCGGCCTCCTCGATCGCCGAGCATCCCATCAAACTGCTGCGTGACCTACGGTTCCGGGTGACGGTCAACACAGACAACCGGCTGATGAGCGGGACCTCGATGTCGCGGGAGATGTTCCTGCTGTCCGAGGCTTTCGACTGGGGCTGGAGCGAGCTGCAGTGGTTCACGATCAATGCGATGAAGAGCGCCTTCATCCCGTTCGACGAGCGGCTGGCGATCATCAACGAGATCATCAAGCCGGCGTACGCGAAGCTGCTGTAAAAGGCCGGGCCGCGGTCAGCCGTCGGCCTGTTTCAGCTCCTCTTGCCGCCGCGCGGCCGAGAGCAGTTCTGCTACCCGCCGCCAGATGGCACGGGCGGTCATCGGCCGGCAGCCCAACTCGGTCTGCCGGCGCAGGATGGCGGGATCATTGCGCAGCAGCAGAAGCCCGCGCCGGATCAGCACACCTGGCGGCTTACGGTGCTCAGCCAGGTCACGCACCAGTCGGCGGGCAAAGTTCACAGTCTTTGGCCGCTGCACCGCCAGCGCGTCGGCGAGCAGGCCTAACTCCGCGCATCGAGCCACGATCTCGGCGGCAAAGATACCTTCGGCAATGAACAGCGGATGATCGGCGATGGTAAGTATCCGATCAGACACACGGCGACTCTGACTGATGTCATATACCGGCACCTTCGCCCGACCTTTTGCAGCTAGCTCAGCTATGACCATGACAGCTGCGTCGGCGTCCCAAGAGGTGGGCGACTCCCAGTCGACGTCGCGCTGAGCGCGTGGCAGGCTAGGGTCGTCTCGGTCTCTAAAGGGCAGGCTAGGGTCGTTGCCGTCCTTATAGAAATCGTCAAGACAAAGCACGGGTAGCCTGGTTCGCCGAGCTACGTAAGACTTGCCGGATCCAGATGGACCGGCAAGAAGAATAACTCGGGCAAATTGGACGCTCACAGTGCGTAGCTCCGTCGATGACATTGGGCTGTATCCCCATGAGCATCCCATTACCTCAGGTGTTCAAAGCAACCTGGGCTTTCCACTTCGCACAGGGCGTGATGGAATCTCGGGGTCCGTCCTTTTGCAGGGCCGGATGATGTGCGGTGCCCGGCGCGACCCCCGTGCCTCGACCCTTGGCGCCGACAGAAAGGCGGTGACGTGAGCAAGCGGTCTGGCAGTAATGCCGGTAGAAGCCACTCGAATGGCTTCCTATCGCGTCTCCGTCGGCCATTTGGCCGGCTCCGGGACATGCCGATCTGGGCCAAGCTGGGCCTGATCATGATCCCGCCAGTTCTGGCGACGTTGGTCATCGGGACCAACGGTCTACTGGACAACCTCGATACGGTTGCCAACGCCGACGACACCCGAATTCTCTCCCAGCTGGTGAAAGAGTCCGGCACGCTGGTGGACGGCCTGCAAAACGAGCGCGCCGCCGCCGTGCAGACGCTGGCCGGTGACGACGAGGCGGCTCGCACCGCCCCCAAGGCAGCCTTCGCCGATGCGAGCAAGGCGGTCGACCAGGCGGCCAGTCTCTACCAGCTACAGCGCAATTCGCTGATCGATGTCGATCCAGCCATGCGCGACCTGCTGGAGCGGATCGACGGCGGGCTGACCAGCCTGTCCACGGTCCGATCGCAGGTCACCGAGCTGAAGATCAAGATTTCCGATGTCTCGCCGCGCTATCAGGTGCTCATCCAGCAGTTGCTGGACATCCGTGACCGCGCAGCGCAGATCGCGGGCAGTGGTTCTCTCGGTGACGGGCTCCGAGCCGCCGCGGCGGTCGCGAGGGAGAAGGAATACCTCTCCGAGGAGCGGATCGTCATCCACCGCGCCTTCGACCAGAACGCACTTCTGCCGGAGCTGCGCAAGAGCTTCATCGCCACCCTGGTCGGCCAGGGTCAGGCCTACCGGTCGTTTGAGTCGGTCGCCCAGGGCGCAGACATCGATCAATATAAGAGCATCGTGACCGGTCCGGCGCTGCGTAAGTCGTCCAGCTTCCAGGGCAAGATCGAGGCGCTCTCCGAGAACACGATCACCAACGAGTTCACGGCCGCCGAGTGGGATCTGGCCCTCAAGGACCACGCCAGCCTGTTGCGCAAGGTCGAAGCCCAGATGGACGGCCAGGTCGAGCAGACCGCACAGGCCCTGCGCGACCAGGTCACCTCACGCATCCTGATGCAGACCATCCTGGTGTTGCTCATGCTGATCGTCGCGGTCTTCTCCGCGTGGCTCGTGGCCCGGTCGATGGCCCGCTCGCTGCGCGAGCTCCGCCACGGCGCCTTGAGCATCGCGCAGTACGGGCTGCCGCAGGCCGTGGCCCGGCTACGCGATCCGGCGCTTTCCGCACAACTCTCCCCACTGCAGGTGGCCAACCAGATCGCCGAGCCCCTGCCGGTGCGGAGCAAGGACGAGTTCGGTCAGGTGACCGAGGCGTTCAACGCGGTCCACCTGGAAGCCGTCCGCACCGCCGCCGAGCAGGCCGCCCTGCGGTCCTCGGTGGCCACCATGTTCGTCAACCTCGCCCGGCGTTCGCAGATCCTGGTCGACCGGCTCATCGGTCACCTGGACCGGCTCGAGCGTGGTGAAGAAGACCCGGACAGGTTGGCCGAGCTCTTCCAGCTGGACCACCTGGCCACCCGAATGAGGCGTAACGACGAGAACCTGCTGGTGCTCGCCGGAGCCGACTCGACCCGTGTGCAGCGCGAGCCGGCGGCTCTGCTCGACGTGCTCCGCGCGGCACAGTCCGAAGTGGAGCACTACACCCGGATCGAGTTCGG
>DPJL01000470.1:0-5143 GCA_003543035.1 Micromonosporaceae bacterium | reverse complement strand
GAGCTCTTCGACAACGCCACCGCCTTCTCCCCGCCGGATTCCAGCGTCATGGTGGAGGCTCGCCGCGTCGGCGACCGGGCCGTCCTCTACGTCGAGGACCACGGCATCGGCATCCAGCCGGACATGCTCTCCGACATCAACGAGCGACTGGCAACGCCGCCAATGGTGGACGTGGCCGTCTCCCGGATGATGGGCCTGGTCGTGGTCGCACGTCTGGCCGCACGGCACGGCGTGAAGGTGGAGCTTCGCTCCTCCTCCGAGCGCGGCATCATCGCCGACGTAACCCTGCCCACCGCGGTGCTGGTGCCACGCGCACTGGCCGGCCGGGCCGGTGCTCCATCGCGTGAGGCCAGCGCGGTCGCAATTGAGGCAAGGCAGCCCACGATGGCTCCGCCGCGGCCGCCGTTCGCGGCGCCGCTCGCGTTGGAAGGCGGCGGTTCGCGGCTCTTCGAGCAGCCGCCGACCCAGCTTCCGCCTTACACGCCACCGCACACACCGGCGCCCGCAACGCCGAGCCGGGCAGGGGCAGGCATGCCGTCCTGGTCCGACCTCACCGGAGCCAACACGGACAGCACGTCGCTGAACGGCGACCCGCTTCCGCGCAGGACCGTGGACGGCGAAGTCTCCGGGCGACCGGAGAGCTTCTACGGATCGCAGATCCCGCGGCAGACGCCGCCGCCCGCGCAGGAGCGTGCCTACGAGCGGACGGACACCTATCCCAACCTGCCGCCCGCCGGCAGTGTGCCAATTTCTGCGGTACCGGTGTCGGCAGTTCCGGTGTCAGCAGTCCCGGCCGCGGCAGCGCCGCCGGTGTGGCCACCGGTTGTCGAGGAGCCGTCCATAAGGGACGATCACTCTGACCCGCGAGGCGTCTACAACGCCGAACGGTCGGCGCCATCGGTGGTGCCGCAACACCTGCCTTATGCCGACGAGACCATGGAGCTGCCAATCTTCCGAGAGCTTGAGTCGGCGTGGTTCAGCACCCGCCGGACGGCTGTGGATGATGCCGAGACAACCCCTCCCGCATATGGGGAATCAGACCTTACGATCACCGCACAGTTCGCAGCTGTCCGGGCCGAAATCGACCCGTACGGCAACGGCGGGCGAGGGACAGGCTCGAACGGAGATGCTGCGACCTCGAAGGACGAGATGGTGACAGCTCAGGCAGGCCGTGGTACGGCCGGGCGCGCGGGACAGGCAGGCGAATCAGTGCCTGCCGCCTACCGCCCGACCTGGCAGACCGCGGCCGACGAGGGTTGGGCGGCGGCTTCGGCCGCGGCCTCCAGTGCCGATGTGGAGGAGACAACCCTCTCCGGGCTGCCAAAGCGGACTCCGATGGCGCAGTTGGTCCCGGGTGGTGTGGACAACAAGGCCACGGCAAAAGATGTTCAGCGCCGTTCGCCCGAAGGCGTCCGCGGGCTGCTCTCCGCCTACCACCGTGGTGTTCAACGGGGCCGGACCCAGCAGAAAGACGATGATCCGGGCTCTGCCGAGACCGGAGGACCAAGCGGCAAGGAGCACGAGGCATGACCACTACGCAGGATCTTGGTTGGCTCCTGGCCAACTTCGCCGACCGGGTGCCCGGGGTCGCCCACGCGGTCGCGGTGTCCGCGGACGGCCTGCTGCTCGCCTCATCCCGGGATCTCCCCCGGGACAGGGCGGATCAGCTCGCCGCCATCGCCTCGGGCCTGGTGAGCCTCACCCAGGGCGCGGCTCGCTGCTTCGAAGGTGGTGCCGTTTTGCAGACCGTGGTGGAGATGGACAACGGGTTCCTCTTCCTCATGTCCATTTCGGACGGTTCCTCTTTCGGTGTGCTGGCTTCCCGCAGTTGCGACGTTGGCCAAGTCGGATATGAAATGGCACTACTGGTTGACCGGGTCGGCGATGCGCTGACCCCGGCTCCGCGTAGCGCCGCCGGAGTGCTTGGCTGACAAGGGACTCCGCCCATAAGAGGCGGGGCGGACGGTGAAAGGGGGTGACGGCGGGATGCCAGATAGAGAAGAGCCGACCGGTGCGCTGGTCCGACCCTATGCCGTTACCCGAGGTCGCACCCGGCCCAGGCTGGAGATCGCGATAGAGGCGTTGGTGGAGACCACCGTCCGGGGCCGTTCGGCAGGAACAGGATCACGCGGGGGACACGGTCGCGAGCATCAGCACATCGCGTCGCTGTGCGACGGCAAGGTGCAGTCGCTCGCGGAAATCGCGGCCAGGATGAAGCTGCCGCTGGGCGTGGCGCGAGTGCTTATCGCGGACATGGCGGCAGACGGCCTGGTCGCGGTGTACGAGCCGACCTCATTCGAAAACAACGATTCGGTCGGTACAGAACTGCTTGAGAGGGTGCTGAGTGGACTTCGGAGGCTCTGACATGTCGCAGCGTCCCAACACGGGACGGGTGACATCGGCGAAGATCGTCATCGCCGGTGGCTTCGGCGTCGGTAAAACGACGTTGGTGGGCTCCGTTTCGGAGATCACGCCGCTCACCACCGAGGCCATCATGACTTCGGCAGGCGTGGGTGTTGACGACACGCGGCAGATTCCCAATAAGACCACCACTACGGTGGCCATGGACTTCGGCCGGATCTCGATCGACCGCGATCTGATCCTCTACTTATTCGGGACGCCTGGCCAGACGCGTTTCTGGTTCATGTGGGACGAGCTGGTGCGGGGCGCGATCGGGGCAGTCGTCATGGTGGACACTCGGCGGCTGGCCGACTGCTTCGCCGCGATCGACTTCTTTGAACACCGCAAGCTGCCATATCTGATTGCCATCAACTGTTTTGACGGCATGCAGTATCACCAGGCGCAGGACGTGCGCGACGCACTCGCCATCTCCTCGGATGTGCCAGTGGTCAGCTGCGACGCACGCAATCGTGAGTCCACCAAGCAGGTGCTCATCTCGCTGGTGGAATACGTGCTCTCGATGCGCCGCCAGCGAGTGGGAGCCTGACGAAGGCTGGTTACAGCCGGATCCAGGCTCCCCGCTTAGCGGTGAAGAGCACCAGTGCGTCGGGTTCGAGCCCGCCATGCGAAATGGGCTGGAACGCATAGGCGCCGGAGATTCCTTCGACCGCACCGGCTTCGAGCCTCCCCCGCAGCCGCTGCGGGTCGACATTGACGCCACGCCGGGCCGCGAAGGCCACGAGATTGAGTGCGTCGGCCGCGTATGGCGCGAATCCACTGAACGCACCGTATTGCTGGATGTAGCGGTAGATGAAGTCTCTGGCGGCCCGTCCGGAGGGCGTGGTTGCCATCAGGGGCGCTCCGCCGAGCACATAGGGGTGCACGATGTAGGTGCCCTCCATCGCGGCGCCGTTGGGGCCGCTGAGGGTTTCGTCCGCGCCGGCTCCCGCGTCCAGGAAGATCTTCCCGGTGAAGCCTGCGTCGCGTAGCGCGGCGACTGCCGCGGCGCTGACGGGCGCGAGCGCCCAGACCACGACCACCTTTGCTTTGCTGGCAACGATCTGCTTCGCGCTCTCGGCAAACGCCCGCCCGGTTGAGGGGAGGCGGACGGTCGTCAGGTACGGGATGCCCGCGATGGCGAGCGCCCGGGGCAGCGCCCCGAACCCTGCCGCGCCATGGCCGTCGCCGCTTGCCAGCAAGGAGACGTTGGAAAGCTTCTGCCGCCCCAACTCCTTGGCGATCGCGGCTGCCACGTCGGAAGCGTTGGGGGCGAGCTTGTAGATGAACTTGCGCTGCGGCAGTGGCAGCGAAATCTCATCGCCGCTGTTGAGGCAGAGCAAGGGCACTTTGCGCTCTTCGGCAACGGTCAGCATGGCCAGGCCGGTCTCGACCGTCGTGCCGCCGATGACAGCGCTGACCTTGTCGTGATCGATCAGCTCCTCGGCGATCAAACCGGCTGTGGCGGGAATGCCGCCGTTGTCGCGGACCACGAGGCGCACCTTGAGTCGCTTGTCGCCGAAGGGAATGCCGTTGATGTTGAGCTCTTCGGCGGCGATGAGCAGCGCCTGCTCTTGCAACTTGCCCAGCGTGGAGCCCACTCCAGTGAGCTCCAGGTTGGCGCCCACGACCAGCTCGCTAGAGGTAGCCGTTTGCGCCACGGGCGCCGACTCAGGGGTGGTGGTCTTCGAACACGCGGCGAGGACACCGCCCACCGCTAGACCGAGGCCACCGGACAGTGCCGAACGCCGGCTGATGCCGCTGGTCATCCGCATTGCTCCTTATGCTCACGTCTCCGCAGCCGCGCAGGTTAGCACGGCAATGGGAAGACTGCTGCACGGCAATGCTGCTTCGCTGCTCAGTGCAAGGTCAAGCCGGCGGCCTATGGGCAATCACACAGATCACCCCTATCGGCCTGCAGGTCAGCGATAGTTGACCGCTCGTTGGCCGTACTCGCCCCGTTCGTCGCGCATTTCGTGATCTCGGCTGAAATCCCAGCCCGCCGCGGACTCCCGGCCCGGTCGGCCGCCGACGGAGAAGCCGCCCGCCTCCTGATTGCCACGACGGTAGCCACGGAAGTAGTTGCTGGTGTGAGCCGCGATCTCGCCCGCGTCGCGAACGATGCGCAGCGGACGCTCCGGGCTCAGCGGCGACCCCGGCACGAGATTGGCGGCCGGAACACGGCGAGGCAGACCAGCATTGGTGTCGCCACCGCTGGACGGGCGCAGGGATGCTTCCTCGGCGGCACGCCAGCCGAGGTCCATGGACGAGTTCCAGGTGGACTCGCCCTCGCCGTCGTCGCCGGTGAACCAGGCCGAAGAGACCGACGCGAAAATCAGCAGATCGGTGTCGTCGGCGTTGTCGTCGGACGAGTTGCGCTCTGTCCGGCGGGCCTTGGGGATCCGGCTGGTGAGAGCGGTGTCGTCGACAAGTCGCGTGGGCACAGCCGAAACCGAAGGCTCGGAGACCGACTCGACGAGGCGCAGCGACGGCGGCAGCACGAGATCGTCGGCCTGCCAGGGCGGCGTGATCCGGTTGCTGCGAGGCGCTCCCGAGGTCGGCATGGTGGAGACAGGTGCCGCAGATATGGGGGCCCCGGAGATGGGCTCCTCCTCGAGCTCGCCGACCAGGGGCCAATTAGCCCGGGAACCGGGCGCCGCCACAGGCTCCTGCGGCCTGCCACCGAGGCCGCGAGCGGCTCGCTCGTGGTTGATGACGGCGTTGGGTGGGGGGGGGGCGAGGGGGG
>DPJL01000468.1 GCA_003543035.1 Micromonosporaceae bacterium | reverse complement strand
AACCATGCCCACGAGACGAGCGCCAACAACGCTTACGCCGTTTCACCGATCCGAGAGACACCCCCTAGCTGATCCGGACGTCGTCGATGGCGGCCTCCACGAGACTGGCCCCGCTCGCATCGGCGGCCTCGACCGTGATCGTGACCGACTGCCCGGCAAAGGACGTCACATTGACGCTGGCTGTCTGCCAGGTCGCGGGAGTGCTCGTGGCCGCGCCGAGACGCTCAAACACGAGCGTGTTGTTGATCCGCACCCTGAGGTAGTCGGCACTGCTCGCGTTGTTCAGGTGCGCGAGGTAGTAACGCAGCGACAGGGTCAACGTTCTCCCGGTGGGCAACGTGATCGACGGAGATCGGATCGTGGTGACTCCGCCGTCGATGTCGTTGGCGCCGACCGAGGTACCCGCCAAACGTCCTGTAACCAGACAGTTGATGCCGCTTGTCGTGGTGCCCTGTTGGTAGGTCTGGCCACCGGACGTTGTCGCCTCGGGGTCGCCTCGCTCGAAGCGCCCAGCCGTGGCAGTGTCGGTGCCGTTCGGGTTCACGACCCAGCCTCGATTGGTCTCGAAGGTGTCCTCAAAAACCGTGCCGCCGCCCGTGCTGGGCGGGAAGCGCACGACCCGGTCGTCGGTGGCGATCGGAGTTCCCCGGCCGTCCCGGTTACTGGTCGCGATCCAGAGGTAGCCGTCCGGTCCGACCACGACGGTTCGCAATCGGCCGTAGGTGCCTTGAAGCTCGGACGTGGGTGGTCCGCTGACGCCGCCACTTCCGTTGAGCGGCACCAACCACAGCCGGGTACCGCGAAGCGCTGCCGCAAACAGAGTGTTGTTCGCAATCGCGGCTCCGCTTGGCGATGCCTGCGCCGTCGTCCACGTCACGATCGGGTTGCGGAACTGTGGGTTGTTACAGGTTCCCTCGCATGTGGGCCAGCCGTAGTTGCCTCCGGCCACGATCTGGTTGACCTCGTCCGTGGTGTTCTGGCCGAACTCGGTGGCATACAACCGACCCTGTGGGTCCCAAGCCAGACCTTGCACGTTGCGATGCCCGAGGCTGTAGACAACCGAACTGGCGAACGGATTGCCGGGCGGGACAGTCCCATCCGGGTTCATGCGCAGAATCTTGCCCGCGGGAGTGTTGAGGTTCTGGGCGTTGGCGGTGTTGTTCGCGTCGCCGGTGCCCGCGTAGAGCATGCCGTCCGGTCCGAAGGCGATCCGCCCGCCGTCGTGGATGTTCGCCTTGGGAATGCCGGAGCGTACGACCTGAACCGTTGCGGGACTGTCCAACCGGAACCGCACGATGCGGTTGTCCGCGCTGGCCGTGTGATATGCGTAGACGAAGCCGTCCTGTGCGTAGTTCGGCGACACTGCCAGGCCCAGCAGCCCTGCCTCACCGGCCGGGACAACACCTGGAACCGTGGCCACGAGGACTGGCGCCATCCCCGGCCGCAGCCGATAGACCCGCGCGGTGTTCCGTTCGGCGACCAAGGCGCTGCCATCGGGCAGGAAGGCCATTCCCCAAGGAATCTGCATCCCGGTGGCGACGATCTCGGGCCGGGTCAGGTCAAAGCCACCGGCCTGAATGATCGGGCCGCTGACGTCCTGTGCCAGCGGCTGGCCGGCCGCTACGGGTGCCGCAGCGCCCCCGGTCAGGGCTACCGCGGCGATGATCGTCAGTAAAGATCGGGTATTCATTCGCGATCTCCTTTGATCGAGATATGTGAATACCCTATCCATTTCGCCCCGTGGTGAAACCGCCGGGGTCGGGGCGAAACGTGCCAATTCAGCGGCTACGGAAAGTTAGCTTCAAGGTAAGGACACAAAACTGCAAAGATTCTGCAGTGATTCTTTGACATACGTTACAGTCGCGCCGTGAAACCTTCACAGACCCAGCTGCGCTGCGGTCCTATTTGGAGAGGTGTTCATGGTCATTAACTCGACGGTGCGGCGTCGTACTCTGCTCGCTGCCGCAGGCGGTTTCGCGGTGGCACCCTGGATCGCCGGCACGGCACACGCGGCTGTTCCCAAGATTTACATAGACCCGGGCCACGGCGGCACCGACGCGGGCGCGGTCGGAAACGGTCTGCAGGAGAAAGCTCTCACCCTCAACATCGCGCTACAGGTGCGCAACATTCTGCAGGCGAATTGGAGTGTCGATGTGCGGATGTCGCGGACGACCGACATCACGCGCAGCCTCGACTACCGAACCAACGATGCCAACGCCTGGGGCGCTCACCTTTTCGTGAGTGTCCACATCAACGCCGGCGGTGGCACCGGCTTTGAGAGTTACCGGTACCCGACCGCGGACACGGCGACCGTCAATCTGCACAACGCTTTGCACTCGAAGATCATCGCGGGAATGCGTTCAGTCGGCAGCGTCACCGATCGCGGCAAGAAGACGGCCAACTTCCATGTGCTTCGCGAGAGCAACATGCCCGCGGTCCTCACCGAGAATCTCTTTATCGACACCGTGGCCGATGCCAATCTGCTCAAGAACGCGAGCTTCCTCACGGCCACAGCGAACGGGCACGCCCAAGGCATCGCCCAATATCTAGGGCTCGGAACGCCTCCGCCCAGCTATACCACCACAGTGGACAATGCCACCGCAGGACGCTTTACCGCGAGCGCCAATTGGGGGACATCGTCGTTCTCCGCGCAGCGGCACGGAGCCGACTATCGATTCGCAAACCCGGTCCTCGCAAGCGATGCGGCCTGGTTCAAGGTGAACATTCCCGCCGCGGGCAACTACCGCGTCGACGTATGGCATCCGGCTGACCCCGGGTACAGCAGCTCGGCACCACACGTAATCGTCACTGCTTCAGGAAACCAGTCGGTGAACGTGGATCAGCGCACCGGTGGTGGCACCTGGCGTTCGATCGGCACCTTCAGCCTCGCCGCGGGCGACCGCGATCTGATCGGCGTGAGCCGCTGGACCAGCGCCGCCGGGTATGTGATCGCAGACGCGGTGCGGGTCACCCGAGTCTGAGCAACAGCGCGGAGCGTGCTCGTCATGCTCCGCGCTCAGCCTTGCGGCGAGGGCGGCCTATCTCCTGGAGCTGAAGCTCAGGGGGCACATCTGACAGGCCGGGGCCGCCGGTGGCGACCCATGCCTGGAGCTTATTCAGGGCATAATCGTCGACGAGGCCGAACCAGACGGGCCGGCCGCCACGGAGTCGGCCGGCCGGTGACGGCTGGACCACGATGATGTTGGCGTACTCACAGGGGCCGAGGCACAGGCTGGTCCGAACGGCGACCTCCGAGAGGTTGTCGACGGCAAACCGCTGCAGTTGTTCGAGTTGCGCCTCATGGTCGGTCGCGGGGTCCTTGGCAGGGCTGCCGCAACAGCAGCCGCGACACACTACCAGGCCTACTTTGGTGCTCGCGGTCAGCGTGTTTTCAGCCATGGCTCACGTACTTTACGTGAGCACAATCCCGCTGCGGCGCTGCACATGCCGGATGATGACCTGCAAGTCCCGGCAGTAGACCGAAGGATTGCGAAAACCATTCGCTTGGGAGTACCGATGTGGCAGGTACCCGCCGCCGCAAACCGTGACCAGGTCACAGCTTTGACACGGGTCGCTCAGCGTGGCCTTGCCAAGCTGGCGGCTCGCGACCAAAGGCGCGGTCAGTGCCTGGTCGAAATGGTCGTTCAGCACGTTCAGTCCTAGGTCAGGGGCGCCGTCGAAGGTTGTCTTCAGCGTGTCGACGGCTTCAATTGAACCGTCCGACTCGACAACGACGAGCGTGACCGGTGCCAGGCCAAGGGATTCGATAGAGTTCTCCACACCCACGGACAGCCCGATGATGTCCTGAAAGAATCTGATCGAGTGTAGGTAGGCCGGAGCCGCGGCCCAGGCGTCGAAAACGGCGACAAGCCAGTCCCCGTAAGGAGTTCCGCTACCCCGGATACCGGGTGGCGGGTTGTCCCAGTGCCCGTCGGGAAGATTGAAGTCGATCATCGGTGGGTCAAAGGACGACAGATGCTCGTAGACCGCGAGCGGGTCGGCATTGAGGTCGACCACGCAGAGAACGCCGGCAAACGCGTCAGGTGCGTTGTCGCGCAAGAGGTTGATGCCCGAGACCGTGGCGTCATAGCTTGACCGGCCGGCGAAGTCGCGCCGGTGCAAATCGTTGGCGGCACGTGGACCGTCGAGGCTGACGCCGATCCGAATCCGATGCCGACGCAGAATCGGCAGCCATGCCAAGCTCAGCATCGTGGCATTGGACTGCATGGTGAAGTCGATCTGAATGCTGTCCGATATGGTTCGGCGCACGGTCTTGCAGAACGCGTCCGTCCATATCGGACCAGCCAGTGTCGGCTCACCACCATGCAGCGCGATCAGGATGTGGTCCAGACCGTGGGTCAGTGCGTGTTCGGAGATGCGTTTCGCCGCCGACTCGGCCACGGCAAGGGGCATGAACCTCGGCCTGGTCCGCCATGACTGGTCCGCGTGGTGATAGACGTAGCAGTAGTCGCAGTCGAGATTGCACCGGCTGGCGACCTTGAAGATGAATGTCGTCAGCGGCGCCATCGCGGTGCCGCTATGAGCAGGTGCAATGGCCCGGGTGCGCGGTGTGCGACGCGCCCGCCGACGGCTGGCGCTGGTCGTGCAGGCGGGTCTGAGCGCGCCGAAGCGCTTCAGCGAGAACCTCACTCCCGATAGAAGAGTGATGATCGGCGGTGGCAGCGGTACGTTCTTCGTGCTGAGTCGCGCTCACTGGAGCCTCCTTCTCGATTCGGATATCGGGGCTCGAAACGTAGTGTAAGCGGCCCGCTACTGCATGCTCTAGTGGCTGTATGTGCCACGCGGGTGAGTCGTTACCGGAATTGGATGACTACGCGGGCCGGTGCGGTGAGGGTCTGCACCTTGAAGTCGGCCTTGCGGGAAAGCCCGACCCCGAAACTCAGGTGCGCCTCGAAGTCACCGGTCACCGCGACCTCTTTGATCAGGGGGAGATCGGGGCTGAGCCGTCGCGGGCCGGCATAGCGCTCGACCTTGTTCGGGTCGCTTTCGCGTGGACTGGTGTCGAGAGTTCCACCGTCGAGAACAATCTGCAGAAAGGCTGTCCCGGTCAGGGTTACCGGGCGGTCGGACGGGTCCTCCCGGACCTCGCTGACGTATTTGATGGTGTGACCGGGTGCGGTGGTGCCACCGAATTCGAGGATGAGCCGGTCGTGGTCGGCGTGGTGCTCGGTTTTGATCGCCACCAAGAGCCCACCCGCCGCCACGGGAGCAGACTTTGTAAGCGGGGCACTTGGAACGGTTGTAGCCAAAACCGTTGTAGGGGCTGGCGATGGGGGAGTTGCCGGCCCGCAAGCCGCGGCGAACAGGACGATCCCAGCGAGCGCAATCTTGAGCTGTGTCATGGGATTCACGGTCGGGTGTCGGCCTAACTGCCGCTTCACAGCTGGGTAACCGTTGTGTCACGCTGACGCTGCTATGGAGGGCCGGGTACTGGTTGTCGAGGACGACGCCTCTATCAGAGAGGTGACCGCCCTGGGTTTGACGCGCGCGGGATTGCGGGTCAGCACCGCGGTCAACGGCCGGGATGCCTTGTCGTCCTGGCGGGCGCATGAGTTCGATCTGATTGTCCTCGATGTCATGCTGCCCGGTCTGGACGGCTTCGAGGTGTGCCGGGAGATCCGGCGGACGAGCCAGGTACCGATCCTCATGCTCACCGCGCGCACCGACACCATCGATGTCGTTGTGGGGCTGGAATCCGGCGCCGATGACTACGTGAAGAAGCCGTTTGAGGTACCAGAACTCGTCGCGCGAGTGCGTGCTTTGCTGCGCCGGGCCTCGGCTCCGGTCGAGCAGAGCACGATATCGGTCGGCAGTATTGAGGTGGATCCGGCGCGGGTGGTCGTCCGTAAAGACGGTCAAGAGGTGGCAGTGACCGCGACCGAGTTTCGCCTCCTGCTCGAGTTGGCCCGGCGTCCCGGTCAGGTTTTCACCCGCGAGGTGCTGCTCGAGCGAGTCTGGAACTATCCGTACCTCGGTGACTCGCGGCTGGTAGATGTTGCGGTGCAACGGTTACGGTCCAAGATCGAAGATGATCCGGCGAATCCCCGGCTGATCAAGACGGTCCGCGGCTCCGGATACAAACTGACGGCCGGGTGAGATGGCCGGCCGGGCGGTCCAGCCCGGGCGCCTGCGGCGTCGGCTGACCATCGCCTTCGTTCTCGTGGCCGGCGTTTCGACCGCCGCGCTCGCCATCGGCTCGTACCTGTTGGTGCGCCAGGCCCGCTTCGACGACTCCCTCGCCCGGGCCGCAGGCGATGTGCGCTATCAACTCGTTCTGGCACAACAGTTTCTGCCGCTGGACGCAGAGCGCAGCACGAACCTGTTGGCGAGCTTCGAGAGCAGCGGCCACCACGTGGTGCTCATAGCAGGCGACGAGGTAACTCCGTCGAGCTCGGCGTTCAACGCGGTCCCCAGCTCTTCTGTTCGCGAGGCGGCGGCCGCGGACCAGATCGCTTACCAGCGCCTGACTGGCCACCTCCTCATAGTAGGAGGGCGCATCCCGGGATCCACCGCCCAGCTTTACGTCGTACATGCAGAGGACCGCATTCACCAGGATCTAGCCCAGCTGCGGAACGCATTGCTAGCAGGCTGGGTATTGGTGGTCATCGTTGCCGCGCTCGTCGGCCGCGCCCTCGCCCGCCGAACACTCGATCCGGTAGGCCGCGCAAGCGAGGCCGCCCGGGCGGTGGCTGAAGGGCTGCTCGCCACCCGATTGCCGGTCGAGGGACGCGACGAGTTCGGAGCGTGGGCAGAGTCGTTCAACCGGATGGCGCAGGCACTCGAGGCGAAGATCGGGGCACTGTCCAATGCGGAGGCACGGGAGCGCCGATTCACCGCGGACGTAGCGCACGAGCTGCGAACCCCCGTGACCGCTCTCGTCGCGGCGGCTTCAATGCTTCGCGAGTACCTCGACCTGCTGCCCGCCGAAGCTCAGCGCCCGGCCGAGTTGCTCGTGGCGGACGTGGTGCGGCTACGGCATCTCGTCGACGAGCTGATGGAGATATCCCGCCTGGATGCCGGTCAGGAAGACGTGTCGGCTCAACCCACGGCGGTCACCGGCATGGTCAGCGCGATTGTCGGCAGCCGTGGTTGGCGAGCGCAGGTTGAGGTGATCGGTGAACCGGTAACCGTTGATACCGATCCGCGGCGGCTCGAACGGGTACTCGCCAATCTCATCGCCAACGCGATCGAGCACGGCGGTCGTGACGTTCAAGTCCGCGTCTCGGCGGCCGGGGTCGTGACCGTCAGCGACAGTGGACCAGGCATCCCACCCGAACACCTGCCCCGCATCTTCGAACGTTTCTACAAGGCCGACCCAGCTCGCAGCAGCTCCGGCAGTGGCCTCGGGCTCGCCATCGCCCACGAGAACGCCCGGCTGATCGGCGCCGACCTCCGCGTCTGGAGTGAGGTGGGCACCGGAACACGATTCCAGCTGACGTTGCCCGTTACCCAGCGGTTACCTGACAGTGAAGCCGCTGTGCGGCAGGACCCGGAACGTGAGGCGCAAGGAACTTCGGCGGAAGGATCATCATGAAGCGCCTCATCGCACTCCTATCCGGTACCGTGCTGGTCGCACTGTCAGCGTGTGGACCCGGCGAATCCGGTTCGTTGGGACCGGCGCCAACCGGCGTACCACCATCCACTGCCCCGGCGACCCAGTCACCGACCCCGGTGACCTCGCCTTCGTCATCACCCGACGTGCAGGATTCAAGCACCATCACCATTCAGGTGTGGCTAACCCAAGGCGACAAGCTCTATCCCACCCGGCGGACCCGGCCGCATACCTTTACCACGTCCCGGCTCGCGCTCACCGAGCTGATTGCCGGACCGTCCACAGTGGAGGCTGACGCGGGCGTGTTCAACGCCATCGCCGTGGACACCACCTTCGAAATCAAAGGCATCGCCGCGGGCGTCGCCACGGTGAACTTCCCGAAATCGTTCTACGCCGGCGGCCGTGACGCTGCCAGGCTGCGCCAGGCTCAGGTGGTCTACACACTCACCCAATTCCCGACCGTGTCCAGGGTCGGTTTCCAATCCGCTGGGGAGCCGGCCGGCTGGCCGGTCGGACGTTCCGACTATGCCGACCTGCTGCCCCGAATTGTTGTCACGAGTCCCGTTATCGGGCAACGCATCTCCAGCCCGGTCACTGTGTCGGGCACTGCCGACGTGTCGGAATCCACGGTCAGCGTGCGGATCCTCGACGCGGCGGGCAACGAGATCGCCACCAGGTTCACCACCGCAACGTGCGGCAACGGCTGCCGCGGCGACTATTCGATGACCGTTCCCTACCAGCTGTGCGGCGAACGGGCAGGAGTGGTGGAGGTCTATGAGGTTTCTTTGGAGGATGGCTCCCGCATCAGTGTGGTCGGCATCCCGGTGGTTCTGGCCGCCTGCCCACGGTAGGTGGCCACAGCGAGCTAGGCGCAGTCGCGGCAGGTGTCGTGGCCCTTGCGAGTGCCCGCGTGCAAGGACCGGTGCAACACCAAAAAGCAGCTGCCGCACCGGAATTCGTCCTCACGCACCGGCACGACCGGGGCCGTCAGCTCCTCATCGATGACCTCGAAGCCAGGCAGGTCATAGTCACCTGGATCCGGCTCGGCCAGATCATCAGGCGTGCCGGTGCGCCGCTCCTGAAGCAGATCGAGGCTTTCCGTTTCCGGCTCGCTGGCGGTCTTCCGTGGCGCGTCATAATCGGTGGTCGTGGCCATCATTACCTCCTGTATGCCGGCGCTGTGTTGATACCCCGGACCGGATCAAACGAACCGGCGCGGTGAGGCGCAAGGGTGCCACGTCTTCCTGTACGTCAGCTGTGTGCCGGATCTGATCAATGGCTCCAATCAGAACAAGCTAAATTTGCGAAGCAGTCGTCGGGCAGGGCAGGTTCGTCAGGGCGATTACCCAGGCCAGCCCGGGATACCACGTACGATCTGTTGTTGGCGCCACATGGGTGAGCATGTTGGCGCTGTGCAATTGCCGGACTGCGAGCGCTTCGCCAGCGGAATCACCGTTTTCCCGGCAGATGCGCGCCGCTTGTTCTGCGTCGTGAGCTGAGTCGAGACGTCTGCCCGCATGCCGGTGTATCGTCGCGCGCACTATCAAGGCGATCCACACGTTATGGCGGTCGCCGAACTCTTGGCAGAGACCAAGGCCGATGTTGACCGAGGATAGGGCTTCCTCGCCGCACCCCTGAGCAAGATAGGTGCCGGCAGCCACGATACGGGCCACACCCTCGCCATGACGGTTGCCTCCCGCGATCTTGAGTTTGATGCTTTCGTCGATATACCGTGCGGCGTCGGCAAAGAGATTCACGGCCGTGCAGGCGATGCCGGCGTTGGTCAGGGTTATCGCGGTGCTCGCATCGTCGCCGATCTGCCGTCGCAAGGCGATCGCCTGGTCGTAGGCGGCAACAGTCATGTCGCCTTCGCCTGCTGCGGCATAGGTTGAGCCAAGATATGACGAGATTCCGGCTTGCGTGCTGACATGGCCGTCCACCGTGGCGATTGTCAGCGCGTTGTTCAGGTGGGTTATGGCGTCAGTTAAGCGCCCTGTGCGCTGGGCGATCGCGCCCAGATCCATGAGGGCGACCGCTTCCGCGGCGCGGATTTTGAGCCGACGAGCCACCTGAAGCGATAGCACACACAGCTCTTCCCAATCGGCTAAGTAGCCGCGCAACGGCAGGAACATCCTCATCGCTGTGGACAGGCGAAGGGTGAACCGGCACAACGGCTCCGCCGCATCCGCCATCTGCCGGGCGAGCCCCATCAGGTTGGCCCGCTCCGACTCCAGCCACGCCGTACCTTCGGCTGCGCTGGTCATGCGGATCAGGTCGGCGTACGGCAGGTCAGCAAGCTCATCTTCGCCGTCCAGCGATTGCCCCGGCCGGGTGAGACTGCTGGATCGACGCACCGCGCCCAGATAGCAGGTCAGCGCCCGCTGGAGGGCTTGAGCCTGCTGCTGCGGCGGATCCTCGTGGTCGGCCAGCTCGATCGCGAAGAGCCTGAGCAGGTCGTGCATCCGCCAGCGGTGATCATCCTGATCGATCAAGCGCGCTGCCGCCAGCTGGCCCATAACGTTCTCGGACTCCTCCACAGAAGCGTCGAGCAGGGCAGCCACAACGGGTGGAGTCAGATGCGAGACCCGCAAGAGTCCGAGGCGGCGGAAGGCCAGTGCAGCGTCCAGATGCCCGGTCTGATCCAGCCCGCCGAGAGCCTGGTAGCTGGTCTGGAAGCAGGCCCGGACCGCCAGGTCGTCAAGCTGGAGGAGGTCCAGGCGGCGGCGCTCGACGGCTAGACGCCGGCCAAACTCTGCCATGCTCAGCCCGGCGTCGCCGGACAGGCGGGCCCCGGCGATACGGATCGCCAGCGGCACATGTTCACAGAACCGGACTATCGTCTGTGCAGTGGCTGGATCGGCGCTCACCTGCTGCTTGCCGGCGCAGTCTGCGAGCAGCTTCAACGCTTCCGGCTCGGTCAATGGTCCCAGCTTCAAGTGGTGCGCGTCCAAAGTGCTCAGTGCGCGACGGCTGGTAAGCAGGACCCCGCACATGAGGCTGCCCGGCAGGAGCGGCCGGACCTGGCCGACATCGACGGCATTGTCCAGCAATATCAGGACTGATCGCTGGGACAACATCGAGCGATATAACGCCGCGGCTTCGTCAGCAGAATCGGGGACGAGACTCGGCGGGGTGCCCAGAGCGCGAAGGAACCGGCCGAGCACCTCACTCGGTGCCAGTGGAGCGAGTCCTACCCGGTCACCCTGCAAATCAACATAGAGCTGCCCATCGGGGAACCGATCGACGATGCGGTGCGAGACCAGAAGGGCGAGAGCCGATTTGCCGGTACCACCGGCACCGTTGATGGCGGTAACCGGAAACGCGCGGTTGGCGCCAAGCTGAGTCTCCAGATCAGCGATGATTGCGTCGCGCCCGACGAATATCGCAGGTGGAGTTGGGAGCTGACGCGCGGCGACGCGAGGCGACAGGCTAGCGCCCTCGTCAACCGGCACTTGGGTTTCCTGCCGGGTCCAGTCCAGCGCCGGGTCCGCGCGCAGGATGGACCGCTCCAGCTCGGCGAAGAGCACACCGGGATCCAGCCCTTGTTCCTCACTGAGCCGATGCCGCAGTTCGCGTGCGACTTGCAGTGCATCTGTGCGCCTATCAGATCGGTGCAGCGCCAACATCAACTGCATGACCAGCCGTTCGCGCAACGGGAACTGGTCGACCAGACGGCGTACTTCCCCCAGCACCGGAATGTGGCGGCCCATCGCGAGTTCGGCCTCTATCAAGAATTCCTGCGCCTGGAGTCGTTCCTCTTCGAGCCTCACCCGGACCGAGTCGGCGTACGGTGCCTTCACACCACCGAGCGCTGGGCCACGCCACAGACCCAGTGCATCTCGTAGGCACTTGGCGGCCGTTTGCCAATCGGCGCTGGTCAAGGCGTCGCGAGCGGTTGCCACCAGCTGATTGAACACAGTGAGATCCAGTTGCCCTGGCCGGATGCTGTGCATGTAGCCACCCATCGCGGTCTCGATGCCGGAACCTGTCCCAGGAGGTAGGGCCAAGTCTCTACGCAACGTCGAGATCATGGCGTGAAGCTGACTCTTCGCGGTTGACGGTGGTGCGCTCGCCCATAGAGCTTGCGTGATCTGGTCGACGGAGACCACCTGGTTGGCGTTGAGAAGCAGGTACGCCAGGACTGCTCGGTGGCGCGGCCGGGATATCGGGACTGACTCGGTGCCAGATGTCACCTCGACCGGTCCGAGAATCGCAAACCGCAAACGGCCCTCCCCACGAGAACCAACCGGTACTGGTCGCCTTTGCGTTGGAGCGCCGACAATCTGGCACCGCATGGTGATCGCATGGCAGGCGTATCAGAACACGAGGACATCCTTTTGTCCAACCGACATCGGAGCAATCGTCACAGGGGAAGGCAAACAATGATCAAAAGAATTGAGACCTGGGGTGAGCACCTGCTCGCCCTGGTTGTTCCGCGGGTGGAGGCAGCCGCGGCATGCACCCCGGCAGGCAGGTGGAGAAGCTGCGGATACTGCACCTTGGACTACGCATGTGCCAGCGACCGAGCACTCGCCGTGAGGTACGAGGAGCGCAAGCCAAGCTGCCAATGGTTCACCACAGTGCCGTGCAGCGACGGTTACGTCGCCCAATGCTGCTGATCGAAATTGCTTAGGGGGCGGGGCGGCGGACTGGTAGAGGCCGCCGCCCCGGCATCAAACCGCTCGACACTAGGAGAGCAGATTGCTTGTCGTAGGAACTGCCGCGGTCGCTTCTGCAGTGCTCGGCGTTGCCGTGCTGATTTTGCGCCGTCGGTACCTGTTTGTTCTCGTGCGAGGGCTGAGCATGGCTCCCGCATTCGATGATGGCGACAGGGTGCTCGTCCGGCGACTCCATGCGTCCGGAGTTCACGCAGGGGATGTCGTCGTGCTGAGGCGGCCGTGGCGAGGTGGCGGGCAGGCCGATTCGTCAGCACTCCTGATCAAGCGCGCGGTCGCGATTGCCGGCGATCCGGTACCAGCGCAAGCACATGCCGCTCTGGAAACCGGTGCCGTCAAAGTACCCGCCGGCGCCGTCGTGGTCCTTGGCGACAATCCGGCCAGCGAAGATTCGAAGCAGTGGGGATTTGTCAACATGAACGCGTTGGTGGGGGTTGTCGTGGGACGGCGTGGCCGCAAGCGCGGGCGGTAACAGTGGCCCACTTGCTGGTGGCACTTCGCTGGTTCATAGGCGCGGTCTTCCTGATCGCGATGCTGATGAAGGTGCGCCGTGCTGCGTGGTCGGACTTCATCGCCACAGTGCGGGCAATCATCGGTGGTGCGGCGATCCCGGCTACGCCGGTAGCTGTGGGCATGACGGTCGCGGAAGCTGCCTGCCCACTGCTCTTGGCCACCTATCCAGTCTCGGGGTTTGCGCTGGCGCTAACTCTGCTCGCGGTGATGACCGGAGCGATCGTCGCGACAATTCGACGAAGGGCCGAGATCAGCTGTCCGTGCTTTGGTGCTTCGACAACCCGGCTGGGCATCCGGCATGTCGTGCGGAACAGCATTCTCGCAGCAGCCGCGCTCGCGGGTTTGTTTGGTGCCACCAGCTATAGCCCTCCGCTTCCGACTTCCGGCGTGGTCATCGCAGCTGTCGCAGGGATGCTGGCGGCCGCTGTCGTCGCGATGCTCGACGACATCATCGATCTGTTTACCGACGAGACCTCGGCAATAACCGCAAACCGGTCCAGTGCATGAAAGGGAACCATTGCCATGCCTTATCTAACTGCTGCCGTCGTCCTGCTCGGCGCTATCGGCTTACTCAACCTCGTGCTCACCATGGGCATCATTCGCAGACTCCGCGAGCATTCCCAGCAGATCGGGATGGCTTGTGGCGCGGACGGTGATGAACTGCCGGCGGTGGGCACCACAATCGCGGAGTTTGAGGCATTCAGCATCGACGATCTGCGGATCTCCCGGGATACGTTGAGTGCACCGACGTCTATTGGGTTCTTCTCCCCGAACTGCAACCCTTGCCGCGAAAGGCTGCCCGAATTCATCGCGCATGCCGCGGTGACGGGGCGGGACCGGACATTGGCGGTCGTCGTGGGATTGGCCAATGACGACACCCAGGAGTTGGCAGACAGCCTGGCCACGGTGGCTCAGGTCGTCATTGAGCAGCCAAATGGCCCTCTTTCGATCGCCTTCGGAGCGGTGAACGTGCCGGCCCTCTATCTGATTGATCAAGGTGGACTGGTGAAGGGCTCCGGCCACACCATGAGGGCACTGACCAGTCTGGTGACAGCGTGAGGGCTGGGCGCCAAGGCACTGGAGTCCATTCAGGTAGGACCAAGCTTCTTCAATCAGCAGCTGCGGCCATCACCTTGGTGGTAAGGGCGGCTCCACTGCGCACTGCTACCTACATGGTGCTGACCATCGCCGCTGCGTGCGTGCCGATCGGTATTGCCTGGCTGACGAAGCTGCTTCTCGACGAAGTGGTCGCCGGCACGACCGACGACGAACGACTCATCCGGCTCGCGGTGGCGTTGGTGTCGGTCACGGCCGTGGGCGCCCTGCTGCCATACGCATCGCAGTATGTCCACAGCGGACTTCAGCGAGCGATAGGTGCCCAAGCACTGGATCGACTGTATGTGGCAGTCGGCAAGCTCGTTGGTCTTCGCCGATTCGAAGACCCCGCCTATCTGAACCGGTTGGAAATGGCCAAGCAGGCAGCGTCATATCCGACTCAGATGCTGGACTCGGGTCTGCAGATGGTTCGCGCCGCTGTCACCGGGTTCGGGTTGGTCGGATCCTTGATCCTGCTGAGTCCCGTGATGGCGGTCGCGGTCGGGATCTCCGCTGTGCCGGCGCTGATTGTGGAACTTTGGCTAAGCAAGCAACGAGCGGAGATGCTCTGGCACCTTAGCCCCACGAACCGCCGGGAGTTCTTCTATCGGCAGCTGTTAAGCGATCTGCAAGCGGCGAAGGAGATCCGGCTCTTCGGACTGGGAGGTCTGCTCCGTGGCCGGATGCTTGCGCACCGGCGTACGGCGGATGCCGCACGGGCGGTGCTTGATCAACGAAACGCGGTCGGGCAGGGCGGCCTGGCTCTCCTGAGTGCGCTGATCGCGGGCGTGGGCCTGGTCTGGGCGGTACTGGCCGCACACCGAGGTCAGTTGAGCACCGGAGACATCGCCATGTTCGTTGCCGCGGTAGGTGGGGTGCAGGGAGCCTTCGCCACGCTGATCAACAGTCTTGCCGGTACCCATCAGGCCCTCATCGCGTTCGATCATTACCTTCAAGTCACGCGGGCCGAGCCCGATCTTCCAGTGGCTGCGAACCCAACATCGGTGCCGGTGCTGAGCGGTGGCATCCAGTTTCACGATGTGTGGTTTCGCTATGGGGAAGACCTACCGTGGGTTCTGCGTGGGGTCGACCTTCTGATCCCCGGCGGTGCAGCAGTCGGCGTCGTGGGCTTCAACGGCGCGGGTAAGAGCACACTCGTGAAGCTCCTTTGCCGCTTCTACGATCCGACCCGCGGAACCATCACCTGGGACGGCGTTGACCTGCGGGAGTTCGATCCTCAAGAGCTGCGGCAGCGATTGACGGCGGTGTTCCAGGACTACATGGCATACGAGTTGACTGCCGCAGACAACGTCGGTTTGGGTGACGTCAACCGGATGACAGATCGGCCGGCCCTGCAGGTCGCAGCTCGTAGGGCTGGCGTCCATGAGGTCATCAGCCGGCTACCCCAGGGCTACGACACTGCGCTCACGCGCATCTACACGCTCGATGGTGCAGACGCGGACGAGAACTCCGGAGTCGTCCTTTCTGGAGGGCAGTGGCAGCGCCTGGCAATCGCGCGTGCGCTGCTGCGTGAGCAGGCAGACCTGGTTATTCTCGACGAGCCGAGTGCTGGGTTGGACGCCGAGGCCGAGCATGGCATTCACGCACAGATGCGGGAATTCCGTAGCGGCCGAACATCGCTGCTGATTTCCCACCGCCTCGGATCCCTACGTGATGCTGACATGATCATCGTCCTGGACGAGGGTGTCATCGTGGAGCGGGGTAGGCACAAGGAGCTGATGGCGGAGTCAGGTCACTATGCGCGCCTATTCACCTTGCAGGCCAGCAACTATCAACGCGAGGAGAGCCTGGTGCCCACGATCATCTCGGCCGGGGTCCGGAGAAGCCGAAGTCGCCAGGGTGAGTCGTGAAGGTGCCAGGTTTCGGACCCAACGGCCCACCAGGTACCCACCTGGTTTGGTTTGCGCCGCTGGCACAATGGCGGCATGGCCGTATCGCTGCACCACATCGTTATCGACACCCATGACCTGCCTTCCCTAGCCCGGTTCTGGGCGCAGGTACTGGACTGGAGGATTCTTTCCGAGCGCGAAAGAGAGGTCGTCATCGGCCCTGATGAGACTTCGCCGGTGGGGATCTGCTTCATGCCCGTGGAAGATGAGAAGACGGTCAAGAACCGCGTGCACCTCGACCTCACGCTCGAATCGGAAGACCGGGAAGCGGAAATCGAGCGCCTCGTTGCGCTTGGCGCGCGGAGGGTGCAGATCGGCCAGACTGGCGCCGAGTCCTGGACGGTGCTGGCCGATCCTGAGGGAAACGAATTCTGTGTTATCCGTCCAAAGAAGACACTGATCAGCTAGTCAGTTGGCGCTGCTTGGCCGGGTAACTGCAGTTTTGCGATCCCGAAAACGTCGCGTCTGCCTGGGTACTCGAAAAGCCAGGATTCTTTCAGGATCCAGACTGATCTTGCGAGGTTTCGGACCCAACGGCCCCGCCCGTTCTTTGGCCCGCACTCGTAGGGTGGTCACCAGTCACAGACTCGTGAAAGGCACCCCCGATGAACGGCGAGCATTTCATCCCGTTTCGCAAGGCGGACATCGTCTCCATGTGCGCCGACGAGCTGCCGCCAGATGAGCGGGAGTCGTTCCTGGGTTTCACCCGGATGCTTTCCAGCCTGTTGCATCACCGCTTCCACGAGCGCATAGAGGTGCTCAAGGATGCCTACCACAACTTCAACCCCGAGGCCGATACGCGTACCGTTGCCGTGCTCAGCCCGGCGGAAAGGCTGGCCGCGCTACAGCGTCTCGAGGAGGAGTTGGCCGCGCTAGCCCGTGCCGCAAACTTCACCCCGATTGACCCAAGCGAGCTCGACCGCGCGTTCACCGAGCATTCGCTACTGAAGGTCAGGCTGGAGGTCGATCACGGGGTGGTGGATAAGATTCTGTTCTTCCGCCGCGGCGAATCGACGAGGACTCGTCAGGTACCCACCTGGTTTGGGTTGCGCCGCAAAACCGTGGCGTTCACCAACTATGCGAGGGTCCTGGTCTACGCGACGTTCAAGGACGCCAACCACTTCGCGGACACCGACATCGATCGGCTCCCTTTCCGGCCCGGGTCGACCATCATCAAGCTGTTCCAGAACGTCCCGCGCGACGACCTCGAGATGGTCTTCCCCAACGTTCAGGTGCGGATGCGCCGCATCGACAAGCTGTTGATCGGCGTTCCGGCGCTGATTTCCGGGATCATCGTGATCGTCACCAAACTGGTGACTTCGTTTGGACTCTTGTTGCTGTTGCTCGCCTTCTGGATGGGTATCCGCGACGAGCCTGTGGTGCTCGACCAACCCGCGCTGGTCTCGGTCGGGATCGGACTGGTCGCATTAGGTGCGTACCTGGTGCGTCAGGTGAGCAACTTCAAGAACCGGAAGATCCTGTTCATGAAGGCTCTGTCGGAGAACCTCTATTTCCGCAACCTCGACAACGATGCCGGTGTGTTCCACCACCTGCTCGACGCCGCGGAGGAGGCTGAAGCGATTGAGGCGTTGCTTGCCTACCATTTCCTGCGTACCGCGCAGGAGCCGTTGAACGCGGCCGAGTTGGACCGGCGGATCGAGAAGTTTTTCGCGCAACGCTGGGATGAGCGCCTTGACTTCGAGGTTGAGGACGGTCTGCGTAAACTGCGCCAGCTCTCCCTGGTCATCGAGGATGAGCAGGGGAGACTGAGCGCGGTCACGTTGGCCGACGCAAAGCAGTGCATGGACCTCGAGTGGGACAACCTGTTCGACTACAACCGCCGATCAGAGGTAGTCTCTCCGGCGTGACTGCCGGGTCGGCCCAGTGCCGTGAACAGACAAGGCATCCGGCTGTGCCGTGATCACCTGGCGGGCCCGTGGCCCGCCGCACTCCTTCGTTGTTGCCCGCTTAGCGGAGCCTGCCGAGGAAGGAGGTGATCGCATGTCCCGCTTTGAAGAACTCAACGTTGGCGATGTCCTGATTGGACCCGTGACTCAGGTCGTGCCGTTCGGCGTGTTCGTCCGCATCGCAGACGATGCCGACGGCTTGCTGTATGGCGAAAACGAACCGCAGGTCGGATCCAGCGTCACGGTGCGGATCCTTGAGATCGACACCGAGAAACGACGCGCCAGCCTAGCCAAGGCGTAATGGCGGCTAGGGGAGGGCAGTCAGCTGCCCTCCCCTAGTTGGGACCAGCTTCGGTGGTCGCCCCAGATCGATGACGAATCCACGAAGGGTCGTAGCAATGTCGTGAGTTCCTCGTCGCCGCGGTCGTTGAGCTCGTCGGAGGCTATCTTTCGCGCTGCTCCGGCAATGATGTCGGCAACCTGAACCCGTGGATCCGTTTCGGCGGAGACGAAGCTCAGACCGGCCAGGCGTCCTCCTGACGAATCGCCGAGTAGCTTCTTGAGCTGAGTAATTCGCTCCTCTGACAACGTTTTCTGCCTGTCGTGCGCGATGGAGACGGGCTTTCCGCCTTCACCCCAATAGCCGACCGCCTCGACGATGGCCGGGATCAGGGGATCCAGCGCCGAAATCATCCCGGGGTCGTCAAGCAGCCGTGCTCGAAAGGCTTCTGCTTCAGGCCTGGCGCGCCAAAGCAGATCGAGGATTTCGGCAACTTGATGCTGTGGCTTGGCCTTGCGTAGTTGTTCGACCATGCGCATGAACGATTCGACCGAGGTACGCACGTCCATGCGGTCCTTGACACGCATCAAGTTGTTGGCAGACACCAGGAACGCCTCCCATTGTTCGCTATCGAACGCACGCCGGCCCTCGCGATACAGGACGACTGCCATACCGTCTTTATCAGCTGGCAGAAGGAGGTCGACTACCTTGTCAACGACGAAAAAGGCCTTGTCTATGAGAAACACGTGAGCGTTGCCGAGAAGCGGCGCCGAAGGCCCGAGAATCCACCGAAGGACAGATCGATGCTTCTCGCGAAGGAGGTGGTTCGCCTTGTATTGCGTTGCCGGAGAACGAATTTTCCTCCGCAACTCCTGCATGCAGTCTGTCGCGGCCGCTGTGTCCAACTGAACGCTGCCATGGGCGAACACGTCGGTGGTGGTGCCGATGAGCTTCTCGCCCTCGTAACCGGACTCATCGCAGGCGATCTCCAGGAGGCCGGGCACGGAGCTGCGTAGATCACTCACAGCACCCAGCATGCCGCAGCTTATGACCGGCTGCCACCGAGTAACGGTTGGCGATCTAGGTAGCCGGAACCAGCCTGAGGACACTTTCCGCTATGACACGGGCAAGGCCACGAACGTAAGGGATGTACTGCTCTGGTTCCGCATAACCGGAAATGGTGAGGCGATAGGGCGCCTGTCCGTCGGCTATGAAGATCATCTCGTCGCGGAAGGCGCCTTCCGCGAACTTGGCCGGAGTGCTGAACTCCCAGGCATATATTCGCTGGTAGGGATTGGTATGAAGCGACGTCTCGCCGATCCGATATTCGCCGGCGGCGAACCATTGGACGCCATTGTTTGCGAAGTAAGGTTCATAGCCCGCGGTAAGAACTACATCCGACACCGGCCTGTCGTCCCTCTCGAAGGTTCCCAGGTACCAGTCCCCGCCCGCCATCGCATAGTCGGCAGGCAGCGGCGGTGGTGTGATAGCCGGCGGCCGCACCCCCAACATGGACCAGTCGAAGATGACCTTCCAACCGATGGCTCGTCTGCTGCGATCACCGCCGCTGTCGAATTCGCCAAGGCCGGGGCGTCCAGCGGCTTCGAGCGCCTGCGACGTTCGCGTGAACGCCTCGGCCACCGTCTTCACGGCTTCGTCATTTGCCCTCAGGTTTCTTGCCGTGCCATGGATCCTCTCCCACCAGGAACTGAAATTGCCGATACCGACCATCTCTTCAACCGATTCACGCGCTGCGGCGGCCCAGTCAACCCCGGTCACCCCAACCTTTTCCAGCTCCAGCAGCGCAGTTGCGAGCGCGCGTCCGTTCGGGGCAAGGCGTACGGAATCTTGTGGTCGAGCGTCAGGGATGAACACGTACGCCACATTGCCCGCGATGGAGTAGCCCCACATGACCTCGGTTGCAGCATCGATCGCGTCCTGCTGGCGACGCCAGGCCTCGAACCTTGCCCGCAACGGTGCGCGCTTGGCTTCCTTGAGCTCTTCTTTCTGCCGTAACTGGAGCTGCCGTTGCGTCTCGTACTGCTCCAACCGCTGCGTGACCTCACCGTGGACTGGCCGGTATGCCACGGATGCGTTCCGGACCCGCTGCAAATACCCTTGCTCCGCTTCCTGTTCCTGCCTTTGGAGCCAATCGCGCACGATCGGCGGCCGGTACCGCCGCCAGCGCGCCCACACCGCAATCAGCTCGGTGGCGGCGTCACTTACCTCGTCGGAGTAGATCCTCGCCGCGGCATTCCACCGGATCACTTCGTTTTCGGTCGCCATGAGGTCGGCGAACGAAATACCCGTCTGTGACACCGTTTTCGCTTCCACCTTGGACCTGCCGGGTACCGAAGCGTTGACCCGGGCACTCCAAAGAAGCCCGGACAGTGGCGGCTCGTGTCCCATGTGATGCATCGAGAAGATCACCCCGACGTCGCCTAACAGGCCCACCCACTCGAACCGCTCGCATTGGAATTTCTGGCCGGCGACTGACTCCCCCGAGGACATCGGCTCAGCGTATCAATCAGCGTCATTGCCTGCGGCCGAGGAGAACGCGCGAGCCTTGACCTCAAGTGAACTTGAAGTGTCATCGTGGCGGCATGGAAACCGAGATCGAGGCGATCAAGCAGGTAGTCGCAACAATCGAGCACGCACAACAGAACGAGCTGCCCGACGAGTTCGTCAGCCTGTTCCGGCACGATGCGATCTGGACAACGGCCCACGGCAAGCGCCTCTTCGGCCGCGACGTGATCTCGGAGTTCACGCACAAAGTGTTGCCCGGTGCCATGAAGGACTCGACGGCCACCTATGAGGTCGAGCATGTGCTGTTCATCCGGCCTGACGTCGCCGCGGTCAAGGTGCGGCAGCGGCCGGTGACACTCGACGGCAAGCCGCTCGAAGGTGAGAACGAAGGCAGCCCGCTCTACGTCATGGCGAAGGAGGACGGAGAATGGCGCCTGGTTGCCTGCCAGAACACCATCGTCCACTTGTGATGACAAGGTCGAGGTCGCCACCGGGCGCTGGGCCTGGCTGTGGCCCGCCCCGGGTTGTATGGTTCAGCCGTTTCTGTATCATCACGTCTATGCTGACCGCATCGACGCACTTACAAGCGATGGGCCGGGTGGGCCGCGCGCTAGCCGATGAGACTCGCTGCCGCATTCTGGTGGAGCTGACCGCGGGTGCGGCGTATCCCAGTGAGCTTGCCGACCGGCTGGGGGAGTCGCGGTCGAAGATCTCCAATCATCTGTCCTGTCTGCGGGGCTGCGGGTTGGTGGTGGCAGTGTGGGAGGGCAAGAAGGTCCGCTACGAGATCGCCGACCCTCGGTTGACCCATGCTCTGGCGGATCTGCTTGGCGTTGTTCTGGCAGTCGATGCCGACTGCGCACATGACGAGATCGCATCGTGAGCGTCCTCACCGCCGACCGGCGGGCATTGCTTAACAGCCGCAGTTTGCAGCTGGCCCACGCCACCGCAGGCTACAACCTGCTCGAGGGCATGGTCGCCATCGCCGCCGGAGCTGTCGCTTCGTCCGCGGCCCTGATCGGGTTCGGCTTCGACTCGTTCATCGAGGTTTCCTCGGCGCTCGTGGTGATCTGGCAGTTCAGGTCGCGGCTGCCGGAAGCGCGCGAGCGGCTCGCACTGAGGCTGATTGCCATCTCCTTCTTCCTGCTCGCCGGCTACGTCGTGATCGGTGCGGCTAGGTCGCTGCTCTTCGGCGCCGAGCCGGAGCCCTCTCCGGTCGGCATCGTGCTGGCAGCGGTGAGCGTGGTGGTGATGCCGTTGCTCGTCTGGGCCAAGCGCCGGGTGGGGCGGGAGCTGGGCTCTGCCACCGTTGTCGCGGACTCCACCCAGACGCTGTTGTGCACGTACCTGTCGGCGGTTCTCCTCATCGGACTCGGCCTCAATGCCGCCTTCGGCTGGTCCTGGGCAGACCCGGTGGCCGCGCTGGTGATTGGCGGCATCGCAGTCAGAGAAGGCGTCCAGGCTTGGCGCGGTGACAACTGTTGTGGCCCAGTCGGTTGCCGCGATGATGCCAAGGCAGAGGAGACACGGGGATGAACGTTGCCGCACTATTGCTTTATGTCCTGTTCGCCGCGGTGGCGATAGGCGCCCGCACTCTCGTCCAGTGGCGTCGCACGGGCGACACCGGCCTTCGCATGGACGCCGGACCCGCCGGCTCGCTGCGCTGGTGGGCCAAAATCGCCTTTGTGGCAGCGATCGCCCTGAGCGGAGCCGGGCCCATTGCCGGAATGGCCGGGTTGAAGCCTCTATCGTTTCTGGACAGACCCGCGTGGCAGTGGACCGGCATTGCGCTAGCCGTAGTAGGCATAGCTGCCACGGCAGCCGCTCAGTTGGCCATGGGCAATTCGTGGCGCATCGGCGTCGACCCAAGCGAGAAGACCGCTCTCGTGATAGGCGGGCCATTCGCCCTGGCCCGCAACCCCATCTTTACCGCCTTCCTGGTGGCCAGTGCGGGGCTGACGCTCATGGTCGGCAATATCGTTGCGGTGCTTGGGTTTATGGCGTTGCTGGCCGCGGTTGAGATGCAGGTCCGCCTCGTCGAGGAGCCCTACCTGTCGCGCCTGCACGGCGCCGAGTATGGCCGCTATGCGAGCAGGGTAGGCAGATTCGTGCCCTTGGTCGGCCGACTGGGTGTCAAGTCGCGCTAACCACCGAACCCGGCCGCAACCGGTACCACGAAGACGTCTTTTCGTTCGCCGGCGAACGCACGTCGACGAGCGTCTGCCGGGTAAATGGTCGCGGTGGCTGGCGGAAGCCCGGTGGGAGCAGCTGAGGTCGAGGCGGGCCGCCAGGCTATCCAAGCGCCAGAGGCCACCCCGGCCGCGGCAACACCGACGATCCCGGCTGCCAGCACGCTGCGCCTGCGCCATAACTGCCCCATAGACCGTCCTTTGCCCGAAAGGAATGCGAACACTCCCGGAGAACGACACGTAATTGGTTCGCGATCGCGTTCCATGTCGAGCTCAAGATTTCTGCGACCTTCGCGCGAGCTTCCGCCATGCTGGATACATGACCGTGACGGGCCCCCTGGTGCAGCTGCGCGACGTGCTGGCCGACCTGCGCTATCCCTTGTCGTTGCCGGGAGCCGAAGCGGCTAGGAGCCTGGCCAGGTCTACCACCGGCCAGCTTGACGACTACCTGATCCCCAGGCTGGCCCGGCTGGATGCGCCGCTATTGGCCGTCGTGGGAGGCTCGACCGGCGCGGGGAAATCGACTCTCGTCAACAGCCTTGTGCGAGCCCCGGTCAGTGTGGCCAGCGCAAGACGGCCGACCACGAGAGCACCGGTGCTGGTGTGCAATCCCGGTGATGCCGCGTGGTTCACGCAGGCAAATCTGCTGCCAAACCTCGGCCGTACCAACACGGCCGGGCTGGAGGGGAGTGGCCTGGTCATCGTGCCGATGCCGGTGCTCAGCCCAGGGCTCGCACTGCTGGACGCACCGGACATCGACTCGGTCGAGGAGACCAACCGAGTCCTGGCCGAGCAACTGCTTGCGGCCGCTGACCTCTGGCTCTTCGTCACCACGGCGGTGCGGTATGCCGATGCGGTGCCCTGGGAGCTGCTCCATGAAGCACGTGACCGTGGCACCTCGGTTGCCATCATCCTCAATCGGGTCCCTTCCGGTGCCGATGATGAGGTGACCCCACATCTGACCGAGATGCTCGCCGAGCACGGCCTGGGCAATGTCCGCATGTTCGTGGTCTCCGAACGAGCTCTTGACGAGCACGGGCTACTGCCTGAGCAGGCCATCGCCGGGTTGCGGGATTGGCTCGAGTCTCTTGCCCAATCAGCGAGTGCGCGAGCGGCCGTCGTCCGGCAAACCGTCGATGGCGCCCTGGCAGCCCTCGTCCCGTCAGCGGATCGGCTGGCTGCACAAGCGGATGCCCAAGCTGAGGCAGTCGCGGCGCTCGGAAAGACAGTCGACAGCGCCTACCGGGATGCGGAAGGCGCTATCGACCATGGGGTTCGCGATGGTCTGCTGTTTCGCGGAGAGGTGCTTGCCCGGTGGCAGGAACTGGTCGGCACCGGCGAGTTCATGCGTGGCCTGCAAGCGCGGGTTGGGCGACTGCGCGACCGGATCGTCAGCGCGGTGTCCGGCCGTCCCCGCCCCACCGATCAGCTGAAGTCGGCGCTGGAGTCCGGGCTGGTGACCTTTGTCCATGGTGCGGCGGCTGACGCGGCCGAGCAGGCGGCCACAGCCTGGCGTGCGCATCCAGCCGGAGCCGCGCTGTTAGCGGCGCACGGCGGCCTGAACCTTGCCGAAGCATCCCCTGACATCGACGAGCGGACAGACCGGATGGTGCGCGACTGGCAGCGCGGGGTACTGGAGTTGGTCCGCACCGAGTCGGCCAACAAGCTTTTCGCGGCGAAGGCCAGCGCCTACGCGGTCAACGCACTCGGTCTGTGCCTGATGATCGCGGTCTTCGCCGCTACCGCCTTCATACCCACCGGGGCCGAGATCGCCGTGGCGGGTGGGACGACGATCGCCGCGCAGAAGGTGCTCGAGGCCA
>DPJL01000118.1 GCA_003543035.1 Micromonosporaceae bacterium | reverse complement strand
ACGACACCGCGACCAACACCATTAGCGGCACGTCGATGGCGACTCCACACGTGGCCGGTGCGGCGGCGCTGGTGGCCTCGGCCAACCCCGGGTTCACCCCGCAGCAGGTCCGTGACTTCCTGGTGAACAACGCCACCAACAACGTGGTGACCAACCCCGGGACCGGATCACCCAACAAACTGCTCTTCGTCGTCAACGAGGCTCCGACACAGGACTTCTCCATTGCCGTGTCGCCGACCTCCGGCGCGACGAACCCCGGCGGCTCGCTCACCGCGACGGTCAGCACGACCACCACGGTCGGCGCTCCGCAGACGGTCGGGCTCTCCGCCACCGGCGCGCCCGCGGGCGTGACGGTGAGCTTCAGCCCATCCTCGATCACCTCGGGCGCCAACTCCACGATGACCATCAGCACCACGGGTTCGGCCGCGGCCGGCACCTACCCGATCACCATCAACGGTGACGGCACGGCTGCCGACCACTCGACCACCTACTCGCTGACGATCAACGGCGCTCCGGGCTGCTCGGGTACCAACGGCAACGACGTCGCGATCCCCGACCTCGCCACAGTGGAGAGCAACATCACCATCTCCGGCTGCACCGGCAACGGCTCGGCGACCTCGACTGTCGCGGTCAACATCATTCACACCTACATCGGCGACCTGATCGTCTCGTTGATCGCCCCGGATGGCAGCGCCTACGTGCTGCACAACCGGACCGGCGGCAGCGCTGACAACATCAACACCACGTACACGGTGAACCTGTCGAGCGAGGCCAACAACGGCACCTGGAAACTGCGGGTGCAGGATGCGGCAGCGGCCGACGTCGGAACGATCGACACGTGGACGTTGAACCTGGGCGGCGGCGGCACGCCGGCCTGCACGGGTACCAACGGCACGAATGTCACCATCCCGGACAACACCACCGTGAACAGCACCATCGCGATCTCCGGCTGCAGCGGCAACGCGTCGGCGACCTCGAAGGTTGAGGTGCACATTGTCCACACCTACATCGGTGACCTGATCGTCTCGCTGATCGCCCCCGACGGCACGGCCTACGTGCTGCACAACCGGGCCGGCGGCAGCACCGACAACATCAACACCACGTACACGGTGAACCTGTCGAGCGAAGCAAAGAACGGCACCTGGACCCTGCGGGTACAGGACGCCGCTTCCATCGACACCGGCTACATCGACAGCTGGACCCTGACTCTCTAGTCAGGCAGTCACAAGGATGATTGTGGGGCTGGGCGACCGGCCCCACAATCATCCACATGCGACCGCTCCTACTCATCATCCGGACGGGGAAACGGGAATTCCGGGAATATCTGCTCCGCTCGATCACCCCGCACTACCGCGTCCACATGTTCGTGGTGGCCGCCCCGTCCTGGGAGTTGGACTACATCGACGGTTTCACCCGGGTGGATACCGGTGACGTCGACGCGATGGTCAAGGCGGCGCAGGATCTGGAAGACATTTCGGGGGTACTGTGCTGGGACGAAGCCCGGATACCGCAGGCTGCCGAGGTCGCGAAGGCGCTCGACCTGCCCGGTGACCCGCAGGCCACCGCGCGATGCCGCGACAAACACCTGACCCGCCAAGCACTTGCGGCCGCGGGCGTGGCGCAGCCGCAGTCGATCCGGGTCGAGACCGTCGAACAAGCTTTGGCAGAGGCGGATCGCCTCGGCTACCCGGTGATCCTCAAGCCCACCGATCTGGCGCTGAGCCACGGCGTGCTCAAGGTGGACACCGCGGCCGAATTGCCGCCGGCCTTCGAATACATCAGCGGTATCAAGCACGCCGGCATCGCGGGCTGGCGGGCGACGATTCTGTTGGAGGAGTTCGTCTCCGGCGAGGAGATCAGTGTCGACACTGCGGTCCATCGGGGCGAGCTGTTCCCGCTTTGCCTGGCGCACAAGGAGATCGGCTATCCGCCCTACTGCATCGAGGTCGGGCACTACGTTTACGCCGATGACCCACTGCTGCAGGACCCGGAGCTGTTGAGGCTGCTGAGGGACACGCATAAGGCACTCGGTTTCACCGACGGGATCACCCATACCGAGATCATGCTGACCGCGGACGGCCCGAAGATTATCGAGGTGAACGGCAGGCTGGGCGGTGACATGATCCCCTATCTCGGGTTCTGTGCATCCGGCGTGGACACCGGCCTTGCCGCTTCGGCGGTGGCCTGCGACCGCGCACCAGAGATCCAGCCAGATCGCAAGCTCGTGGCGGCGGTGCGTTTCTTCTATCCGAAGGAGATCCAGACGGTCATCAGGTCGATCGAATTCGACTTCGGTGCGGTCGGAATGCCTGCCGCCATCGACAAATTGGCGTTGCTGCCCGAGCTCGGCACGGTCAAGTCGCCACCGCCGGAAGGCACGGTGAACGGCCGGATTGCTTTCGCCACCGCGGTTGCCGAAACCGCGCAGGAGTGCCGCGACGCGTTGGACGTGGCGGAGAAAGCGTTGCGGGTCAACGAAGACTAGTGGTATCAGTGATATCCCAGGCGTTCGACCAGATCGCCGTAGCGCTCGCGGAAGACCTCGAGATGCCGGGCGGTCAGGTGGTTCTCCCAATCCCGGGCGACACCCTTGCGGTAGTGGCTGTTCTCGTCGACCTCACCCGGTTTGCGCCCGGAGCGGGAAAGCTTGGTGAAGGAGAAGCGATCCAGCACGTTGGGAATGTAGGCAGGCGGAAGCTTGCGCAGGGGGACGTGGGGGAGCACCTTGCGCAGATACTTTGCCGCCCAAGGCTTTCCGCGGCGATTGGCCAGATTCCACTTTGCCGCGGCCAGCTTGCCGAAGCCGTCGGTGCCGAGCATGTCTAGATGGGTGAAGACGCGCAGCCACATGCCTTCCGGGTCGGCGATCATCTCCTCCATCCGTACTTCGAAGATGCTCGGATTGTCGTAGTTCCAGCTCGCCATGGGATCCAGGAACAGCGAGCTGAACTCGATCTCGGCCTCCATCCCGGTTTCCTTGTCGACCTGCAGCAGATGCCGGCGATGCTCGATCAGCTCCGGCCAGGCAACGCCGCCGAAGACCTCGGGATGGCTGTTGCGGTGACTGAAGTATCCGGACACCACGATGTCGCGCGGATCGCGGATGAGGTGCACCGCCCGCATCGGCGGCAACGTTTCGATGTCCTTCTGCAGCGGCCGGGTCATGATGAGAATGTCAGGCCGCTTGGCCTGGACCATGTCGCCCAGGGTCGGATAGTCGGCCCACTGCCCGTCCACGTGAACAGTGAGAATCTTCAGGTCGAGGACCGCGGCCGCCTCGTGGAGGATATTTCTGGCCCAGGTGGAGGCCGACTTGTGGCGGCCGAAGAAAGCGCGAAGCATGTGAGGATTCTAGTCTGATCGCAGCGCCACCACCGGATCGAGCTTGCCGGCCCGCTGTGCTGGAACCACGCCGAAGATGATGCCCACCGCGGCTGATACGCCGAACGCGAGCGCCATGGACCACCAGGTCACCGTCGCCGGGACCGGGCTCACCGCAGCGGTGACGTAGGCGGCTGACACGCCGAGAGCCATCCCGGCGAGCCCGCCGACCGTGGTCAGCAGCACAGCCTCCAGGAGAAACTGCAAGCCGATGTCGCGTGGTCTGGCCCCGACAGCCTTGCGCAGACCGATCTCACGCGTCCGCTCGCTGACCGAGACGAGCATGATGTTGGAGACGCCGACCCCGCCTACCAGCAGTGAAATGCCGGCGATGGCGGCGAGCACGGTGGTGAGAATGCCGAGGATGTCACCCAGTACTCCCAAAATCTGCTCCTGGGTCACCGCACTGAACTCAGTGTCCGGATGGCGCCGGCGCAGCTCGTCGGTGAGCCGATCGGCAAGTGCGGCAATGGTTTCACGATCGGGTGCCTTGACTGCGAAGGCGTCCACGCGGCCGGTGCCGAAGAGGCGCTGCGCTGTGGTGATCGGCATGTGCACCTCGTTGTCGCGGTCGACGCCGAGGCTCTGCCCGAGCGGCGCGAATACTCCGACCACGCGGAATCGCACCCCAGCGATGGTGACCTGCTGACCGACCGCGTTACGGTCGCCGAAAAGCTCGCGCGCCACCTTCGACCCGAGCACCGCGACGCGGCGGCCGGTGTCCACATCGGTGCGAGTCAGGTAGCTCCCGCTGCCCAGGTCGCGCAGGAAGACCTTGGGCGTGGACTCCAGCACCCCGTTGACCGTGGTGAAAGTGGAGGCGTTGCCCGCCCGCACGGTTTCGCCGGAGCTCAGGCTGGCGGTCACCCGCTCGCGATCGCCGACGATGCGGACCACCGCGTCGAGGTCGCTATTGTCCATTCTGGACAGTGTTGGTGCCGCGCCGAAGTTGACCTGCCCGGGCACCACGATCAGCAGATTGGAGCCGAGGCCTTCGACCTGGGCTTCAACCGTGTTCTTGGTACCAGTCCCAAGCGCCACAAGCACCACCACCGCACCCACGCCGATGACCATCCCGAGCATGGTCAGCCCGCTGCGCATTCGATTGGCGCGCAAGGCGTCCAGTGCCACCCGCCACGCTTCGGCAAGTCTCATTGGACGATCACCCCGTCGCGCATGACCACCTGGCGGCTGGCCCGGCTCGCCACATCACGGTCGTGCGTCACGATCACGATGGCAACGCCGGACTCGCGATTGAGCTCCTCCAGCAACTCAAGCACGGCAACGCCGGTGACCGAGTCGAGGTTGCCGGTGGGCTCGTCGGCCAGCAGCACCTTGGGCTCGGTGACCAATGCCCGCGCGATCGCCACGCGCTGCTGTTCGCCGCCGGACATCTGGTTGGGCCGGTGTCCCACGCGATGCCCGAGCCCGACGCGTTCCAAGGTCGCCTGCGCTCGCTTGCGGCGCTCACGAGCGCCCAGGCCGCGATAAACCAGTGGTAGCGCAACATTATCCAGCGCTGTAGTCCGGGAAAGGAGGTGGAACGCTTGGAACACAAAGCCGATGGTTTCGTTGCGCAGCCGCGCCATCTCGGGTGCGTTGAGCGTGGCGATGTCGTGGCCGTCGATCAACAGCTTGCCCTTCGTCGGACGGTCAAGCGCGCCCAGCAAGTGCATGAGGGTCGACTTCCCCGAGCCGGAGGGGCCGATGATGGCGACGTGGTCGGCGGACTCGATGGTGAGCGAGACGCCCCGCAGTGCGGCGACGCTGACCCCGTCGAGCTGGTAGCTGCGCTCCACGTTCACGGCCTCGATCACGGCAGCTGGCTGCCTTCCTGGACCTTGTCCGCGCCGCGGACGACGATCCATTCGCCTTCGCGCAGGCCTTCCACGACCTGCAGCACATCCCGCCCGGAGACACCGACCTTGACCCGCTTCTTGACCGCCTTGCCGTCGGTGCTCTTGACCCACACCGTGTCCTGGCCGTCGGCACTGAACACAGCCGCGGCGGGCACCGAGACGGTGTTGGACGCCTCGCGAACCTTGAGTCGCACCAGGGCACTCATCCCCGGTCGCGGAGTGACCTCGGAGCTCGCGAGCACGAGGTGCACCTTGTACGCCACCGCTCCACGGCTGTTGGCCGTGGGCAGGACGTCGATCGCGGTGACATCGGCGGTGAGTTTCGCTCCAGGTGCGGCATCGAGCTCGACCTCGGCACTGATGCCCGGCTTCACCAGCAGGACATCGGTTTCGTCGACCTCGGCCACCAGGCCCAGCTCGGAAGTGTCCACAATGGTCACGATCGCGGTGCCGGAGCTGACCGGCGAGCCGACGGCCACGGTCCCTGCCACACCCGCGGTGGAACCACCCGTGCTGGTTGGGGCGCCGGTCAGTCCGCCAAGGAGACTGCCGATGTCCGTTGGAGCGGAAGGCGCGCTTGCCGCGCCGCCCAGTTGCACGACTCCGCTGATGGGAGCCTTGAGTGTCAACGCGTCCACGGTTGCCTTGGCGAGATCGTATGCCTGTTGCGCCTGCATGATCTGAGCCGCCCCAAGCGCTTTGAGGCCGCTCGTCAGGGAGGCTATGCCACGTTCCACGGCTTTGATCGTTTGCCAGGTACCCGTCGAAACGGTGTTGTATTGGGCTTCTGCGGCGGCGATCTCGGCGAGCGCCTTCGCTTTGAGCTCAGGGGCGGCGATGGTCTCCGCGGCCGAGCGGGCGTGCGCGAAGGCGTTTGCCGCGGCCTGATCCAGCTTCGTCTGGACGCCACCAAGGTTGACCTTGCCGCCACCGCCTTGACTCGACTTCGCCGCTTGCAGGGCCTGAGTTGCCTGCGTCAGCCGGCTCTGCGCCTCAGGTGAGTCGATGACGGCAAGCGTCTGTCCTTTCTCGACAGTGGCTCCCGGCTTCACACTGAGCGAGGCAAGGGTTCCGTTGGCAGGGGAGGTCAGGGCCGTCGCCGCTCGCGCGGTCACTGACGCCGGGGCTTCGACCACCTCCGTGACGGTCGAAAGCCCAACCTGGGCCATTGTCACTTCGGGAGCGTCATCACAGGACGCGGCCGTCAGCGAGATGGTGAGCATGGTGACACTAAGGAGCACGAGGGGTCGCACTCGGCGATGTTACCGCTGGGTCGCTAGCGCCTTACTTCCAGCGTGGCCATTAGCTCAGCGGTCGCGGCGGTGATGACCGCGACGGCGTGTTCAAAAGCCTCCGCGTTGTGCGCTGCGGGCTTGCGGAAACCCGACACTTTGCGCACGTACTGCAATGCGGCAGCGTGATAGTCCTCTTCCGTCACGACCTCTTCAAACGGCGGTCGCAGGGTCTTGATGCTTCGGCACATAGTCCCCATTATCTCGTGCATGCAACCAGACGGTTTACCCGCCAGTCCGTTAGCTGAGTCAGCCAAGGGCTGGCACAACATTCAGCTTGCGGTGATGGGTTTCATTGGACTTTGTGGTGTTCTTCAGGTTGGGGAGACCTCAACCGGCCCGGCGTGGCTGGATTGGTGGTCGGGCGGCATGGCGGTACTCGCCTTCCTCTCCTCACTGGTCTCCACCTGGATGGTGGGAGGCGTGGCGTTTCCCATGTATTCCGCCTCCGCGGAGATGCCTGCCAACGCGGAGGGCCGGCTCAAGGGCGGCATTCGGATGACCTTCGTCTCAATCGCCATGATGGTGCTGGCCGGTGCCGCCGGCTGGTGGCCCGAAGGGGCCGACGGTGGCAAGGTCGAAGTCAAGAATTCGCAAGGGGATTCGGCCTGTGGCACCTGGGTTTCCGGTGCTCCCGCGGGATTCCTGTGGCTCGAGACCAGCCAGGGCTTGGTCAAGGTGAGCATCGAAGCGGTCACCGAGATGAAGCCAGTGTCGTCCTGCTGACTACGTGATCCACATCTCAAGGCTTCGTGGTTTCAAGATCTGCCGCAATAGCCTCGGGTGTTGTGACTACCACCCAATATCCGCGCCGCTGGCTGGCATTGATGGTGCTGGCCATCGCGCAGCTGATGGTCGTGCTCGACGTAACCATCGTCAACATCGCGCTTCCGCAGGCCCAGCAGGATCTCGGCATCTCCGACGCCGACCGTCAGTGGGTGGTCACCGCCTACACACTGGCCTTCGGTGGACTGCTTCTGCTGGGCGGACGCGTAGCCGACTACTGGGGTCGCAAGCGCGCCTTCATCGTCGGCTCAATCGGTTTCGCCATCGCTTCGGCGCTGGGCGGTGTGGCCCAGACAGGCGAATTGCTCTTTGCGGCCAGGGCACTTCAGGGTGTCTTCGGCGCGCTGCTGGCTCCGGCCGGCCTTGCCCTGCTGACTGTGTTGTTCACCGAAGCCAAGGAGAGGGCCAAGGCTTTCGCCGTGTACGGCGCGATCGCGGGTGGTGGCGCGGCAGTCGGCCTGCTGCTCGGTGGTGCGCTCACCGAATATGCCGACTGGCGTTGGTGCCTGCTGGTAAACGTCCCCTTCGCGCTGCTCGCGGTGGTGCTGGCGGTGCCATTGGTGCCAGAAAGCAAGGCGCAGGGCAACACGCGCTATGACGTTCCCGGTGCGGTTACCGCCACGCTGGGTCTGGTGTCACTGGTGTACGGCTTCACGCAGGCCGCCGAGCCCGGCAAGGGCTGGGGTTCGTGGGAGGCGCGCGGCTTCATCCTTGCCGGTCTGGCGCTGCTGGCGGTCTTCGTGTTCATCGAAATGAAGTCGAGCCACCCGTTGCTGCCGCTGCGGATTCTGTTCAACCGCACCCGTGGCGGGTCCTACCTGGCTTCGATGCTCATCGGTGCGGCGATGTTCGGATCGTTCTTCTTCCTCACCTACTACTTCCAGATCGTGTTGCAGTACACGCCTTTGGAAGCGGGTATGGCGTCGCTGCCGGTCACCGCGGGTGTATTCATCGCGGCGGGTCTGGCCAGCAATCTGGTGCCACGATTTGGTTCCAAGCCGCTGATGGTGGTTGGTGCTGTGCTCGCAAGTGCCGGAATGCTTTTGCTGACCCGGATAGAGGTCACGTCCAGCTTTGGGTCCACCGTGTTGCCGGGCGAGCTGATTCTGGGGCTGGGCATGGGCTTCGTCTTCGTACCACTGTCCAACCTGGCCCTGGTCGGTGTGCCCGAGCATGACGCGGGTGCGGCGAGCGCGACGCTCAACGCCACCCAGCAGGTCGGCGGCTCACTTGGCGTCGCCCTGCTGAACACCTTCTACACCACGGCTGTGACCGGCTATGTGGCCAGTCATCTGCCGCCGACTCCGTTGGTCGCGGCCGAGGGACTCGTCCATGGCAGCAAGGTGGTCTTCGCTTGGAGCGCGGGCATGATGGTGATCGCGGCGATCGTCGCGGCGATCGTCATCAACGCCCGCAAGAGCGATCTGCCCACCGGCCCGGCGGCCGTCCACGTCGGATAGCTGGGTCACTCCCATTGGCGCAACTCCACAGGAGTTGCTGTTATGACCGTCGTCTTAGCAGCAACTCCTGTGGACTTGCGGCCTACGAAGGTGGCGCGAGGTGGGTGGGGGCGTCGGCTACAGGGACGTGTGAGGTCTGGCGGGCGGCACGGTCGGTGATTTCGACAGTGCCATTCGCCAGGCCTCGCGCGCTTATGGTGACGCGGTAAGGGATGCCGACGAGCTCGATGTCGCTGAACTTCACGCCCGGCCGCTCAGCCCGGTCGTCGAGGATGACCTCGATTCGCTTGGCGCGCAAGGCTTCATAAAGCTCGGTGGCCGCCTCGACCACCTCGGGTGTGTCACCGAGCTGTGCGATCGCCACCTGGAACGGGGCCACCGAAACCGGCCAGACGATGCCTTTATCGTCGTGATGGGTTTCCACGACCGAGGCGAGCGTTCGCTCCACTCCGATGCCGTAGCAGCCCATGACGGGCTTGACCCTTTCACCGTCCGGGCCGAGCACGCTGACTCCGAGCGCCTCGGCGTATTTGTAACCGAGCTTGAAGATGTGTCCAATCTCGACAGTCCGCAACACGCTGAGCGGAGAACCGCAGCGGGCGCAGGGCTCACCTTCGACCACCTCGCGCAGATCGGCCCACTGCCCAACGAGGATGTCGCGTTCCAAATCAACCCCGCTTAGGTGTACCCCGTCACGGTTCGCACCCGTGGCCATGTTCTTGCGCCCCCGCAAGGCAATGTCAGCAACGATCGGCAGGTCCTTGACGCCGACGCCGCCGAGGCTGCCGGGCGAGGCGCCAAGAGCTGCCTGGATCTCGTCCGGCTGGGCGGGCCGGATATTCACCGCTCGTCTCGCGTCGATGAGCTTCTGCTCCACCAGACCGTGATCGCCGCGCATCAGTACGAGGGTGAGCTGGTCGTCCACGACGTAGACGAGGGTCTTGACTTGCCGTTGCGCGGCAACGTTGTACTGCTGCACGAGGTCTTCGATCGTGCGCGCATCGGGCGTGTCAAAGGGTTCGAGCACACCGTCCTCGTCGGCAATCGGGTCGAGGCGGGAGGTCGCCTTCTCCACATTCGCCGCGTAGCCGCATTCGCAATGCACCACAAGGTCTTCGCCGGCCTCGGTCGGGCACATGAATTCCACCGAATCCGACCCGCCCATGATGCCGCTGGACGCCTCGACCGCGATCGCCGGAATGCCAAGCCGCTCGAAGATGCGGTGATAGGCCTCCTTCTGCCGTTGGAAGCTGCGATCCAGGCCGGCTTCGTCGAGGTCGAAGCTGTACGCGTCCTTCATCGTGAATTCGCGCACCCGGATCAGGCCGCTCTTGGGCCGGGGCTCGTCGCGGAACTTGGTTTGGAACTGGTACCAGGTCTGGGGAAGCTCGCGATATGACCGCAACTCCTGGGCGAGGTCGGTGAAGATCTCCTCGTGGGTCATGCCCAGCGCGATCTCGGCGCCCTTGCGGTCGCGCAACCGGAACATCTCGTCGCCGATCATGTCCCAGCGACCGCTCTTCTGCCACAGCTCGGCCGGTTGCATGGTCGGCATCAGGAACTCCTGCGCACCGGCCGCGGCCATCTCCTCGCGGATGATGTCGATGATCTTCGCTCGTACCCTTACCGCGAGCGGGAGCAGGGAATAGTGCCCGGCCATGAGCTGACGGATGTACCCGGCTCGCAGGAGCAGCCGGTGGCTGACGGCGTCGGCCCCGGCGGGGTCTTCGCGCAGCGTGGGAATGTGAAGCTCGGACCAGCGCATGCGGCGATCGTAGTCGGTGTTGGGTGACCGGCTGTTTTGTGCCAGTCACCCAACACCGACTGCCGGATCGCCCCCGCGTCGATCAAGACGCTGGGAACACCGACACGCCGTCGAGCAAGACCTTAAGTTCATGATCGACGCGCAAGAAGCTCCACCTCGGTGAACTCGGCGGGGGACAGGGGGCCGAAGGCCATGGCGCCGGCGTTCTCCTCGGCCTGTGCCACGGTGCGGCAGCCGGGGATGGGGACCATCATGGGGCTCCGGGCCCACAGCCACGCCAGGGCGCCCTGAGCCAGGGTCCGCCCGCCTGAGGTGAGCACGTCGCGCACGGCTTCCACGCGAGCGGCCCACTCCGGCACGGCAACGCCGTCCTTGAAGAACGACAGCCACTCCGGAGCCCGGCCTCGAATGTCGTCCGAGCCGACCGTCAGGCCCTGCTGATACTTGCCGCTGAGCAGTCCCATCGCGAGCGGGCCGCGATTGATCCCGGCCTGAATCTGCTTCTCGCACACCTCGACCATCGCGGCGTTGTCGCGCAGCAGGGAGAGATCGACCTGGATCGCGGTGCAGTGGCGGCCCGCGGCGGCGAAGGCTGCGGCTCGCTCCGGGTCGTCCGTGCTCCATCCGTACGCACGGATCTTCCCCTGCGCCACGAGATCCTCAAGCGGGCCAATCAGGTCGAGCGCTTGGGGGATCGGCAGACCGCCCAGGTGCAGTTGATAGAGGTCGATGTAGTCGGTGTCGATCCGGCGTAGCGAATCGTCCAGGCAGCTTCGCAGATAGGCCTCGCTGGCGTCCTCACCGGTGGCACGTTTGGTGGCTTCGTCGAAGGTGTAACCGAACTTGCTCGCGATCACCACCCTGTCCCGGACACCGGCCAAGGCCTTGCCCAGCACACGTTCGCTGTGCCCGGCGCCGTAGTTGCTTGACGTGTCGAAGAAGGTCACGCCCTGGTCCAGGGCTCGGTGTACGGTGCGGATCGACTCGTCGTCGTCGACCTTGCCCCATCCGAGCGGCTGATCGCCTTGCGACCATGGGCCGCCGATCGCCCAGCAGCCCATCCCCAACGCGCTGACCTCGATGCCGCTTCGGCCCAGAGTCCTTGTTTTAGTCATGGGTACCACCCTCCAACCTGGAGTGCGCTCCAGGTCAAGTACTTTGGGCGGCATGACCCGGTACACCCCTGCCGAAACTGCTTTGAAAAGCGGCTTCACGATGGACACTCTGCGTTACTACGAGAAGATCGGGCTGCTGGCCGACATCGATCGCACCTCCGGGGGCAGGCGGGCCTTCACCGATGACGATCTCGGCTGGCTCGGGGTGCTGCGATGCCTGCGCGACACGGGCATGCCGATCGCTCAGATGTGCCGTTATGCGGAGCTGGCCCGGGGTGGCGAGCAGACGCTGCCCGACCGGCTCGCCCTGCTGCAGGATCACGCTCGCGGAGTCGAGGAGCAGATGCAATTGCTGAGCAACCAATATCAGCACCTGCTCGAGAAGATCTCCGGGCATCGCCGGGCGCTATCGCCTAGCGTCGAGGTATGACCACTGACAACGGGCACTACTTTGGGGACATTTTCGCCGAGGTTCGTGGCAGTGACGACTTTCGCCGGGTGCTGGGCACCGCGAAGCACACCCAGCTTGTGATCATGATGCTGAAACCGGGCGAGGAGATCGGCGAGGAGGTGCACGAAGGCAACGATCAGGTGCTGCTCGCCGTGGAGGGCAGCGGCGACTCGGTGCTCGAGGGCGAGCGCCGGACGTTCCGGGCTGGGTATTGCGCGATGGTTCCGCAGGGTACCCGGCACAACTTCATCAACACCGGCAATGTGCCGCTGCGGATCATCACTCTCTATGGCCCGCCGGATCACCGCCCCGGCACGGTGCACCACACCAAGGCCGACGCCGAGCGCGATGAGAACGACCATCCATGAGCTGATAGCCGGAATGGGTCTGCTCCTCGCCGTCTTCTGGGGTGCCAGCTGGGCGGCGAGGGCATATCCGCGCTCCCGTCGCGGGCTGGCGCTCTTCGTGATCGATCACACCTGGAGCCTGCCCAACACCGTGGCGGGTTCCCTGTACCTGTTGCTACACCTGGCAATGCGGCACTCCATAGATCGCGACTCAACCTTCCACAGTGGACAGATCCACATCGTCGAGCGGCTCAACCGGCACTATGCGATGACCATCGGCCCGGTCGTGGCGGGCGCGACCCCAGCCTTACGCCGGCACGAAGATGTCCATGTGTTTCAGGCGCGAGTCCTCGGACCGCTTTATCTGCCATTGGTCGGACTCAACTACGTCCTGTTCACCATTGCGCCGGTGTGGTTGCTCTACCACGACTATGAGCGCTGGCCGATCAAGGGCCCGATCACCTACTTCACCTGCGGTGTCTACCCGCACGTATGGCATGAGGCATGGGCGTTCCGGCGCGACGGAGGGCGCGACGAGCGGCACGACGTCGAGCGGGACCAAAAAGACCAATAAGCCCTCTGCATTCACAAGCGTGACCGGGGTCACGTAGCTGGGGCATGGTGCGTAACACGCTTGCCATATTTACGTGACAGGAGCACTGAATATCATGCTCAAACGGATACTTGCCGGTGCGGTCGTGCTCGTTGCCGCGGCCGGATGCGCGGAACAGTCAGTCGGCGACTCGAACACGCCCACGGGCGTGGCGGTGGCCTATCCCACCAAGACACTTCAGATCATGGCTCCGGCCGGAGCCGGTGGCGGCTGGGACACCACAGCCCGCTCGCTGCAGAAAGCGTTGCAGGAGGCCAGTCTCCTCAATGGACAGTCCGCCGAGGTTCGTAACGTGACCGGGGCGGCCGGCACCATCGGCCTGGCGGAGCTGGCCACGAGTCACCAGGGCAACGCGCACCAGCTCATGGTCACCGGCCTGGTGATGGTCGGCGGTGTGGTCACCAACAAGTCGCCGGTGGACCTGACCAAGACCACCCCGATCGCCACGCTGACCGCCGAATCCGAGGTCATCGTGGTACGCAACGACTCCAAATACACCTCGCTCAAGCAACTCGTGGACGAGGTGAAGGCCAACCCGACCTCGGTCAAGTGGGGTGGCGGCTCGGCCGGTGGCACCGACCAGATTCTGGTGGGGCTGCTCGCAAAGGCCGGGGGTGCCGACGCGAAAACGGTGGCGAAGCAGTACATCGCCTACTCCGGTGGCGGCGAGACCAAGGCGGCACTGCTTTCCGGTGACGTGAGCGTCGCGGTTTCCAGCACGAGCGAGTTCGCCGATCTGGTGAAGGCCGGAACCGTTCGGGCGCTTGCGGTTTCGAGCGTGAAGGGTGAGGACGCCGGTGCTGGTACGCCTGCGCCGAGCATCAAGGAATCCGGCTATGACCTGGATCTGCTGAACTGGCGCGGCATCGTGGCCCCGCCCGGCATCAGCGACGGCGAGCGCAAAGCCGTTATCGCGATGATAGACAAGCTGCACTCGTCAGCGCAGTGGAAGCAGACCCTGACCGACAAGAAGTGGCAGGACTTCTACAAGTCCGGCGATGAGGCGAAGAGCTTCTTCGACGCCGAGTCGGTGCGGATCAAGGCTGTGCTCACCGAGATCGGCCTGGGGTAATGAGCACCGTGGATGAGGGGGCGGCTCCGGCCGCCCCCGGTCCTCGCCGGCGCGGATCCCTGATCGCGGGCGGTGTGCTTCTCATCGGGGGAGTGGCACTCTTTCTTCAGGCTCTCTCCGCCGGACGCGAAAGCGGTGTAGTCCTTGGCGGGCCAACGCTTGCCCCGATCATCGTGACCGGCATCTGGGTCGCAGTGGCTCTGGCGTATTTCCTTGGCCAGCTCCGGAATGCGCAGGCAACGGAGAAAGTCCGGTGGCGGACGCCTTTCCTGCTCCTGGCGGCGCTGATCGGTTACGCCGTTGTGCTTAAGTACACCGTCGTCGGCTACGTCCTGTCGACCGCTGTCTTCATCCTCATAGCGGCCCGCTTGCTCAGCACGCGTCCTTATCGTGAGGTGATAGTGCGCGACATGTCCGTCGCGATTGGACTGTCGCTCGCGATCTACCTCTCCTTCACCCGCATGCTCGGGATCGTCCTGCCCGCTGGAGTGCTACCACTATGAATGAGCTGTTGCACGGGTTTGCGACGGTGCTGACGCCGGAGAACCTGCTCTACGCGGCGATCGGCGTCACGATCGGTACCCTGGTCGGTGTGCTGCCGGGCATCGGGCCCGCGCTCACCATCGCCCTGCTACTGCCCGTCGCGCTCAAGCTCGACGATCCGACCGGTACCTTGATCATGTTCGCCGGAATCTACTACGGCGCCATGTACGGTGGCTCGACCACCTCGATTTTGCTTAACACGCCAGGGGAATCGGCCTCGG